>JAYTTZ010000228.1:0-21008 GCA_043744805.1 Gammaproteobacteria bacterium
GGTCATGTGGCGAGGCATGTCCCGGCTGACCGACATCGAAATTGGATTCCAAATGGCTGCGCAAGATGTGGGTAATTGAAAGGTTTATGGAGCGCTTACGATTCATCGGCACAGCAAACATAGGTCTGGGCGCTATTGGCTTGCTGGTTGAGCAGCGCATAGCGCTGTATGAAGCGAAGTCGCGTTTGCGCCAGCGTGGTGCCTGGCCGCCTGCGGGTGCGCGCTTCGTGCGCGTGCAAGCTCCGCCAGTGAGCGCGAAGGAAGCCCCGCAGACGTCACTGTTTCGCATCTCGTTCCGGCGGGGGGCTAAACCTGTACTCGCTCATCGAGACGGCCGGGACGCGCTCGGTCGTCGTCCCGTTTTCGCCAAGCTACTCGGCGCGGATCTCTGCAACCTGGTGCAGGTCGAACACGATCGGCGAGTGCGGGATGTTGAGCGCCGAGATCGTGCCTTCCGTCGGCAGCGGCTGCACGCGCCCCCCGGCCATCCCGCCGCTCGCATGTACACGCCGTCGCTGACGGCGGCGCTGCAGAACTGTCACTGTGCTCGAGCACGCTTCACATGTTTGTTAGGTCGAACGCGCGATACTGAGTAAGTGTCCGGACTCGCACTTGGGGCGAACGGTTGCGTCAGAGCAAGGCCAGAACTACGCGAAAGTTTCGTCGCCGATTGCTGAGAACGAGGCCCGTGTCTATTTCGCAAGCCAGCAGGCTGGGAGCAACGCGATGAATTGTGCAGCACTATCGCCGACAAAATAAATGAGCACCGAGGTCGGCTAGAACGTGAAGAGCAGCGCGCCCTACCGCGAATAGTGAGGGCTAGGACGACTTGACCGTCCTCGCGGCGCCGGCAACCGCCGCCAGCATGGAGTAGATCACGGGCATGACGATCAGCACGAGCGGAATCGCGGCAAGTAGACCCGAAATTATCGCGATTGCCAGCGGCGTTTGCATTGCCGAGCCTGTGCCGATCCCCAATGCGAGTGGCATTAGCGCCAATATCGCAATCAACGACGTCATCAGAATCGGGCGCAGTCGGTAACGCCCGGCGCTGATCAGCGCGGGACGATCTGCCGCCTCATTGGTATTCAGTTCGGCAAAATAAAACACTGCGACTTCAGTGACGATTCCAACGATCATCGTCATGCCCATCATCGCCGAGATGTTCAGCTCAGTGCCCGTCACCCACAGGCCAATAAATACCGCTGCCACCGACAGTAATACCGTGATCAGAATTGCCGCCACCACCGCCCAGCGCTCATAGAGATAAAGGAGCAGCCCCATCACTAACAATACAGCGGCACCGAACACGGCGGTCAGTCCTTGGAATGACTTCTGCTGCTCTGCATAGAGGCCGCCGTATTCAATGCGAAGCGCGGTTGGCAAATGCATCGCAGCGACACGGCTGTGCACCTCTGTCATGGCAGATCCGAGGTCGCGGCCTTCAAGACGTGCCGTCACCGCGATCATCTGTTCGAGGTTTTCACGCGTAATCTGTGGCTGACCCGTGGCTACACTCACGTCAGCAACGCGGGATACCGGCAACACATGTCCGTCGGGGGCGCGCAGCAGCAACTTGGATAGGGCCTCGACACGGTCGCGCAGTTGGGGGGGCGACCATAGACGTATGTCGAGCAGTTTTTCGCCGCTCTGGATTTGACCGACGACACTGCCGCCAATCAACATGGTCAACTGTTTCGTCACCGCTTCCGGGTCGAGCCCCTCGAAGGCGGCCCGCACACGGTCCACATGGATCTCGAGCGCGTCGCCGGCGACGCGTTGACCGTCCCGAATCTCGACGAGACCTGGAATACTTTCGAGCGTGGTGGCGATTGCGCGCGCCGTGCTGCGCAGTAGCGCCAAGTCGGCGCCGAACAGTTTCACTTCCACCGGTTGCGGCACGGCCGTGAGGTCGCCGATGAGATCTTCCATGAGCTGCAAGGTCTCAATGTTCAGACCCGGCACCTGCGCTTCGATGCGTTCACGCAGATCCGCCATAACTTCCTCGATGTCGCGACGAGGCAGCGCTTTGAGGCGGATGAACAGGTCACCTTCATTGGCCTCGGTCAGACCGCCGCCGAGCTGCAAGCCGGTACGTCGCGAATAGTTAGCCACTTCTGGTGTTGCCTTGATCAAGGCCTCTACCTGACGCAGCAAACGGTCGGTTTCCGCCAGCGAGGTGCCGGGCGCGGCAAAGTAGTCGATGGTGAAGCCGCCCTCATCCATGCGCGGCATGAAGCCGGTGGGTAAATGCAGGAAGGCGACACCGCCGGTGATGAGCAATACGACAGCCGCAAGACTCGTACGCATCGGGTAGCGCAAGGCGCGGTCGGCTAGACTCGCATAGTGCTCGCACAGGCGAATGAAGAAGCCGCTCTCGTGGGCCGTCGCCTCAGCTTCGCGCTGACTCTTCAAACCATGGGTCAACAAGCGGTTGGTCAGCACCGGTACGGCAAACATCGCTACAAGAAACGACACCACCAGGGCGGCGGCCATCGTCAGCGCCAGTGCTTTGAAGAAGCCGCCGGTCACGCCGGACAGGAACGCCAAGGGCACAAAGACCACGATGGTTGCCAACGAGGATCCAAGCAGTGGCTGCAGCATCTCCGCTGCCGCCGGTAACAGCGAGCGTCGTGCTTCGGAGGGGACACCGTCGAGCGCACCTTCGGACTCGCGACGCACCATGTGCTCGACCATCACGACCGCGTCATCGACGACCAGGCCAACGGCGGCGGCCATCCCGCCGAGTGTCATGATGTTGAAACTCATGCCGAACAGCTTCAGCAGCAGAGCCGTGACCGCCAACACCGCCGGCAGGATGACGGCGATAATCAGCGTCAAGCGCAGATCGCGCAGGAACACGAGCAGCACGATGCCGGCCAGCACAGCCCCGATCAAGATCGCGTCGCGCACGCTACTGGCCGCAGCAAGCACCAGCTCCGACTGATCGTAGAAGGTGTCAATCTTGATGTCGGGGGGTAACTCCGCTGCGAATTGGGCGAGCTTGTCACGCACCGCCTGCGTGAGCGCCGGCGCGTTGGCGCCGCGACTCTGACGAATGTTCAGCAGCACTGCGTCACGGCCGCCTGCGTTGACGCGCGTCCAGCTCGGTGCCCTGGCGTCGCGGATTTCGGCAATATCCTTAAGCTGGATCACGCCGAGCGGACCGGACTTGATCACGATGCGTCCAATATCGTCGCGACTGGCCAGGCGGTTGTCCGCCAACGTCAAATACAAACGATGTCGGTCTTCAAGGCGACCGACCGATGTAACGACGTTATTGGCTGCCAACGCCGTAGCGATATCTTGCGGCGCAAGTCCAGCTGCCTGTGAGCGTGCCACATCGAACAACACCTGAAACTCTCCGAGCTCGCCGCCCAGCACTTCGGCCTGGGCCACCCCAGGCACCGATGTCAGCAGTGGGCGCAAGCGGTAGTAGGCGAAATCACGCAGCGCGACCAGGTCTCTAGTCTGCGAAGTGAGAGCCAGACCCAGCACCGGAAAGACGGTCGGATCCATCCGTCGCACCTCTTGGCGCGTTCCCGCAGGAAGATCCGGCAGTATGCGGTTGATGGCAGATTCGACCTGCAGCTGCGCGGCAACCATGTCGTTGCCCCAAGCGAAGTTGATGGATATCTCTGCCGCACCGCGCGAGCTGGTCGAGCGCAGGCCAAGCACGTCCGGTACGCCCCGTAGCGCCTGTTCTAGCGGTCGTGTGACCTCCACCACCATGCGCTCGACCGGTCGGTCGCCCGAGTCCACACTGACCACCACGCGCGGGAAGTCAATGGTCGGAAATAAGCCGACCGGCAGTTTGAACGCGGCAAACAGCCCACCAAAAGTCGCGGCGGTCAGCAAGAACAGCACCGATCGCTGGTGCGTCTCCAGCCAGGCGATCACTGCTGCTCGCGCTCGTCGTTGGCGCTCGGGTGCAGCGCCGCCGCCTCGGCCCGGGTGCGAATCAGCATGCCGTCTTCGAGCACGGCGTTACCCGCGACGATCAGTGCCTCACCGGCGGCGAGACCCGTAGCGATTTCGACCATGTCGCCGTCCTGCACGCCGGTCTTGATCTCGCGCCGCCGCGCGTGATCGCCGTCGGCCACGAACAGGTAGGCTTGCTCGCCCGCGTAGAGCAATGCGCCACGCGGCGCGGTGACCACGTTTAGGTGTTGCGCGACCTCAATCTCCGCCCGCAACACGGCGCCGGGTAACAGACCACTGCGGGGCGGTAGGTGCACCAGCGCGGCGGTGAGGTGAGTCAGTGAATCGATTCGATGGTCTGTGCTGGAGACCGCCGCCGTCACCGCTACAGCCCCGGGCGCGAGCGGCGCCAATTGCACCGTCTGACCAGCAGCCACCCGATTCGCATCCTGTGGCTCGATGCCTAAACGCACCTGTAGGGCATCCGGCACGACAATTCGAACCGCTACTGCGCCCGGCGCAAGCACCTCACCGGGCTGCACCGTCAATGAGTCAACGATACCGTCGCGCGATGCCCGCAGGGTCAACAGTTCAGCGGGGCCGACTCGCGCGCCGAGACTGTCGCGCATGGCAACAGCCGTGGCGGCGGCATTCGTCGCTGTCAAAAGATCGAATTCGGTGGCGAGTCCTGTGCGGCGCAGACGTCCCATACGTTCGCGCTCAGCAAGCGCGAGATCGGCGTCACGCCGGGCTTTGCCTAAATCCAGTTGGGTGAGAGGACTAGGCACCAAGCGCAACAGCGCTTGGCCGCGTTTAACTTCGTCACCCACGGTTACGAGCAACTGGGACACCTGCGATTCCACTGGTACCGCGACCGTTGTTGCTTCGGCCGTAGAAAACTCGGTCGTACCGTACACGCGCAGCGTCTCGCGCAAGGTTTGTCGCAATGCGGGCTGTATCTCGACCAGCGCGACCGGCCTTGCCGGTGGTCCTTCGGAGCCGCTGTCGTGTCTGCTACAGCCAGCAACGCTTATCGTGACCGTGCTTAGGGCTAAGGCAATCGTGATTAAATTCATCGCGTCAACTTCTATTGTGAAAGTGAGCGTCCCACGGCCAAGGCCAAAGCCAAGCGCTGCTCGGCGCAGGCCTGATCGAGCCCAAGCAACGCCAGGCGCTTATCGACCGCCTCGGCACGTGCCGACTCGGCCAACGGCAAAGTCACGTCGCCGCGCCCTGCGGCAAACTCGAGACCGGCGGCGAACCGTTCGATGTCGGGCAATTGGTTGGCCAACGCCGTACGCGAACGCTCATCGCGTTTCAGTGCGGCGATCAGCGCCGCAATATTGGCGCGGGTCTGGTGTAGACGCGCCAAATATTCGCTGCGTAGACGCTCCCGATTCGCCTCAGCGGTGGCGACTGCGCCGCGATTGCGATTCCATAGAGGCAAATCGAGGGTCACTGCCGGACCAAACGTTTTCACTTTGCTCGTATCGCGCGCGCCCGTGAGGGTGATCGCGAACCGCGGATATTGGCCCAACACTGCACGGTGAAGGGTGGCCTGCTGGCTGTCGTACCCGGCGGCGAAAGCTTGCAAATCGAGCCTGGCACTTCGCGCCGCGTCGAACAGAGCAGCGGGATCCGGCGGTATCCACGCCGAGAGCGCCGGCGGGAGCGCCAAGGCCAATGGCTCTGCAGGCGACATGCCCAGCAGGCGGTTGAGCTCCAGTCGCGTGGTATCTGCTTCACGCTCAGCAAGAAGCGCGCGAGCGTTGGCGTCCGCGGCGGCAATACGGCGTGCCTCGACCTCATCGACCTTGAGGTCGCCGCGCGCTGCGCCAGCCAACGTGCGTCGCAGTCCGGTATTGGCAGCTACGGCCGCCGTGCGCGAAAGCTGAGCCGCTAAAAGCTGACGGGGCAGTCGAATTGCGAGCAGCTGCGCTTGGCCGGCCACCATCCACTCCTGCCAGGCGATATCGAGCCGCACTTGCTCGGCGGCGGCACCCGCCACTTGACGTTCGACTTGCCGAGTGGCCAGCGCACCCAACAAATCTAGCGTCAAGCCACCCGTGAACGCACTAGATAGGCCCTGACCATTCGGCGCCAGCACACGGTCGAAGCCCAAGCTCAGCTGTGGGTCGGGCAGTAGACCCGCTGCAAACACCTGCGCATCAGCTACCTGCTGCTGCGCGCGCAGACTACGCAGATCCGGGTTTGCTATCACGGCAACGACGGCAATTTCGTTAGCGTCCAGCGGCTTGGTAAAGTCTAACGTCATTGGAGGAAGACGTAGATGCAGCAGCTGTGTCGCCTGGCGCGCGAGCGCGGCGCGATCCGGCACCGCTAGCATTGCGTCGACGTCCGCGCCATCGAGCGGCTGCGGCGTATAGGCGGCACAGGCGCCGAGCGTCAGCATCGCTAACAGCAATCCCGCGTACCTCATCGTTGGTGCGAACGCTACAGCCATAAATCACGCAACTTCTGCGCAGAGATCTCACTAACGACCATCACGGCAAACTGTGCCGCGGATTTAGCGGTAACGAGCAGGTAACAGAAGTCGAAGGACGTCAAGACCGCGTCACCCCCCGGTTTTGACCAGCGTGGTGGCGGCGCCGAGACCTTGGTCCGATTTTCGCGTATTTCGCTATCCATTGATCACCGTGAGTACCGCGCTGCGATCGCGCGCCAGTCTCGACTTAAAATTCGACATTGAAGGCCGGACGTACGGCCAACAGTTCATCGGTATCGTAACCCACGCTCATGAACGCACTCACGTGCCTGCCGAAGCGGTACTCGGTTGCGATCGCGCCAGCCACCGTGCTCTCCCCGCGTGCGGCGGGCGAGCTAGTGCCAAACATTTCGACAAACACGCTACGTTGCGGAAGGTGTGCCGTTCTGTGGTAGGCGCGACCATTCGGATCGCGAACGGCGTGGGCTAACTGATGCTCGATAAGCTCGCGCAAGATGGACACGCCCTGGTTTGCCAGCGGCACTATGTGATCAGTCCAACATCAGGGTAGACGCCGAGTGGTAGGAGTTTCTCCTTATCGCTGAAACGATATCGAAGCCTCCACCATTTACCTCCTGCTGGTGAAACGAGCAGGAAGAGCCCTCGCTCATCGAAATCTTTGCAGGTCTTTTCCCAGGCTTAGCGTTCTTGATCGCAGTGTTGGTGAGTCTCATCTGGGGTAACTCTTTTTCGAGATCTGGAGTTACCCCGAAAAATTACCCCATTTGAAAGCTGGCTGTCTTTGAATGACGCACCTTCAAACTGGACCTGAATTTCAATAAAAATGAGCACTTATCCGGCACGTTCGGACGGTCTTGGACGTCGTTGGAAAGTTAATTGGAGGCTGGGGTCGGAATCGAACCGGCGTCCGCGGCTTTGCAGGCCGCTGCATGACCACTCTGCCACCCAGCCTTGGGAGACTTCGCCTGCTACGGGAGATGCAGCAGGCGCAAATGAAAAGCCCCGACGGCGTCGGGGCTTCGGCAAACTTTGGAGCGGGAAACGAGACTCGAACTCGCGACCCCAACCTTGGCAAGGTTGTGCTCTACCAACTGAGCTATTCCCGCGCGAAGAGCCAGCAATTCTAGTGCGGGGAGATCTTCTGTCAAGGTAAAAAATCTACCGGTCCGACAAGGCCGGCCACGCGGCCTGCAGGTACAGGACCATCGACCACAGCGTGAGGCCCGCAGCCACGTAGAGCCCGACCACGCCGAGGGCGTAGACCGGCAGCCCCCACAGCGGTTCGCGGGCAATCATCAGCAGCAGCGCGATCATCTGGAAAGTGGTCTTGACCTTGCCGAGCCGGGACACGGCCACCTTGCTCCTGGCGCCCAGTTCGGCCATCCATTCGCGCAGCGCCGACACCGTGATCTCTCGGCCGATGATGACCATGGTGGGCAAGGCGATGAGGGCAGAGGGATCGCGTTGCAGCAGCAGGATGAGCGCGACGGCCACGATGAGCTTGTCGGCGACGGGGTCGAGGAAGGCGCCGAGGTTGGAGGCCTGGTCGAGCTTGCGGGCCAGGTAGCCGTCCAGCCAGTCGGTGATTGCCGCCAGCAGGAACACGCCTGCCGCCAGCAGGTTGGTCCATTCGAAGGGCATCCAGAACAACACCACGAACAGCGGGATGAGCGCGATGCGGAGCAGGGTCAGCCTGTTGGGAATGTTCATCAGCGCTCTCGTAGTGCGTCGTGGATGGCTTGCGCCAATTGTCGGCTGATACCGGGGATCCTTTGCAAGTCGTCGATGCTGGCGCGGGCGAGGCCCTGCAAGCCGCCGAAGTGCTGCATCACCCGCTGGCGACGCTTGGCGCCAATGCCCGGGATGGCTTCCAGCGGGGAGGTGTTGCGGTTGCGGCTGCGCGCCTGGCGGTGGGCGGTGATGGCGAAGCGATGGGCTTCGTCGCGGATCTGCTGAATGAGGTGCAGCGCCGCCGAATCCCGCGGCAGCACTTTCTCGTCGCGGCCGTCGTTGACGATGAGGTTCTCGAGCCCGGGCTTGCGCGTGGTGCCCTTGGCCACGCCCACCACCATGATGCCTTCGATCTGCAGTTCCTTGAGGACATCCACGGCCTGCGCCACCTGCCCTGCCCCGCCGTCGATGAGCAGGAGATCGGGCATCGCGGCTTCTTCCTTCTTCAACCGTGAATAACGCCGCAACAGGGCCTGGTGCATGGCCGCGTAGTCGTCGCCGGGGGTGATGCCTTCGATGTTGAAACGGCGGTAGTCGGACTTCATCGCGCCCAGCGGCCCGAATACGACGCAGGACGCCACGGGGGCCTCGCCGCGCGTGTGGCTGATGTCGAAGCACTCGATGCGCGCGGGCGGCTCCGGCAAGTCCAGGGCTTCGCGCAGGGCTTCGAGGCGACGTTGCTGGTTGTCGTCGGTGGCGATGCGTTCGGCCAGCGCCTGCTCGGCGTTCTGCTCGGCCATCTCCAGCCACCGTGCCCGTTCGCCACGCACGTTGAGCCGCAGACGCACGGCCGTGCCGCGCCGCTCGCTCAGCGCATCCACCAGCCAGTCGGGATCTTCGGGGGCTTCGGCCAGGATGATGTCCGGCGGGATGTCGCGCTCGGACTGCCCCGCGAGGTAGAACTGCGGCAGGAACGCATCGACGATTTCCACCGGCGTGGCGTCGCGCGTGTGCGCGGGGAAAAACGTCTTGTTGCCGAGATGGCGCCCACCGCGCACGAAGAACACCTGTACGCAGCCGATGTCGTCGCGCTTGCGGCACACCACGATGTCGAAGTCGCCCAATTCCGCCGTGATGTGCTGCTCGGCCTGGACGCGCTGGACCTTGGTGATTTGATCGCGCAATTGGCCGGCGCGCTCGTACTCCATTTTTTCCGCCGATTCCTGCATGCGCGCCACCAGGGTTTCCACCACCTCGCCGCTCCGCCCGGCCAGGAACAGCAGCGCACTGTCGATGTCGCGGCGATAGTCGTCCTTGCCGACGGCGCCCACGCACGGTCCGGTGCAGCGCTTGATCTGGTATTGCAGGCAGGGCCGCGTGCGGTTGGCGAAGAAGCTGTCCTCGCACTGGCGCACGGCAAAAAGTTTTTGCAGGAGGTTGAGCGTGGCGCGCACGGCGCCCGCACTGGGGTACGGCCCGAAGTACCGCCCGCTGCCGGTCTTGGCGCCGCGATGGAAGCCAATGCGCGGGAAGTCGTGTTCCAGCGTGACGTAGATATAGGGATAGCTCTTGTCGTCGCGCAGCACGATGTTGTAGCGCGGCCGCAGTTCCTTGATGAGGTTGCTCTCGAGGATCAGCGCTTCGTTTTCGTTGCGGGTGACCACCACGTCGAGATCCGCAATCTGACCCACCATCGAACGCACCTTCGGCGTGTGGCCTGACTGCCGGGTGAAATAGCTGCCCACCCGCTTGCGAAGATCGCGCGCCTTGCCCACGTAGATGATCTGCTCGCGTGCATCGAGCATGCGGTACACACCAGGCTGCGAAGGCAGCCGCGACACCTTCTCCTTCAGCTCGACGGGGAACTCCTGCTCGCTCATGCGCGGCGCCCCAGCAGCGCGGTGGCGCGCACGAAAACCGCATCGAACATGGACGGGGTGAGGCGGCGGGTCTGGGTGTTGTACCGGCTGCAATGGTAGGAATCGATGAGCATGCGCCCGTCCAGCGCATGCTCGGCGCCGTGGGCGAAGACATGGGCTTTCAGCGGCAGGCCAACGGCGCGCAGGATCGCGTCGTGGGCGATGCGGCCCAGGGCCACCAGCACGGCGTCAGTTGGTACTTCAGCAAGTTCGGCGGCCAGGAAGCCATTACAGGTGGCAATCTCCATGGGCAGCGGCTTGTTGGCCGGCGGCACGCATTTCACCGCGTTGGTAATGCGGCAATCGATGAGTTGCAGCCCATCGTCGCGGGAGAGGGACTGGGGCGTGGAAGCAAAGCCAAACCGATGCAGGGTCTGGTAGAGGATGAGGCCCGCGTGATCCCCGGTGAACGGCCGCCCGGTGGCGTTGGCGCCGTGCAGCCCGGGCGCGAGGCCCACCACGATCAAGCGCGCGTCGGGTGCGCCAAACGGTGCCACGGGCCGGCCGTGGTAGCCGGGGAAGCGCGCCCGGCTGTCGGCCAGGAAGGCTTCGAGCCGCGGGCAGCGGGTGCAGTCGGGGTCAAAGGCGTGGGGATTCATGCGCGGAGTTTACCGGCGTGGCTGGCGCTAGACCGCCGCGCGGGCGATTTCGTTGACCAGGCGTTCGAGCTGGACGAGGGTGCGGACGGTGTCCACCCGATCGCAGCTGGCGGACAGCTTCTGCATCGCGGAGTCGCCGATGTTCCAGAAGCTCCGGGGCTCCGGGTTGAGCCACAGCACGCGGCGTGCGCGCTGGTGGATGCGCCGGAGCACGCGGTCGCCGGGATCGCCATAGTTGGAGCGGCCGTCGCCCAGGATGAGCACCGTGGTGCGGTGGTCGATGTCGTTTTCGGTGAGGCGTTCGAGCTCCGCCAACGCGCCGCCGTAATCGGTGGAGCCCAGCCCGAAGCGGCTGAAGGTCAGCGCCAGCGCCTCTTCCACCGTCTTCTGCTGGAACCACTCGGTGACTTCGCCCAGCTGCGTCGAGAACGCGAACGAACGCACCTTGGGCAGCACTTCGCTCACGCTGTAAAGGAACAGCAGCAGGAAGCGCGAATACTGCGCGACCGAGCCGGAAACGTCGCACACCGCCACGATTTTCGGGCGGTCCACGCGCGAGCGCTTCCACACGGTTTCAATCAGCAGGCCGTCGTATTCGATGTTGCGACGGAGCGTGCGGCGCAAATCGAGCTGGCCGCGGTTGGCGCTGCGCCGGCGCCGTGAATGCATGGACACCAACCGCTTGGCGAGCTTGGAGACCAAGCCCTTCATCACCTTGAAGTCACCCATCTCGATGCGGCTCAGGGGGATTTTTTGCAGCACTTCCTCGCGGAGCGAGGTGTAGGCATTTGCCGTGTAGAGCAGCATCTGGCGGTCGACCAGCGCCATCACGTCTTCGGTGAGGCGTGCCTTGCGTTCGCGGAGTGCAGCAAGGCGTTCGGGGTTTTCCCGGGCCCGGACCATGGCGAAGATCGAGCGCTCCAAGGCCTCTACCCCCATCGCTTCCAGCACGCGGCGCACATACATGCCGCGCTGGGTGAAGATGCGGATGTTCTGCAGTTTCACTGCGCGCGCGGCTGCGGCGATGGCCTGCTGCAAAGCTGCCTCGTCACCTTCCGTGAGCAGCGTTTCCAGCCCACCGCCGCCCGAGCCCGAGCCCGAGCCGCCGTTGCCGCCGTTGCCGCCGCCTTCCTGCGCAAGGGGCTCGCCGGGCACCGGGTCGTCGAGCGCGGCCCCGGTGGTGGCCGTCTCGAAGGTGAAGAAGCGATCGAAGCAGTCGTCGAACTTGTGTTTGTCTTCCGGCGTCTTGGCGAGCACGAGGCTCAAGGCGCCCTTGAGGAGCGCGCGTTCGGTATAGCCAATCACCGCAAGCGTGGCGGCGGCGTCCATGCTCTCGGCGGTGGACACGCGCACATCCGCCGCGCGCAGCACCTGGACGAAGTTGGCCAGGATCTGGCTCATCAGGCCTTCTGCGCCTGCCGCACCAGGGAGAACGTTTCCGCGCCCACCAGTTCAATGTCTGACTGGAACTTGAGCAGCACGTTGAGCGTGGCGCGGACCATCTCCGGCTCAAGCTCGGTGGCGTGCAATAGCACCAGGGTGCGCGCCCAGTCGATGGTTTCGCTCACCGCCGGCGCTTTCTTGATGTCCAGGCCGCGCAGGCTCTGCACGAAGGCCACCACCTGGTGACGCAGGTCTTCGGCCAGCGCCGGCACGCGGGAAGCGATGATCCGCTGCTCCAGCGTGTTGTCCGGGAAGGGAATATAGAGGTGCAGGCAGCGGCGCTTGAGGGCGTCGCCAATCTCGCGGGTATTGTTGGACGTGAGGAACACCATCGGCGGCACGATGGCCTTGATGGTGCCGATTTCTGGAATTGAAATCTGGTAGTCCTGCAGGAGTTCCAGCAGGAAGGCTTCGAACTCCTGGTCCGATTTATCCAGCTCGTCGATCAGCAGCACTGCGCCGTCCTTGGCCCACAGGGCCTTCAGCAGCGGACGCGGCTCGAGGAATTCTTCGTTGAAGAAGGTGTCGTCAAACTCATGCAGCCGCTCGATGGAGGCCTTGAGCCCAACGGCACCTTGCATGAGATCGCCCAGCTTTTCCTTCAGCACCTGGGTGTAGAGCAATTGCTTGCCGTACTTCCATTCGTAGAGGGCCTTCGCTTCGTCTAGGCCTTCGTAGCACTGCAGGCGGATCAGCGGCTTACCCAGCAGGGCGGCGGTGGCGGTGGCAAGCTCGGTCTTGCCGACACCCGGCGGGCCTTCGACAATTACGGGCTTGGTCAGGGCCTGGGCAAGGTAGACGGCGGTGGCGATGGCGTCGCTGGCAATGTAGCCCGCGGAGTCAAAGCCGGTCTGGATCGCGCGAATGGCTTCGCGGGCGGCAATCGGAGTGGCGGCAGTCACGGGAATCCTGAGCACTAGGGGAAACCGGGAGGATCGGCGATTTGGGGCGCGAGGTCCACGTGGTGGCGCCGACTGGGTTCCCGCCAGCCCGCGCCATCGCCCGGGCCAGGCTTGAATCGGCCTGATCCGCCTCCAGAGATAAGTAAACGTGGACGTGAAGTCGTCCGGCGTGCGCGCCATCCAGGCGTCGAGTTCATCCGCCGTGCACCAGCGGCCGTCGATGATTTCGCCGGGATCGGGCGTGATCGTGGCGCTCACCGTGGCCCGGTAGACCCACACGAACTCCTGGCCCGTGAGGTTGGAGGCTTCTACCTTGAACAGCGCCTCCAGCGGCGCGTCGGGCGCCACGCCCAGCTCCTCGGCCAGTTCGCGGATCGCTGCGGCCAGGTAGCCTTCACCACTGTCGAGATGGCCGGCGGCAGAGGTGTCCCAAAGCCCCGGGGCGTTGTCCTTGGTCCAGGCGCGGCGCTGCACGTAGAGCCTCCCGGCGGGATCGAAGACCAGGATATGTGCCGCTCGATGACGCAGGCCTTCGGCGTGCACCTGCGCGCGCGGGGCGCGGCCGATGACTTGGTCATGCGCGTCCACCACGTCGAAAATTTCTTGATCCGGATCCATGTCGTCGTGCCAATGCTTGAATCGGTGGCTGCTATGGTAACGGCGCAGTCGACACCCGTGCCCTACCGCCGACAGCACAACCCCGGGGACTCCCTTGCATGAAAACCATCACTGCCAACCAGCTTGCCGGCGTCCTGCCGCGTCGCGGCCGGGTCTTCGTCCACGGCGCCGCCGCCACGCCACAGGTGCTGATCGACGCCCTGCTGGCCACCGCATCGCGCTGCGAAGATCTCGAACTCATGCACCTCCACACCCTGGGCGAAGCCGCCTACTGCCGCCCCGAGTATGCCGGGCGGTTCCGCGTGAGCAATTTCTTTGTCGGGGCCAATGTGCGGCCCTGGCTGGACTACGACCGCGTGGATTACCTGCCCTGCTTCCTGTCCGCCATTCCCGGCCTCCTGCGCCACGAGAAAAGGCCGGACGTCGCGCTGCTGCAGGTGTCTCCGCCCGACGCCAACGGCCTGTGCTCGCTCGGTACCAGCGTGGACGTGGCGCACACGGCGCTGCGCGAGGCGGCCACGGTCATCGCGGAAATCAATCCCCGCATGCCGTTCACGCATGGCGAAGGCGTGGTGCACGTAGACGATATCGACTTCGGCGTAGACGTGGACCACCCACTCGCGGAAGCGAGCCCCGAACGGCTTGGTGCTATCGAACACCAGATTGGCCAGCACGTGGCGGGTCTGGTGGACGATGGCGCGACCCTGCAGGTGGGCATCGGCTCCATTCCGAACGCCGTGCTGCTGGCGCTGGCCGGCCACCGCAAACTCGGCGTGCACACCGAGATGTTTTCCGACGGCCTCATGCCGCTACTCGGGAGCGGCGCGGTGGACAACGCGGGTAAGGCCTTCCATCCCGGCAAGACGGTGACGTCTTTCGTGTCGGGCACGCGCGCCCTCTTCGACTTCGTCCATGGCAACAAGGACGTGATCTTCATGGGCAGCGGCACGGTGAACGACCCCAACGTCATCGCGCGCAACCCAAGGGTGGTCGCGATCAACTCGGCGGTGGAAGTGGATTTGAGCGGGCAGGTCTGCGCCGACTCGATTGGCGTGAAGGTGATCTCCGGCTTTGGCGGCCAGCTCGACTTCATCCGCGGCGCGGCGGCATCGAGCGGCGGCAAGGCCATCATCGCCCTACCGGCGCGCACCAAGCACGGCCAGTCGCGCATCGTCGCCCGCCTGCAGCACGGCGCCGGCGTGGTGACCACGCGCGGTGACGTGGACTACCTCGTGACGGAATACGGCGTGGCGCACCTGCGCGGCAAGGGCCTCGGCCAGCGCGCGCGGGCACTCATCGCCATCGCGCACCCGGACGACCGGGAAGCGCTGACGCGTGAATGGCGGGGGTGAGAGGGCGTCGCCAGGAGGCGAGTGCTCGCCCCGCGAGGGATCGGGGAGAGTGACCGCAGGTCCTGCACCGCAGGGTCGGTGCGGGCGGGCATTACAGCCGCGCTCCCCGGGATTTCGCTACTCCCGCTCAAGCAGTTTGCTCAGGCGCGTAGCGGCGAACCAGTTGTTCCCGCTTGGCCTGCAACACGTTGAGCTTCGAGAAATCACCCTTCGCCCAGGCCACCACGCGCGGATCCATCACGGCGAACCACAGCGGCGGAATCAAGGCCACAGCGAACATCAGCGGGTAGCCGCTCGGCAGTTCCGGCAGGTCGTCGAAGCTGCGCAGGCTCTGATAGCGCCGGTTGGGGTTGGCGTGGTGGTCCGAGTGTCGCTGCAGGTTGAACAGGATCAGGTTGGACATGACATGGTTCGAGTTCCACGAATGATGCGGCTTGCAGTGTTCATAACGACCGTTCTCCAGCTTTTCCCGCAGCAGCCCGTAGTGCTCGATGTAGTTCGCACTCGTGAGGATGCCGAACCAGCCCCAGAAGGCTTGCAGGAACAGGAACGGGAGCATCAGCCAGCCGAAGGCATAGATCAGTGTCGAATAAAGCACCGCGGTGATCAGGAGGGGTTGCAGCACCTCGTTGGCCAGCGTCCATGGACCGCGTCCACTCAGCGCAAGACGGGCTTTTTCGGAAGCCCAGGCGCGACGGATGGCCCCGGAGATCTCCGTGACGGCAAAGCCGTAGATGGTCTCGCCCATCTTCGAGCTTGCCGGATCGGTGGGGGTGGCGACGTCGACGTGGTGGCCGCGATTGTGCTCGATCAGGAAGTGCCCATAGCCGACGACTGCGAGGACAATCTTGGCCAGCCAGCGTTCGAGCTTGTTGGTTTTGTGCCCGAGTTCGTGCCCGGTATTGATCGCCAGGCCATTGACCACACCCACCGAGAGTGCCAGGCCGATCAGCGCGTGCCAGGGCAGGTTCTGGGTCCCCGCCACGTAGGCCGCATAAACGAGTGTGAAGTAGTGGATGGGAACGGTGAGGTAGGTGAGCACCCGGTAGTAGAGGTCGGCTTCGAGTTGCGGGACGACGGCAGGCGGCGGGTTACTGGCATCCGGCGGAAAAAGATGATCGAGGACGGGCACTGCGCAGTACCAGACGACCAAGGTCGCCCAGAACCACGCCGGCTGACCCGTGCTGGCGGCGAGCACGCAGGAAACCACGGGCATCAACGGCCAGACGAGGGACAGGGACCAGAGCCAGCGGCGGCGATCCGTATAGGTGACGGTGGTGCCGTCAGCGCACAGGGTTTGAATCGACATGGGCTTGCCCTCCAAGACCCGAGATGGGCCTGGTGCGAGAAGGTGACACGCGGATCTAATTGCAGTCCAATTGGAAATATTGGGGATAGCTATAAATTTTTGTCATGACCGATTCGATCCGCCAGCTACGCCATGTACTCGCGTTGTGCGAGCACCGGAGCTATCGACTCGCCGCCGAAGCCCTGTGCCTCACGCAGTCGGCATTGTCGGTCAGCATTCGCCGGCTTGAGGAGGAGTACGGCGTGGCGCTGTTTGAACGCGGACGCAAGGGCGTCACGGCAACCGAGTTCGGCGAGATCCTCGCGCGGGTTGCGCGCCAGACCACAACGACGCTCGATCAGGCCAGGCGCGAAGTCGAGTTGCTGCGTAACCTCGCCAGCGGGCAGGTGGAAATCGGCTCCGATCCCTGGATGGCCGACCGGATCGTCGCACCCGCCCTCGCACGCCTGTTACGCCAATACCCCCAGCTTCGCTTCCGCCTGCGCACGCAGGGTTGGGACGAACTGCAGCAGGATCTGCTGGCCCGGAAGCTCGACGTTTACGTCGGCTCGCCTTTCGAGAACCTGGATGCCGGCATCCATGCGCAGGCGTTCGCGCTTTCTTCGCCGGTCATCATCTGTCGGCGCGGCCACCCGCTGGTCTCGCTGCCCAAGCTGTACATCAAGGACGTCCTGCCCTTTCCGCTGTTGGTGCCCAAACTCCCCAGCTGGTATGTGACCTGGCTGGGCCGCCAGTACAGCACCAACCGCTCGAGCGACGAGCTCCACGATCTCTTCCTGCGGGCGGAAGACCTGACGGTGATCCGGCGCATCGTGCGCGAGACGGACGCGGTGACGGCCAGCGTGATCAACGCGTTTCCGGAAGATCTCTCGGCGCGCGACTTCGCCATGCTCGATATTGCCGACCTCTCCCACGTGGCTTCGCCGGGAGTTATCGCCACGCTTGCGGATCGGCCGATCCCGGTCGCGGCACAGCGCTTCATCGACGAAGTCCTGGTCGAGATCGCAAGCCTCCAGACGCAACTGCGCAAACCCGGCGCGACCAAGCCTGCGAGCTCGTCGCGGAAACGTGATCAGGCCTTGCCGTGAAACACCAACGCGAATCGTGGCCACGTAAGGCCGCGCAAACCCATCACCCCGGTGCACATGCCCAGTCCCGCGTTTGCGTCCCTAGCTGCTTTTTGCCAGCACCTTCTGCATTCTAACCAGCGGTACCGGCGCGCCACCCCGCCCATCAACAAGGCGCTCAAGCTGCACGTAACCGCAAGCCCGGTATAGCGGTTCTCCAGACAACGTGGCCATGAGTTCCACTGTACTGAAGCCTTCGTTGCTGGCGGCGCTTTCGCATAAGGACAGGATTAGCCGGCCAACGCCTTGGCGGGCGTAGCCCGGATGGGTGTACATGGCACGAACCCTGGCGGCGGCGTGCTTGGGGTCCAGGCGTTCGGCGTTCCGTCCCGGCGTCTGATCTCCTCCGTACAGCGTCGCCCGCCAGCTCCATCCGCCACAGCCCGCAATCTGCCCGTTGGCCTCGACGATAAAGTGGGTGCCGTCTTCGATGAGTTGGGTATCGAGTCCCATGATCGCGCGGCTCGACTCAATCTGGCGCGGATCGAGGAAGGGCTTCTGGAGTTCTGCAATGGAGGCGTCCATGAGTGTCTTCAGGACGCCGAGATCTGCGAGGGTGGCGAGCCGGTGTGTCAGCGGGGCGCTAGTCATATCCTTGCCTCCGTTTGGCGAGGCCTGGCGAGTTCAGGGATTCCGCAGCATGCTCCTGACAGGCGCGTGACCAGCATGAGCGCGAATCCATCGGCACGGTTCGGGGTGTCAGCCGCTCGGTAGCTCGCTGCCAGGGCCGTGATTCCGGAAACCCCAGAGCAGGAGAACCGTTGAGAGGAGCATGGCCACGGCGACGCTGCCAAGACTGGCCTTGATGACCGACTGAAGCCAGGGGCGTCATCGATCCTGTCCCGCAAGCGGCGGCCAATGTGGTGACGGCCCAGTTGGCGTAGGCGCCATAGAGCGCGGCGCTGAACGCGAGCGTTGAAGCGCGGGGTGAGAGCCGGACACGTGACCAGGTCGCGCCAAGTGCGAGAAGGAACGTGCCGTTCATCACGCCATCAAGGTGGGCCGAAAGCCCCATGCGAGGGTTCGCGAGTTGCTGGACGACGAGCCCGGTAATGAGGTCCAAGCAGGAAGAGCGCCATCCCGTGCCAGCAGAGGCGTTGCGGTCTACTGTCCATTGGGGTCTGGTCTCCTTGCGTGTTGCCGGCTGGTGACGATGTTCGACACCGCTGGCTTGAGGTGAAGGCGTTCGCTCGCTCAGCTGCCTGGACGGAAACCCTACGTCACTTTTCGCGCAAGCACATTCACCCGGAAGTGGCCGCCCAGGGCGAGCTTTGTGGTTGACGCCGATTTCACACTCGCCTCAATCCTGCGCGCCAGTGGGATGGTCGATGAGATAGAGCCAACGCCCATCCGGCTGAAGCCTGAGCACTTCGGACGTTTTACCGTTCATCGTGAAAGGCTTACCGTTGCCATCGGTGCCTTGCAAGGTGTACTCGTTGCTCAACAAGGCGATATCGCCTTGCCGCACGGCGTGCCGGATCTTGAAGGAAATCTGACCCCCGCCGTCCAGGAACCCTTGCAAGGCGACGCGGATCGCATCCCGTCCAGTGACATGATCTCCAGGCCCTTTCACGAACACTGCACCCGGCTCGTACAGATCGAGTAGCCCTTCCATGTCTCCCGCGTTAAAGCACTGGGCGAATTTTGCATAGATCTGATCGGCGATGGCATGGTCCATGGGTTTGGCTCCGGTAATTCGCCTGCGGCCCAAGCATGGGCACGACCCAGCGGATTTTTGATCGACATAAAAGGGGGGCCTCGACGCCTCGCCGCGCGGCTATTGCCGGGTTCGATGCCCCGTTGATTGGCGACCCCGGCAGGGGCTTGTCCTGAATGCAACCCGACCCGCCGGCAGACCCTTGGACTGACTGGGCCACGGCCAAGGTTTTGGCGTCAAGCGTGGAGCGCGCTGCGGCGCAAACCATGGTCAGGACGATGCCTGTCCCGGAAGATCCCTACGCGCGCTCATCGATGGCATGCTGCCTGATGGTATCGATGTAGGATTGCCAAATGTCGTTCATCGGGAATTCGGGGATCGAGGTCCAGATTTTTTTCACCAGCCTGTCCGCCTGTTCCACACTCCACCCCAATTTCTTGATTGCATAGGACGAAACAACCGCAGAAACCCGATAATTTGCGATGCAGTGAACAAGGACTTTCTTGTCTCCAAGCTTCTCCATGGCAGCACAAAAAGCAGTGAACTGCTCGGGCTTCGGATCGGTCCAGACCATAGGAATATGGAAATAGTCGAATCCGAGCGTAGCGAGCAGGTCTTCCTCGCCTGCCAGCGCATTGTTCTCGTCACCGGGCGCCAGGTTGATGACGGCCGTGTAACCTTCGGCGCGCGCCGCTTCGAATTGCTCTGCCGTTGGTTGCCCGGGCCCAGAAGGAAGGACAGGGCGAGAGGAGATGATGCCTGTCCCAGAAGACATCTCGTTGGGCCCTCCAAGAAGCTGGACAAGAGAAAATGCTTCATCGCGGCGCATGGCTCGGGCTCAATTTTGGCGCTTGATCGGGGCATAACGTCGTGAATAAGCCGCATTCCTTCGTCAGCTTCATGTGCTTGTTAGACCGCTTATTCGAAGGATGATCCAGCCGACAATGATCGCGCCCAACGCGATCGCCCCATGAAGGAACCAGATCGAATGAAAATACTCCGGTCCCTTGACCTCGGTCGCCCATGCTTTATCGAAGATCGGACTCAGCATTTCACGAGTCGCGTCGAGACGCGACTGCCGAACGCGAATCGAGTCCTGCAACTTCTGTAGCATGATGAAGCCGCTGATCGCGACGGTAGCGACCAGTCCACATAGCCCGTACCGCTCCCAATCGTGGATGTTGCTGCCTAGTAGTTGGCGAAGACCGGCTACGCCCGCGAGCAACAAGAACGCGTAATTCGTGATCGACCACTGCTGAGTCTTGAAATAGGCGAGATCACTTACCGTGATTTGATAGAGAAGCCTCAGTTCCGCTTGGTGGTCGTTGGCGAGATCGTCGGTCATGAGCGGCCTAACTCCCTAGCTCATACGCGGATTCACCGTAGCGCAGCGGAGGCAAATACATCGCCTGCAGCGCTTGGTTGGGCCGCGCTACAGCCACGGCGCCGAATCAAAGAATGAACGCTCTTCGATGTGCTTGGCTCGGATAATTTCGATGCGCTCAGTAAAAATTCTGTCGCGTAAGCGCCAGAACTCATCGAGTGTGGTCGGGCGTAAGGCATCAGCAGGTTTATAGCGATTGCCAAATCCATTGCACGCTGCGCAAGAAAGGACGCGATTGCTTGCATCATGTGTCCATTCGTCACTCAGAAAAAAGCCCTTGCAAACGCTCTGAGGAATTACATGATCAATCACCATTTGAAGCCAGTTTGTGTACGACTCAACCAAGCTGATGTCACAGTAAGCGCAAGATTTTTGGCCAGAGACCTTCATGAATTTGAGGCCATAGCCTTTACGGCAATTACTACCTCGGATAGGGCCTAGCAGTGCCTGACCCTGCCCAAGGTATGACTCGAAGGGGATCATGCGCATGCCTCCATAGCGGCCCAACTTGACCTATACAACCAAAACACCGTGATTAAAAGTAAGCGCTCCATAAACCTTTCAATTACCCACATCTTGCGCAGCCATTTGGAATCCAATTTCGATGTCGGTCAGCCGGGACATGCCTCGCCACATGAC
>JAYTTZ010000229.1:0-20969 GCA_043744805.1 Gammaproteobacteria bacterium
CGATGGATCATCGCGTTGGCTGCGGTGCGCAGGCCCTCCTCGGGAATTTTCGCCGAGTTGTCGACGCCAATCACCTGCCGCGCCACGGCGGCGATGCGCCCGTGCAGCCAGTAGGCGGTGTCCACCTTGATGAGCGCCGTCTCGTCGTAGCAGCCGATGTCCAGCACGACCTTCTCGCGGCAGGCCGCCGCGAGGAAATTCAGGCGGTCGACGGGACCGGGCGGCGCCAGTTTTTCGAGCGATTCATAAAGCAGTGGCATGGTGGACCTTCGAGGTGTCGGGTCAGCGGAGGAAGATGGCGTAGAACGCGAAGCGCAGCCATTTATTGGCTTTCGCCATGCCGCGTACGCGGAACTGCTCGAGTGCCGACAGCGGCGGCTGGAAGCGATCGCCCATGCGCTCGATGAATTCGACGAACTGCCGGTCCTGCGCGTCGCCGATGGCGAAACTCCAGGATTGCGTGGTGAGGCGGAAGGTGGCCAGTTCGTCCGGGCAGTAACCCGCAGCACCGTGCTCCAGCAATCGAAACCAGTAGTCGAGGTCGATGACGTAGGGGTTGGTGGCGTCGAACGGGCCGACCGTGCGGGCGAGCGAGGTGCGGAACATCACCGCGCCGGGTTCGCCCACGCGGTTGGTGCCGCCCAGTGCGCAAGCCCGTTTCAGCGCCCCGCCGTCAATGGCGTCCCGGATCTCGGATGAAAAGGCCCGGCGACCGAGGCGTTTGCCCCCGGGGCCCACCAGCGTACGGGCACTGAAAACCAGGGCAAGGCGCTCGTCGCGGTCGGCATCCAGTGCCCCGGCCTGGCGTTCGAGGCAGCGCGGGGCCAGCAGGTCGTCGTGGGGCAACAATTTGAAATAGCGGCCGCGCGCCACCTCGAGACAACGGTTCCAGTTGCCTGCGTGGCGCAGGTTCCGTTCGTTGCGGTGGTAGAGCACGCGGGGGTCGGTGTAGCCGGCCACCAGCTCGCGGGTGCCATCGGGTGAGGCGTCATCGAGGATGACGAGCTCGAAGTCGCCTTCCGTCTGGGCCAGTACGGATTCAATCGCCGGGCCGAGCGTCGTTTCCCCCTTGTAGGTCGGGATGCAGATGGAAATCTTGGGAGGCACGAAGCTCGTCACGCGTGGGTTTTAACCGGCGCGTGCCCCGGTGGCCGCGCTTGCGCCGGGGAGTGTAGCCGGGCTTTATTGCAGCGTGCCGATTGGGCCCGGATCGCCGGAACCCCTGGGTGGGCTGGCGCGCAAGGCCATTTCTGAAGCCGCCATGATTTTCTTTAACGACATCACCAACCAGGGCACGATTGTTCGCCTCAACACCAGCGAAACCTTCGGTACCCCGGCAACGGGCACCCTCTCCGCCACGGGTGGGCAGTTTGTCCCCGGTTCCATCCGGAACCTGACGGCAGCCAACTTCTCATGCTCCAGCCCGAATGAAGTCGGTCTTGGCGTGTGCGAAAGTACCGATACCTGCGGCCTGTGCAGCAGCACTACCCGTGCGCTCAATCTGGCCAGTGGAACCTGTGCGCCGGTCGGACCTTCAGCCCCGCAGTCTTTCTGATCACGATCAACGACTTCTGGAAGGCCAACGCCAACACCGCCGTGTTGGGTGCTGGCGGTGCGCCGGGTAGCCTTACGAACAACGACTACCGTGTGACCGCGGCCGAAGTGAAGGCCGTGCCGGTGCCAGCTGCCGTGTGGCTGCCGGGTTCCGCACTTGGCGCCGTTGGCGCCGCGGGTCGTCGTCGCAAGGCCTGAGCGCTAGCGAACGTCGGTCCCATGAAAACCCCCGGGCGGAATCCGTGCCCGGGAGGCCGACTGGGCCCCCGCTTTTGCGGGGATGACGGGCCAAGGCGAAAATGGGGGCCCACCAACCCCTGGAGCCTCCCATGAGCAAGCCGCTGCCAAACCTCTTCGTCTGCGTCAGCCAGTATGTAAAGCCACCGGCCGAAATCGAGCCGCACATTGCGGCCCACATCGAGTGGCTGGGCCTGCAGGACGCTGCGGGCAGACTGGTGTCCTCCGGTCGCCAGGTTCCGCCGGGCGGCGGGGTGATCATCCTGGCGGGCGCCGACAAGGCCGAAGTGCGGGCCCTGCTGGACACCGATCCTTTCGCGGTCAACGCCTGCGCGTCGTACTGGCTCTTTGAATACGAACTGAATCCAGAGCCCATCCGCGGGCGCCTGATGGACTACTTCGTCGGCGAAGCCTTCCAGGCTGGCGCCCCCTGACGGCGCGGATCAGAACACCACCGGCAGCTCCAGGTATTCGCCGTAAATGAACGCGCGATGGGCCAGCAGCCTTGCACTGAGTGCCGCACGGACCACGGGGTGGCGGTTGGTGTAGAGCGGGCGGAAGAACGTGGCCATCGGGCACTGGTCTTCCGGCAGCGGCTCGATCATCCCGAGGAAGGTTGCCCAGTAGAGGTCCAGTGCCGACAACCGGTCGCCAAAAAAGAACCGGCGGCCGCGCGCCTGCTCGGCGGCCAGCTGGGTGTCGAGCAGGCTCAGGCATTCCCCCACCCGAGTGGGCGCGCGCTGGAGCGCTGCGTCCGTCAGGCCGTATTTCTGGCCGAAGCGCAGCCAGAAATTGTGTTCTGGCCCATCCTTCGCCAGCGGCTCCATGCCCATCTCGACCAGCATGAGCCGCCCCATCCAGCCAAAGCCACCTTCACCGCACAGGGCGTGGGCAAGGCCAAACATCCGCACGCGATCTTCGGCGCGGTCGGGGATCAGCGCCGGTTCCGGCGCCAGCCGTTCAGCAAGATAGAGCTGATCGATCCACGTCGAGCGGGGCCGTTCGTCGTTCCAGATCATCACCGGCGCACTGGATTGCGCGGTCCATTCGCGCAGTTCGCCGTCCGAGCCGTTCAGGCCGAACTCGGTGTCCGAATAGCCGGCGCTGGCAGTGACCACGGGCGTGTAGGCCAGCTTCTTGACGTAGCAGATCCCTTTGCAGGCTTCCCGCCACATGCCCGGATCGGCGTAGGCACCGAGCACGATGCGCAAACCCGGCAACTGCCTGGCTTCCGCGATGCTGGCGTAGTGGAGCTTGATGTCGTTGATTGAGACCTCGGACATGGCGCAGGCGTCCTCGCTTAGGCAATGCGCTTGGCAGTCTGGCGAAATCCGGCGCGCGCGTCTTGCCCGAGCCGCGCCGAAGACGCGTGACGGGCAACTTCTCCAGCGAGGTCGTCCAGTCAGGGCTGGCCTCAGGGCGCCATCCAGCGGAGGGTTGGGATGCCGACAAGCGGTTGAATCCCGCACCAGCGCTGGTGCCCGGACCCTGGTCGAAGGTGATCGACGCAAGGTCTTTCGTGGCCACCACGAACGTGGCAAGAATGCGGGGTTCAGTTCATCGGCGTGTTCCCGTGGTTTGGCAAGTGGTCACCGCTCAGGTCACTGGCGGCCACGGCGCATCGAGATCCGCCGCTGCCAGGATGACCTCCCGACTGCCTGTCGGGGGGTAAATCCATACGGTGTTGACCGTCTTCTTGAGCGCCTTGGCGTCGGCACCGGACATCTCGGGCGTGCGCTCCCAGCCCAGGGTGAACAGCGCGCCGTACACCCCGAGGTCGATACAGGTGACGTAATTGGGCTGCGAGTAGGGACGCAGTGCGCTGCCCATGAGATCGTGCGCCACGTTGTAGCCGGCAAACTTGCCCATCGGGACCGCATGCTGGCAGGACATGAGCGCGAAATGATCCGGATCGGTCCGCGCCAGCGCGAGGTCGCCGGCCGCATAGATGCCGGGGCAGCCTGACACCTGCAGGTTTTCGTCCACCACCAGCCGGCCCTGCGGGTCGCGCGGGGCATTGAGCTGGGCGCCGAGTGGCGAGGCGCGGAGTCCGGTGGTGATGCACACGGTGGCGCATTCAATGCGTGCGCCGTCCAGCAAGATCACGGCGTCCGCGCTGATGCTGGCAATGCCGGTGTTGGGGCGGGCTTCGACGCCGGCCTGCCCAAGGGCCGTCTTGATGAACGGGGTGGGCGCCTCGCCCAGCGCGGTGCCGACCGTCGGATTGCGCTCGATGAGGATGACGCGGGCTTTGCGTGCGGTCTCGGCGTCGCTGTGGGTTTCGATATGCCGACGCATCTCGGACGCGAGTTCAATCCCGGTGAAGCCGGCGCCCACCACCACAAACGTGAGCTGGCCGGGACTCGGTGGCTGCTTCAAGAGCTTGGCGAGGTGCTGGTCGAAGGCCCGCGCGGCGGCGAAAGTATCGAGGTTCTGGGTGAATTCCGTCGCCCCGGGCACGTCCAGCGGGCGCTGTTCACTGCCGGCGGCCAGGACCAGGCGATCGAAATCCAGCCACTGCGTGGCACCGTCGGCAAGCCGCACGCCAATGCGGCGCGCGGCAGAGTCCACGGTGGTGGCTTCACCTTGCAGGAGTTCAATGCCAAGGGGGCCCACCACGGGACCCAGCGGCGCGCGCATGGCCTCCGTGAAGACTTCGTAGAGCCTGGGGCGAACGGTCAGGTACTCGTCGCGCGACACCAGGGTCACGCGCACCGCTGCAGACTGGAGGAGGGTTTCGCGTGCGGCGGTAAGCGCCGCCCACATGCCGGCGAATCCGCCGCCGATGACAACGATGTTTTTCATGTCCGGGGTTCCTTGGTGATCAATGGGGAGGGGCGCCGGCGTCTTGCCAGCTTTCGTTCCGCGAACCAGGTGTTGACGTCGATGAAGAATTCGGGCGATGCCTTGGCGGCAAGTCCCCCGGCGAGGTTTGCCAGGGTGTGGCCTGCCAGCACGCGTTTCATGTGTTGCTCGGCTTCCAGCATGACCGCATGGATGCCGCAGACTTCGCGTACCGACCAATCGGGTGGTGCATCGCCAAAGACCGCGCACTGCCGGCGGATGTCACGGCACTGGAACAGCGGCTTGCTGCCTTCCAGTGCGTCCACGACATCCAGCACCGTGATCGCATCCGCGTCGCGCGCCAGCTGGTAGCCTCCCTGCGCACCTTCAATCGCGTGGACGATGCCAGCGGTCTTGAGCTGGGCGAAGAGTTTCGCGACATAGGTGGGGGATACGCCCTGCATCGCGGCCAGATCAAGGCTGCTCAGCTTCACCGGACCGTCACGCGCCGCCAGGAAGAGGAGGCAGTGCAGTCCGTATTCGACCGCAGCACTGTAAAGCGCCATGGACATTCTCCTTTAACTCGGACTTGAATAGTCTTAGTTAAAGAAGCTAACAGGGCAGGTTGGCCTGGGCAAGCGTCCGTGGCGTGCGACGGGGCTCGCCATGAGTCCGTAATTCGAGGGACATGTTGCGCGCGTGAGTGGCAGACTGCACCACCGTTCCAGTTTTGCAGCGACCGCGTCGTGCTGGGCAGCCAGCTGCAAATCACGGGAGTCATGCGCAAAGGTAAACCCCATAGAGGCAATGTATGTCCGCTCCACTCCAGCACCCACGGCCAATCCCTGGTGAAGTCGATGCCGTCGTCATCGGGGCAGGCTTCGCTGGCCTGTACGCCGTGTACAAACTCCGCGAGATGGGATTGACCCATGTCGGTTTCGAACAGGGCGGCAATGTAGGGGGAACCTGGTACTGGAATCGCTACCCGGGCGCGAGTTCGGACTCCGAGAGCTGGGTTTATGCCTATACGTTCTCGCCCGAACTCGAACAGGCCTGGACCTGGAGCTGCCGCTTCCCGGAGCAGGCCGAAATCCTGCGCTACCTCGAACACGTCGCCGATCGCTTCGAGCTGCGGTCGGCCTTCCAGTTCAACAGCCGCGTCAACGGCGCCTGTTTCGACGAGGCCGCGGGCCGCTGGCGGGTGACGACCGAACACGGCGAGACCGTCAGTGCCCGCTTCCTCATCACGGCGGTTGGCTGCCTGTCGGCGGCGCAGGTGCCGGACATCGCCGGACGCGATGATTTCAGGGGGGGCTGGTACCACACCGGCCAGTGGCCGCATGCAGGCGTGGAGTTCACCGGCAAGCGCGTCGGGGTGGTGGGCACGGGATCCTCGGGCATCCAGTCCATTCCCGTGATTGCGCGCGAGGCGGCGCACCTCACGGTCTTCCAGCGCACGCCCAACTTCAGCGTGCCCGCCCGCAATGCGCCGCTGTCCCCGACCCAAGTGGCGGACCTCAAGCGCAACATCAAGCAGATCCGCGAGACCTGCCGCTGGTCCACCATCGGCCAGCCCTATGACTGGAAAGACCAGGAAGCGCTGGCAATGAGCCCGGAGGCCTTGCGCGCGCAGTTCGAGGCCGACTGGCAGACAGGCGGCTTCGCGTGGATGTTCGGGAGCTTCCGCGACTTGCTGGCCGACCCGCGTGCCAACGCACTGGCCGCGGATTTCGTGCGCGGCAAGATTCGCAGTGTCGTGCAGGATCCGGAGGTCGCCCGCAAGCTCATCCCCACCGGCTATCCCATCGGCACCAAGCGCCTGCCGCTCGACGCCGACTACTTCGAGACCTACAACCGCGACAACGTGAGCCTGGTGGATCTGCGCGAAACGCCCATCGAGCGCATCGTGGCCACGGGCATCCGCACCAGCGACCGCACCCACGAACTCGACATCATCGTTTTTGCCACAGGCTTCGACGCCCTTACCGGGCCGCTGACCCGCATCGGCATCAGGGGGCGCGAAGGCCAGGCGCTGGAAGCCCGCTGGGCGGCCGGACCGGCAACCTACCTTGGTGTCTGCACCCACGGTTTCCCCAACCTGTTCATGGTGACCGGGCCGGGCAGTCCGTCGGTGCTTGGCAACATGCCAACGTCCATCGAACAGCACGTGGACTGGATCTGCGCTTGTATCGAGCACCTGCGCAAGTCCGGCGCCAGCTGCATCGAGGCCACCGCGGAAGCCGAACTGCAGTGGGGTGAGCACGTCAAGGCACTGGCCGACGCCACGCTCTTCCCGCAGGCGGATTCCTGGTACATGGGAGCGAACATCCCGGGCAAGCCACGCGTGTTCCTGCCCTACATCGGGGGCTTCGGTACTTACCGCAAACTCTGCCAGGAGCTCGCGGAAAAGGGCTACGAGGGCTTCGCGATGAGCTGAACGAGGGCGGGAGGCGCCGGAGGCGTCCTGGCTACCCCGGCTTGATGGGCCCTACTTGTCCATGATCCGTGCCAGCACATCGCGTAACGCCGACGCGCAGTCGTTGGCGCGTTCGCACTGGCGCCAGGCGATCACGTGGTCGGGACGCACCAGCAGGGCGCCGTCGTCCTCCGTGCCGCGCGCACTCGCCCAGTCGCCGAAGGGATCTTCATAGTCTTCACCGGGACCGATCGACGCGCAGTCGATCGGCAAGCCTGCCGCTGCGAGGCGTGCCACCGCCGTGCGCCAGCCAGTGCCGCCGATGCCGGTCAACACGGTAAAGCGACCCCGGCCCGTGACGTCCAGGGTGGAGACCGCCGTGCGATCTTTCTCCAGCCACGCGTGTGGCAGGCGCGCACCCGGGCAGCTCGAGGGCTGAGAGATGAGTTCAGGGTCGGGGTGGAATTGCCGCTCGTCCCCGGCACCGGCAACCACCGCGCGCGACGCGTAGTGCTGGTTCATCTCGACGCCGTGGGCGTCGAATTCAGACACCTTGGCGGCAATCGCTTCGCGCAGCTCCCGCCGCCGTTCCCGCGCTTGCGGCGTGTCTTCCTTGCGGCAGGTCGACCATGGTCGTCGGGCTCGCCAGGCAGTGGCGCGCGTGCGAATACGGATCGTTGCCCCAACTGCGCAGGCGGCCCAACTCCTCGCCGGCCAGGGACGTGCAAAAGACGTTGTGGCCCATCAGGTGCTTGGGCGTGGCCTTCTGCATGGCGTCTTCTTCAAGGCCCAGATCGCGCAGCACTTCCATCGCACGCTGGTTGGTGAGGTGCGCGCGAGGCGTGTCCGCAAGCCAGCGGTACTTGGTCACCAGGACGTTGTCGATGCCGTAGCTGGACAGCAGGGCGCCGGCCGTGGAACCGGCAGGACCACTGCCGACAATCAGGACCTCTGTTTCGATCATGGGATTACTCCTCTGGCCTCGCATTTGCGCGTCCGACCGGGCACGCCCTGGAACATCTTGTGTCGGGTCGCCCGATTCAGGCGGCGGGCTTGAGCCCGAAGCGGTGGTCGAGATGCTTCCACGCCTTCAGCTCGGGCCGCCCGGGGGCTGTGCCGGCCTCGTCCTGCAGCGCGACGATCAGCGACTGCTTCACGCCGAACACGGCGTCGCTGTCGAGGTAGGGATCGCCTTCGATGAACAGATGAGTGACCAGGGTTTCGTAGCCTTCGCAGGCAATGAGGAAGTGGATGTGCGCGGGCCGGTAAGGGTGGCGCTGCATGACCTCGAGCATCGCGCCAACGGGGCCATCGTGCGGCACGGGATAGCAGCACGGCACGCTGGTCCAGAAATCGAAATGGCCTTTTTCGTCGGTAAGAAAGCGCGCGCGCTGTGCGCGTTCGCCGTCCGGCTTCTGCACGTCGTAGAAGCCGTCCTCGTCCGCATGCCAGACGTCGACGGCCGCCCCACCAAGCGGCGTGCCGTCCGACGCCGTGACGCGCCCGGTCACGTGCAGCGGCGCGTAGGTGCGCTCGACGGCGAGGTCAGCGCCTGCGGCCAGTACCGGGATATCGGGCACGTAGAACGGCCCGAGCACGGTGGTTTCGGTCGCGCCTTCCGGCTGGCGATGGTTGATGGCATCGACCAGCATGGAAACTCCCAAGGTGTCCGACAGCAGGATGAACTCCTGCCGCGTCTCGTTGCACATCCGGCCGGTGCGCGTCAGGAAATCAATCGCCGTAAACCATTCGGCTTCAGTCAGTTCCACGTCGCGCACGAAGTCGTGAACGTGCCTGACGAGGCTTGCGAGGATTTTCTTCAGGCGCGGATCGGCGACGTTGGAAAGTCTTTCCAGCACCGCCGTGGTGATTGATTGCGCGTCGAGGTCGCGGGTTGCCATGGGCGCTCCGATCTTCAAACGTTATCGAGATGGCTGGTGTGGCCGGTGCCTGGTGCCGACCCCGGCGGCGGCCATGCCACCAGACAGGACGGATGCGAGCAAGGTGCGCCGCAGGGCAGCTATTCCTTGAGCAATCCGGACCAGGGTTCTCGCTGGCTACCTGCGGCGTAATCACTGGCATGGCAGGTGGCCGGAACGTCAGGCAGTGTACACATTCCGCCTGGGGCAAAAGGCAACAGGGTGCACGCAACAGGCCTGGAACCCGTGCGCAATGACCCAGGCCCTGCGGCGATATCGGCGCGGCGCGCGGGTTGGTGACTCGACCGTGGAAGCAAGGGGAACCGGACATGCTCGTTGGAGAACCGCTGATCAGGGGCATGGTTGCCCTCAGCGCCATGCTGGTGATGGCCGCTTGGGAACGCTTTGCACCGCGGCGCGCGCTGACCTTGCCACGCACCGTGCGTTGGCCCGCCAACCTCGGCCTGGCGATCACGAACGCCGTGCTGGTCAGGGGGCTCTTCCCGACCGCGGCGATGGGCGTGGCGGTCATGGCCCGGCAGCACCACTGCCGCGCGCTTGATGATGCCGTTCAAGGCGTCATGAGTGCGTCACGTGCGCCCCTCGTTACGGCGAGTGCTCGCCATCCCCAACCGGTCGGCGTCTCGCCAGCCCGGGGCAGGGCCGGGGCGTTTCCTCAGCGGGGCTTGCCGCCGAGCGCAGTTTCGATTTTCTGATCCGTCGTGTACTGGCCGAGCGCATAGGCCGCCCAAATCGCGGCTGGCACCCAACCCAGCACGGTCAACTGCAGGAGCAGGCACAAGATGCCTGCTACGGGTCGGCCAATCGTGAAGAAGGCGAGGAACGGCAGGAAGATCGCAATCAGAAGTCTCATGCAGCCAGTCCAGGACGCATTGCAGGAATAATCCGTGTGGCGAACGGAGCTTGCTTGCGTCATTTCCCCACCACCTTGGCGAAGCCGCCGCTGATGAGTGCCGCGATGTCGGCGAGGACCAGCAGCGGCGCCACGCCGCCGGGCGCCGCCAGGTAGCGCGACTCCCACACCGGATCGAATTTCTCCTTGAACGCGCGCAGCCCCTGGAAGTTGTAGAAGTGCTCGCCGTGGGCAAAGAGCAGGCGGCCAAAGCGATGCCAGCTCGATGCCAGGGGGTGGTCCGCCATGCCGGACAGCGGGGCCATGCCGAGGCCGAAGCGCTGGAAGCCCTGCGCCTGGAAGTGCAGCAGGAGGTGTACGAACAGGAAATCCATGGCGCCTTTGGGCGCATCCGGCAGGTGGCGCATGAGGTCAACGCTCGCTTCCACCTTCATGGCCGTCTGCAGCATGGTGGCGAAGGCGACGATGCTCTCGCCCTTGCGGACCACGGCAACGGGCTGGCACAGGATGTAGTCGTCGGCGAAGGCGCCGAGCGAGAAACTTTTCTCCGCCGTGTCGTGCTCGCCCAGCCACGCATCCGACACCGCCCGGAGCTGCTCCAGCACACCGGGCACGCCTTCCACAGTGACTACTTCAAAGGTGAGGCCCTCGCGCTCGGCGCGGTTGAAGCCGCTGCGCAGGTTCGAGCGGCTGCGGCCCTTGAGCGAAAAGTTCTGCAGCGGCACGTGACCGTCCTCGCCGAGCTTGAACAGACGCAGCCCTGCGTCCACGTAGATGGGTAGCCCATTGGGCCGAACCTGATAGAACGACGCGCGACCGCCGGCTTCGCGCGCGCGTTCCAGCAAGCGCCACACCAGTTCCTGGTGTTCTTCCTCGCGGCCGATCGGGTCGAAGAGGCTGATCCACGAACGTCCGCGCGCGGCGAACATCAGGAACGACTGGCCGGAGTCGGAAAACAGCAGCGATTTATCGCCCATCAGCGCAAGGCCCGCGTCGGCGATGTCCTGGCGTTCGATGACCGCCCGCGCACGGGCCAGTTCTTCTTGCGTCGGCTTGCCCGGCGTAATGGCCCGCGGCCAGAATAATTGGCGCAGGGCGAGCACCATCAGCAGCAGCGCAAGGCCCACGAAGACGCGTAGCGAGCGGGACGCGTGGGCGTCGAATTCGAACTGCCACCAGAGTTCATCGGTATAGCCGACGTCGCGATAGGCGAAGACCAGCAGGCCCGCCAGCGAGAGCAGCACCATGGCAATGGACTGCAGCCACGACCAGCTGAAGGTCTGGGCGAGTAGCACGGCCTTGCGGTCGAAGCGACGGCGAGTGGCGAGGAGCATCGCCAGCAGGAAGCCAAGGACCAGCGCTTCGTTGAGCGCGATGCCCTTGGGCAGCGCGAACACCAGGCTCGCCGCGACCAGCACGACGCTGGCCCACCACGCGGCGTCGAGCCGCAACCACAGGCCGCGTGCGAGGGTGAGCAGTCCAAGTCCCGCGATGCTGCCGAGGAAGTGCGAAGCCTCCACGATGGACAGTGGCACGTGGGTGGCGAGCTTATGCGCCACCTTGGCTGTCGTTGGCGTGACCCCGGACACCATGAGCAGCACACCCACCACGCAAGTAAACACGGCCAGGACCAGCGGCGTCAGGCTGCCCGCCACCCGCATCGCGGGCGTACTGCTCACCCCGAATTCATAGCGGAGCAACAGCAGGAGGGCGAGCACCAGCGGCAGCACGTAATAGATGAGGCGGTAAAGCACGAGGGCACCGGCGAGCGCCTCGGTGGGCACGTGGCCACCCAGTGCTCCCAGCATCACGGCTTCGAACACGCCAAGCCCACCGGGGACGTGGCTCAACACGCCCAGCAGGGTGGCGATGGCATAGAAACTGACGAACACCGGCAGGCTTACCGCGCCCGCAGGCAGCAGGCACCAGAGCGCCACTGCGGCTGCCGTGATGTCGATCGTCGACCACAACAGCTGCTGCAGGGCGACGCCGAGCTTGGGTAGCCGCAGACGCCGTGCGCCGCCAAGCGAAAGTTCGCGTCCCTGCGCACAGGCCACGAGAAGTCCGCCCATCGCGAGCAGGATGGCCCAGGCCACCGCGTGCAGCGTCCCGGTCGTGGTGTGTGCCAGGCCCGCAACCTTGTCAGCGCTCCACAGCAGTGCCACGGCCCCAACCGTCAGGAGTCCGACGGTGAAGGCCACAGCGTTGAAGGCGATGGCGCGTGAGATCTGTCCCGTTTCTACGCCCGCCGCGCCATAGAGCCGCATCCGCACGGCGCCGCCAGTGAGCACGCTCAGGCCCACCGTGTTGGTCAGCGCGAAGGCGATGAACGAGGTGGGGGCGATGACGCGGTAGGAGAGTTCGACGCCGACATGGCGCAGCGCCGAGCGATCGTAACCGGTGAGCGCGAGGTAGCTCACGAGCCCTGCCAGCGCCGACCAGGCCATGCTGGTGCGCGTGGTGCTGTGGATGGCGCGCATGACATCGTGGTAGTTGATTTCATCCGCCACGCCCTTCATGGCGACGAACACCAGTCCTGCGAAGACCAGGCCGCCCAGCCACTTGAGCCCGGTGAGATGGCGCTCGAACCATTCGCGCAGGCGGGATTCGTCACCTGCTGTCGCGGCGGAGGGGGCGGGTGGTAAAGGGGCGGCGGTCCGGTCGGTCATTACGGGCTCGAGCCCCGGACGTTGGGACAACGTCCGGGGGTGCTGGCGGGGTGATGCGTAAAAGTGTGCATGGTCAGGGTGGCGGCTTGGGTGGGCAGTTTTCGTTCAGGGCTTCGCGGGCTCGAGGTGCTGCAGGATGAGCGAGGTGAGACCCGCATAGTCGCCATCGAAATGATGGTCGCCGTGGAATTCCAGGCTCACGCCGGGTGCTGCGAGCGGTGGGCACTTGTCCGCCTCGTCGTCCTTGGCGTCCACGCAGAGCAAGCGCATGCCGATCAGATCCGCCAGCGCGGGCGCCGTATCGAATTCGCCCTTGTTGGCGTCGTCGATCCAGGAACTCAGGTGGAATTCGAAGCTTGCCCGGGGCGAGAGACCCAGGAACACCGCGAGATCAATCCGTTTCCGGAGTTCTGGCGGCAGCCGCGCCAGCAGGAAAGGCAGGGTGTCGGCGCCAAAGGAATAGCCGATCAGCAGCACCCGCTCCGCACCCCAGCGTTCGGTGTAGGCATCGATGATGCGCTTCAAGTCCGCTGCCGCCTGCTCCGGCGTGCGGGCGGTCCAGTAGTAGCTGAGGGAATCCCAGCCCACCACCGGGATCCCGCGCCCGGCGAGCTCGGCGGACACCTGTTTGTCGAGTTCGGCCCACCCGCCGTCGCCCGAGAGGAACACCGCGAACTGCCCGCCGTTGGGGGTCGCTGCGGGGACTTCGACCAAGGGCAGTCCACCGAGCCCCGTGGCGCCAGCCTGGATGCCCAGGGTGGGATCCATCCACTGCAGGAGGGCAGCGAACTCAGGTGCTGCGACGGGTTCGCCCTTGACCGTGGTCAGGCGCAGGCCCTTGAAGGCGTGCGTCCAGGCCTTGATGCGGGCGCGGCACCGAGGGTCCTTGGCCTGGAAAGCGTACCAAGGTGTTCCTGGGGCGTTGAAGGGTAGGGCTGAGACCTGTCCAGCGCCGCAGAGATCTGTCGTGACCAGCGCATGGAACACGGGGGCGGGTGCCGCCAGTGCCAGCACCTGGCGAGTCAATTCACCGCTCGCGGCGAGCACCGGGCGCACGCCCTGGCCCAGCGCGAAGCGCTGGGCCAGGCCAGCCGCCCGGGACGCCAGCGCTGCCGCGACGGCAGCATTGTCGAGCCCGCGCTGGGCCTGCCAGTTGTCGAGTATTTCGGTGTCGACTTCGATCACGGCGAAATTGGCCTGCCGGAACGTATCGATCGCCGGGTTGGGCTGACCCGGTCGTGCCAGTGCCAGGACGACGCCCTTTGGCTGGGTCAGCTGCGGCAGTACGCGCAGGCCAGGCATCGCGACGGCAAGCGGGGCCAGGACCGTTGTCGCGAGCTGGAAGAGGGAAAGCACCATCAGCGTGATGGCCAGCAGGGCCGTGCTCATCCTCGGTGCTCCAGGTTCTTCACTAAGTTGCTCAGTCGGGTTCCCGATGTTCGACCGAGGTTCCCGACGACCAAAAATCGCACACCGGCCGCGCCCGCACAATTGCCTGTTCGCTGGCGCTGGCTGCGGACGCTTCATTCACACCCGATGGCAGTGTTGGCCATTGCCCTCGGGCCGAACATTTAGATTGAAGTTGCCGGAGAGCCGCAACCTGACAGTGCCATGGTGCCCGGACTGCGTGCCGCTAGCTTGAACGGATTCCCGGACGAATCGCTTCGCGAGGCGGTGCGGGCGGGCGTCGATGGGTCCAGGCCCCGCGTCCCCCTCCTTGACTGAAGCGTCCGCGGACGGAGAGTCAGGGCCTCATTAGAACGTCCACCGGGAATTTTCGCGCCGCCGGGCAACGAAGTCGGCGTTGTGGGTGAGGTCGGGCACCGCACCGGTGAGTGTCTTCACCTCGTAACCCTTGTCTTCCAGCAGGCGCACGACGCTGTCTGGCGCCAGACCTCGGTCGATGAAGCGATAGAGGCTGTGCTCGAACACAATGAGGAGATCGCGCTCCAGCAGCGCACCCAGGCCACGGATGGCTTCTTCCTCGAACCCTTCAACGTCGATTTTGATCACGTCCGGGGGCCCGCCAAAGAGTCCTGCCGCTTCTTCGCCGCGGATGACCGGAACGGTCGGTCCGAAGCCCTGTCGATTGGTCGTGGCCTTGAGGCCGCCCACGCCCGAATTGAAACGCTCGCTACTCACGAAAAAGTTCGTCCACGTCGTGGTGTCCGACACGGCTGCAGGCACGGGCGTGCAGCGCCCCTGGAGCGCCGGATTGACCCCGAGGTTGTTCAGCAGGCGGCCGCAGACCGAGGGGCTCGGCTCGAACGAAACGGCAGTGAGCTCGGGGCAGTGGTGCAGCAGGGGCAAGGTGACGCCGCCGATGTTGGCGCCGATGTCCCAGAATCGGACCGGCGCGTTGCCGATGGCTTTGATGAGGAATTCGGTGACTTCCGGACTCTCGAGGGTCTGCGAGGAGATGTAGTAATCGATGATGTCCTCGCCGGCGAGCTCGTACGAGATCCCGCCGCGGATCACCACGAAGTGATCGCTGCGCGCGAGGAAATTGAGCGCGCCGCGCAGCAGCCGATCCCTGCCCCTGAAACGTGGTAGCCGGTAAGCGAGTTCAGCCAGGAATTTCTTCATGCGTGATATCAAATTTTTGGGTATTGAATGGTGGCGCTGAAACCGTCCTCGTAAGGGCTCAATCTCCAAGCTTCCTGCGGCCACTTAGACGCCCGGACTGTATCATGCCAATCCAACCCGTCGCGTGGCGCGGATGCGCAATGGCTTCCAAGGTCCGTCAAACTTAGCCAGCGTTTACCGGAACAGGATTTGCGGTGGTGGTCGCTAATGCCAGATGACGGCAAAGGGATCGTCCGTCGGTGGTCGTGGGCGCGACGGTTTAGTGGTCCATGCTTTTGACGGGGCCGGGCGTCTGGCTCAAAGGCGGTCTCCCGATAGGGTCTATCGGCGACTGATGGCAGGATGATACCGGTCGACGGCCAAACCCGGGCGAAGCGCCATCTCCGCGGAGGCCTCTCTTGCCAACCAACCAACCAAGCAGGCCAGGCACCAGAGGTTCGGAACGCTTGGGTGAGTCGATGACAAACGTGCCGGCATGGCGATCATTCCCGCTGGACTTCGAGCCGACCGATTTCTATGGTTCCAGGACCGTGACCATGGGAGCGGTGGCCAGCCTCGAATCTGGCTCGCCTGGGTGGTTGACGCCAAATCAGGCGGGGATTTTCCCGGTAGCCGTTCGTTGCCCGGAAACGCTAGTCACGGACCAGCGAAGTGCGCTGGATGGAGTGCCGTCCTGTATCAATCAGACGGGCAGGTGCCCGGGAGTCAAAGCCCAGTGACCGGACTAATGAAGGACGCTCCAACCGGTCGCCGATATCCCCAGTCGGTCCAAAGGCCTCGGACCTTGTGGCCGGTGTTTGCCTTGTTCAATGCAGCCATGGTCAGCGCTCTTGCCGTGGGGCTTGGGATCCATAGCAACGTGTCGGTTGGATTGGCCGCCTACGTGATGGTGCTGGCGTTCTGCTGCTCCCTGCCACTTGTCGTCACCAGCAGTATGCGGGGGCGCCAGGCGCTGCAGTTGGCGTTCCTTGCATTTTTTTTCGGCACCTTCGCCTTACAGGACCTCAGCGTCATCCTTACTGGCGCCGACGCACCGTCAGCACCCAGGGGCATGCTGTTCACGGATGGTGAATTCGCCATCATCCTGACAGCCATCTGCTTCATGCTTGGCTATGGCTTGGCGCTCCTCCTGATTCCCGCGAGTAAAAGCGGGATGTGTCGCCGTGACTGGTCACCCATCGCGATAAAATTGGCAGGAGTGGTCTTCTGGGCCGTTGGATTCGTGGCGGTATTCGTGGTTCAAACCCAGTGGAAAGCAGTCACCGAAAGCCCTTTCTGGAGCGAGTTTGGGGGCGTCCTATCCCTCCTGAGACTCTTGAATCCCTTGGGCGCCCTGATGATGATTTATTCATACATCCGGAACCGGGAGCGCAGCGCGCTGCTGCTGTTCCTGGTCTTTTGCATCATGGATTTCTTGAACGGCTTCTACGGCGACACCAAGGAGGTGGCCTTCCGGGATCCAGTCCTCTACCTGGTTGCGACATTCCTGCTTCGAGGGCGTGTTCCCGCTATCCCTGCCTTGATCGTCTTCCTGTTTGCCGCGTCGACGTTCTCGTTTTTCGCCCAATTCCGCGAAGAAGTGCACGCCAACCACAAGACAAACGCAGAGGCCGCGGCCCAAGTCCTTAAATCCGTGCTATCGCTGACTTCCACTGCCCCTGACGATGACGGCGGTAGCTTCGGCGAAAGATTCAGCCATGGACTGGATTACCTCGCCACTCGAGGCTCATTGAAAGGCAGTGTCGAGATGGTTCTGGAAAGGACGGGGGACACCGTGCCCTTCCAGGGCGGTTGGACGATAGGGCTGCTGAAATACGCGTTCATCCCCCGCAACATCATGCCCGACAAGCCAGATTCCTCGATCGGTCGCCAGATCAACCGGACCTTCAAGGTTTCCGCCGACCCCAACACCTACATTTCAGCGGGTATGAACGCCGAGTTGTATTGGAATTTTGGTTGGCCGGGGATCGTCATCGGCATGACCGTGTTTGGTGGCGTGCTGGGTTCGGTCAATGCAATGAACAACTTCGATCGCCTCATCACCCTGCCGCGCTTGCTTATCTTGCTGATGACTTTCTATGTCATCTGTCTGCGCTTTGAGGGGGGCATCGCATTGCAGTTCACCTACTGGATGCGGGTGATGCTCATGCTCCTCGCAGTGCATATCCTGATGCCCAAGGCCAGGCAACTCCCCGTCTCCGGCGCGCCAGGAACAGGCCCGATGACGGACCGTGCAAAGCGTGCAAAGACCGAAGCAACGAACCTACCATCCAGGCGTGAGCCCCATCACGGCCTGGGCGGCGCGGGGCAGGGCGGCCAGTAAGCACGGCAGTCCGCAGCGGGATTTACCCTGTCCCATTGCGTGCGGCAGCCAGCTTGGTCCCCCCGGATCGGCTGGGTGTTAACATCCGCCGGCGGTGCCCGTTCGCGGCGCGGCACACCATGACGAGCGATCTCCCCGAACCCGCGACGCGGTCGGCGAACGCGCGTGACCACAAAAAAACGAGGAGGGGAGATGGATATTCTGCGCACCCTGGGGCTGCCTGCGCTGGCGCTTGCCGCCGCGTTCGCGGCCAAGGTCCAGGCGACCGGGCAGGACGGACCGGCCAACACCAACTGGACCAGCTACAACAACAACGTCAACGGCCAGCGCTTCGTTGATCTCAAGCAAATCACGCCGGACAACGCCGCCAAGCTGGGTGAGGTCTGTCGGCTCAAGGTCGACGACACCGGGGCCTTCCACACCAGCATCCTGCAGATCGACGGCGTGCTGTACTTCACCACCGCCACCGACACGCTTGCGGTCGATGCCACCAACTGCAAGCTGCGCTGGCGCCACCACTACGTGACCGAAGACGAAGGCGGTTCACCGCTGCGGGTCAACCGCGGCGTCGCCTACGCCAACGGCAAGCTCTATCGCGGCACGCTGGACGATCGACTGCTCGCCATCGACGCCACCACCGGCAAGACGATCTGGCAATACCAGGTGGGCGATCCTCACCAGGGCGAGTTCTTCAGTGCCGCCCCGCAGATTTACCAGGGCCTCGTCATCGTTGGCGCGGCGGGCGGCGACTGGGGCACGCGCGGTCGCGTGATGGCCTTCGACGCCAACACGGGGCGCCAGATCTGGCGCTTCAACACCATTCCGCGCGGCGACGAGCCGGGTGCGGAGTCCTGGAAGGACGCGAAAAGCGCGCAGACCGGCGGAGGCGGCAGCTGGACCACCTACACGCTCGACATGGCCGCTGGTGAAGTCTTCGTGCCGGTGGGCAATCCCACGCCCGATCTCTTGCCGCACCTGCGTCCCGGCGAGAACCTCTACACCAACAGCCTCGTCGTGCTGGATGCCAACACCGGCAAGCTCAAGTGGTACCACCAGTTGCTGTCGAACGACGGCCAGGATCTCGATCTCGGCGCGGCCCCGATGCTCTATTACAACGGCAACGGCGACCGCATGGTGGCCTTCGGCGGCAAGGACGGTTACCTCTACGGCGTGAACCGTGAAACACATGAACGTGCATTCAAGACCGCCATAACCACCATCAAGAACGCAGGCGTGGCGCCGACCACGGAAGGCATCGAAGTGTGCCCGGGTCCGTTGGGCGGTGTGGAATGGAACGGACCTGCCTACGACAAGCCCACGCATGCCATCGTGGTGGGCAGCGTCGACTGGTGTGCACTCGAAACCGCCGAGAAGGAATTCAAGTTCAAGCCTGGCCAGTTCAACCTGGGCGGCACGTTCAAGTTCGCCGACAAGAGCGGCGGCTGGATTACGTCGGTCGACGCCGACACCGGTGCTATTCGCTGGAAGTTCGCGACCCCTGCGCCACAGGTTTCCGGCATCGTGCCGACCGCGAGCGGGGTGCTGTTCGCCGGTGACATGGCCGGCAACTTCTACGCGCTCTCCAATGCCGACGGCGCCGTGCTCTACAAGTCCCAGACGGGTGGCGCGATGGCGGGCGGCGTCATCAGCTACCTGCAGAAGGGCAAGCAGTACGTGGCTGCGGTGTCCGGCAATGTGTCGCGTCTCACTTTCGGCATGGCTGGCAGCCCCACCTTGGTGGTGTACGCGCTCGGCGGCAAGAACGGCCCACCGCCAGTCGCTGCCAGCGAGACGCACAGCAAGGCGAGCGGCGCGTCGCTCTATGCGTCCATCTGCGCCAACTGCCACGGGGGTGTGGGCGAGGGCGCGACCGGTCCGGCGCTCAAGGGACTTGCGACGCGGATGGATCTCGAGAAGACCGTGGCGTGGATCAAGAACCCCTCCGCCAAAATGCCTAAGCTCCATCCGAGCCCGCTCGACGATGCCGCCGTGAAGCGCGTGGCGGAATACGCCCAGGGCCTGAAGTAAACACCTCCCACCCGCAGGGCGTGAGCAGCGCCTTGCGGGTGGGCAGTTGCAGATCCCACCGGGCCGCATCAAGGCCCGATCCTGCTCCCGGACTTCGCTCCGAGGCGAAGTGCAGACACCAGCCGCCGCAGCGGCGTAAGGTGCAGCGGCAATTCCAATAACGAGGGAGAGAACACGATGACCACAACCATGACGCTCCGCGCGCTGCTGGCCAGTGCCGTACTTGCCACGAGTCTGAACGTGCTGGCGGAAGGTCCCGTCAGCCCCGGTTTTGCGCAAGCCAAACCCGAGACCAAGGCCCAACACGCCATGCTGAAGGTCGTCCAGCGCTGGCACGACACCTACAACACGGATGTCGCGAAAATGATCGCGGAAACTTACGCCCCCGACGCCGACGTGTATTTCACCGGCGCTTCGGTCAAGGGCCACGAAGCTTTCACCAAGCTGGAAAGCGCCATCAAGACGGCGGCACCGGGACGCTACATGCGCATCGACCACCTCTACTTCAGCGGCAACGACCGCGCGATCGTGGAAGCCGTGATCCTCGATACGGCGAAGCCCGATTTCTACTCACCGTGGATGGCGATCCTGCAGATCAAGGACGGGAAGATCACCCACGATCGCACTTACCTTGATCCCGCGCGGTGGCCGGGCATCGAAGCCACGAAGGGATTGGTGACCTTGGGTGGGCTGGGCGCTCCCTAGCGTCGAGCGAGGACAGTCCGGGTCACGTGCTTCAGGGTGATCCCGACTGTCCCTGACTGCCTCGTCCATTCCCGCAGTAAGCAACGTGGGTTCCCGCGCGAATAACCAGAATAAGACGCTGCGCGCCGCTGCCAATGCCCTGCTGAAGCAGCGGGCTCGTGGTCACCGTGTTGACGTCGCATGGCAATGCAGTCTCGATGAGCCGTCGAGATTCGTGCCCAAATTTTCGGAAGTGAATCGGGTTGTTGCTGACTACCCTAGTTTTGCGCGCGGGGCCGCGCAACGAGACTGAGCGGCATGACCTTGGTCGAGCACACGGCAGGTAGACGCAATCCGTGCTCCCTGCGTGCGTAAACGTAGAGACAACTGGAGGGGAGTCAACATGCGAAAGTCGAGTGGCATAGGCATAGGCATCTTCACCGCGACGGGCGACATGACCCGCGGTGATCCGGCGGTCGTCGCCAAACGGGCCGAAGAACTTGGCTTTGAATCCTACTGGTTGCCCGAGCACGCCATTATCCCCAAAGGCTCGGCGGACCTTTATCCGGGCAAGGAGTCGGGCGCCCCAACGCCTGGTTATATCTTCGACATGCCTGATCCGCTCATCGGGCTCAGCCGTGCATCCGCCGTCACCCGCGAGATCCGTCTCGGTACCGGGGTCGCGCTGGTCCCGGAACGCAACCCCCTGACGGCCGCCATTGAAATCGCCTCGCTCGACCACTACTCCGGCGGACGCTTCGTCTATGGCATCGGCGCCGGCTGGAACGAACCCGAGTGCACGATGATGGGTGGCGACTTCGCGCACCGCTGGGCGCAGACCAAGGAAGCCATCCACGTGATGAAGAAACTGTGGACCGGTGAGTACGTCGAGCAC
>JAYTTZ010000230.1:0-5387 GCA_043744805.1 Gammaproteobacteria bacterium
GCCCCATAGCCGGGCTATGGGCCTGCAAATCCGGCACCAACTGTCCTGGCTGGGGCCGATTCTCGCTATCGACGCCCCAAGTCCGACAGGCTGCTAGACTCGCGGCTGTGCTTCGCGTCCTGGATATCCCACGCCGATGAGTCCATTCCACAAGAGATTGCTGCTGCTCGCCGCGCTCGCCTGCGGCCCCGTGCAGGCGGAGCCCACGCTGGCGGAAGTCAACGCCAACCTCGCCGCAGCCGAGCAGCGACCCGTAGGGGAGGCAGGCCGTGACAACGCCGTGGCCTTGCTGCAACAGACCAAAACCATGCTGGAAGCCGCAGCGGCGCACCGTGCGGATGCCGACAAGTATGGGCAGGCGCTGGAGAAGAGCGCGCCGACGCTGCGGAAACTCCAGGCCGACCTTGTCCGCGTCACGCGTGCCGACCCCACGTTGGCGGTGAGCCCGGATCTCCAGCAAGCTCCTGCGGCCGACCTCCAACGCCGCATGGAAGCCGCCGTAAACGACCGTGCCTCGCTCGAAGCCAAGCTGGGCGTCCTTGATCAGCGGGAGCGTTGGCTGGCGGAACGGCCGGGCGAGATTTCCCAGCTCAAGACGGACGTCACGAGCCGGATTGCGGCGATCGAGGTGGAGCTCTCGTCGCTACCCGGATCCGAAGGCGCCGAGACGGCGCGCTTGCGCAAGGAACTGCTGGAAGCCGAGTACGCCGCGCGCCAGGCCGAGCTCGATTCGCTCAACGCCGAACAAACCAGCCATGCCGCCAGCGCGGAAGCCAACTCGCTCAAGCGACGCGTGGCCCAGTCCCAGCTGGCTACGGCTTCCGCGCAGGTCGAGCAGTTCGAGCGACGCCTGCTCGAACGGCGCGCCGAGGAACTGCGGCGGATCCAGGAAGACGCGGATCGCGTCCTCCAGGACACCACCCACGCGCCGCCGCAGGTGCGCCACCTGGCCGGCGACAACGTCCGGTTCGGCAAGATGCTGTCGACCATGCTGGATGACCAATCCCGCGCGGTGCAGGCGCGGGCGGATGACAGCGCCCAGCGGCACGCCATCGCCCAGGAATTCGACCGTGCGCGACAACGCGTGCAGTTGGCCGGGACCTCGTCGAGCCTCGGACGCGTCCTGGTCGAGCAGCGCCGGAATCTCCCCGACGTGCGCAGCTTGAACCGGCTCGCCCGCAAGGGCGAAGCAAAGATCGCCGAGCTCGGCTTGCAGCAGATCGAGATCGACGAGCAGTTGGGTGCGGCGCGTGAAGCAGCCCCGAATCCAGTGAGCCTGGCCAGCGAAGACGGCACCGCAGCGACGCCACTGGATCCGGCGACGACGGCACAATTGCAGGCCTTGTTGAAGGACCAGGTCGATCTGCTTGCTAGCCTGGACGAGAACTACGCCAGCGCCCGGCGTTCGCTCGATGCGGCGGATTTCGAGTTGCAGCAGTTGATTCGGGTGGTCAACGACTACCGCACCTTCCTCGACGAGCGCCTGCTGTGGCTGCCCAATTCGCCGGTACTGTCGACGCAGTTCGTCCACGAACTACTGGCGGCCGGCCAGTGGCTGGTGCGCGCTTCGACCTGGAAGGAAACCTCGGCTGATCTCCAGCGCGGCGCCGCGGAGGCCTGGCCACGCGCAATCGCGTTCTCGCTACTGGCGGTTCTGGTTTACCGCTTTCGCGGTCGCCTGCGCAAACGGCGCCTCGAGCTTGCCGAACACGCCAGCGATCCCGCCGTGGACGAGATCCGCAGCACCTTAGAGGCGCTGGGCATCGGGCTCGTGCTGGCATTGCCGACCCCGTTGTTCATCGGCGCACTCTCGACGCTCCTCGCGGCCGGTTACGCGAACGGCGAATTCTCGGTGGCCCTGGGGCAGGTCCTCGCGCGCATGGCCTGGCTGACGTTCGGGGTGCGTGCCGTGATCGAGTTCCTGTCCCAGGGCGGCGTAGCCGTCGCGCACTTCAACTGGCCGGCCTTGGCGGTGAAGGCCGGGCGCGGGCGAATCGCCCGCTTTGGCGTGGGTTTCGTACCGGCCTATGCCCTTGCCACCGTGTTCGAGTGGAGCAGCAATCCACCGTTCCAGTACAGCTTCCGGCGGCTCTGCTTCCTTGCTGCCATGGCCACCAGTGCGGTGTTCCTGCGCTGGGCGACGCGCAGGGAAGGGGTGCTGTACCAGGCGCTGGCGCGGCGCGCCTCGGGCTCACGGTTGATCGCGTGGTGGCCGGGGCTGGCGGTGGCCGTGTGGGTGGCCCCCATCGCACTGACCCTGCTGTCGGTGTTGGGATACCAGTACGCGGCGCTCGAACTCAGCAGCTATTGCCTCCAGACCGCGTGGCTGCTGGTCGGTGCGGTGGTGATCTACAATCTGACCTTGCGCTGGCTTACCCTGGCGCAAAGCCGCATGGCCGCCGAATTCGAAGCTGCCGCCCTGCGCGTCACGGACGAGGAACTGGCGCACGTCACCGTAGACAGGCCTGATTTCGCCACCATGAATGCGCAGTCGCGGATGATTTTTCGCAACCTGGTGGGGTGGTCTGCGGCCGTCGGCCTGTTCTGGATCTGGCGTGACGTGCTGCCCGCCCTGGGCGCGCTGGATCAAATCTCGCTGTGGGACGTGCAGGTGAAGGATGCCGACGGCCTGACGCATGCCTCGCCGATCACGCTCGCCAGTGCCGTGCTGGCCGGGCTCATTGCCACCATCAGCGTACTGGCGGCCCGTAACATGCCCAGCCTGCTCGAGATGGCCGTGTTCCGACGCCTGCCGATGCACCGGGGCAGCCGTTATGCCCTGAATACGCTGACCGGTTACCTGATTGCGGCGCTTGGCGTCACCCTCACGCTCAGCACCCTCGGACTGCGGTGGTCGCAGGTGCAGTGGCTGGTGGCCGCGCTTGGCGTTGGCCTTGGGTTTGGCCTGCAGGAGATCTTCGCCAACTTCATTTCTGGCCTCATCCTGCTGTTCGAGCGTCCCATCCGCGTGGGGGACTTCGTGACCATTGGCGATCTGACCGGCCGGGTGGCGCGCATCCAGATTCGCGCGACCACCATAGCGGATGCCGACAACCGGGAAATCGTGGTGCCGAACCGCAATTTCATTACCGAGAAATTCGTCAACTGGACGCTGACGGATTCGGTGACCCGGCTCGTGCTCCCGGTAGGCGTTGCGTATGGCTCGAACCTCGGGCGGGTGCTGGCGCTGCTGTTGGAGATCGCCAAATCAAATCCGCGGGTGCTGGTGGAGCCTGCGCCCTGTGCCGTGTTCACCAGCTTTGGCGACAGCGCGCTCAACCTGGAACTGCAGGTCTACGCGCGTGAGGTTCCACAGCGGATTGAACTACGGCACGAACTGAACGCCCGCATCTATGAAGCCTTCGGGGCGGAGGGCTTCGAGATTCCATTCCCGCAGCGGGACGTCCACGTGCGTTCGGTTACGGGGACGCTGCCGCCGGGACCCAGCTGAGCTGGCGCGTCGCGATCACCCAGGCAAAAAAAAGCGGCCCCGAAGGGCCGTTTTCAATAGCGCAAGGCTGCGATCGTTCAGATTTTTTCGGTCTTCCGACGGCCGGCGGCGCCCACGCTGACCAGCGCGCTGCCCAGCAGCCAGACGGCGGCGGGGACGGGCACCGGGCTGACCTTGCCGTAGAGAACGATGTGAGACAGGCCTTGGCTGGAAATCGCCCAAGTGCCCGAAGTCACGCCGACCGGCAGGAGGAACGCCGCCCAATCAGGGTCAATTCGGCCCTGGCCGGATTTGAGGCCGACCACGAAGTCCTTGTAGCCCACCGGTGCAGTGAACGAGAACGAGCCGGAAGTGGTACCGACGCCCGACACCGTCAGTGCAGCCGGAAACGGGCCGGTAGTGCCGTCATCCGACTTGTCGAGGGTGATGTAGCCCAGCAGGTTGACGGCGTCACCATTGCCGTTGATGTTGCCAATGCCGGTGGCAAGGCAGGACGAGCCCGGGGCGGTGGTGAGCGTGAATTCACGATCCGTCGTAACCACGGTGCCGGGGCAGTTGACAGCAACCGGAACAGCGCTCGCGGCCGGGGCAACCAATGCCAGGGAGGTGGAAAGAATCGCTGCGGCTAAAGCCGAATATCCAAATGAGTCAATTTTCATATCTATTTTTCCTGGGATGTGAGTGCCTGAACCTTCAGCTCGTGGTGAGCTCGAAGCCGATTACCCAATGTAAAACGTCGCCGTTCCACAAGCACGAAGCTCGCCAACGTATTCGAAGTGGTGAACTGCGGTCCGCTGCCCGAACCCTGGTAGCGAGCTACCCGACGTCCGGCGGCTTGGAGACGCAGCTCGCCTCTTCCTACGCCAGCAACCTAGTCAATTGGGCGCAAAAAAACTGTGCGCAATATCACAGTCCTGTCACCAGAAGGAAATTATGTGGGCGCTGGATGCCGGCGGCGGAGCCTGCATTGCGCGCGATCCTGGCGCGAAACCGCTGTGGCCAAGCCTGGCCGCGGTGCGCGGCTGTCACCGAGCGGGGCGGAAGCCGGCCTGCGTGCGAAGGCCAGGCGCATTGGCTGATGGGAATGCGGTCAGTTGACCTGACCGACCGGGCCTGGGCCGGGTGGCGCGTATCGCCCCCTGTGTAGCGTCCCGAGGCTGGAATTCCGGGGAGCCCCGGGCATCGGTTTACCCACGGCAACGCGCCTCTCAGTCACCGAGTTCCGCGGCCACGGCCCCAAGCATGTGATCGATGTCCGCCTCGGTATGCGCCGTACTGAGGAAGCCGAGACGCCCGGCGTAGAAGTAACATCCCTGCGCCAGCAGCGCGGTGTGCAGTTGCCGCAGGCGTTCGTGATCCGCGTCTTCCGCGCTGCGGGCATCGGTGACGACCTGATCGGTCAAGTGCAGGTGGAACAGCGAGCCGAGCCCGGTCACGCAGGCCGGGATCCCGAGTCGATGGGTCAAGGCGACAAGCCCCTGTCGCGCCCGGTCACCGAGTCGACACACGTGCTCGGCGCCCCCCTGTTCAAGAACGCGCAGTGCGGCGAGCCCTGCCGCGACACTGAGCGGCAGCCCGCTGAAGGTCCCGGACTGGAACACGTAGTCGTGCGGATAACGCGCGGGACTCAGGTAGCGCATCAAGTCCTCGCGGCCACCAAACGCCGACAAGGGCATGCCGCCACCAATCGCCTTGCCGAGGATCGTGAGATCCGGCCGCACGCCGTAATGTCCCTGCCCGCCACCCAGTCCAACCCGGAAGCCGGTAATGACTTCGTCAAAGGCTAGCACGATGCCCAGCCGTGTCGTGACGGCACGCAAGCCGTGGATGAACCCGGCCTCGGCCGGGATCGCGCCGGCAAAGCCGAGCATCGGTTCGACCAGCACCAGGGCGAGGTCTTTTGCATGGGCTTCAAGGAGCGCCGTCGTCGCCACCA
>JAYTTZ010000231.1:0-5385 GCA_043744805.1 Gammaproteobacteria bacterium
GCCCATAGCCCGGCTATGGGGCAAAAAGACGGTGCCGAATGGACGGCTGCGGTCGGTTCGCAGCCGACGCTCCCCAAGTCCGACAGGCTGCTAGGGGCGTCGCGCAGTCCAGCACGCCAACACGGACGCAAGGTTGAAGTCCCAGCCCATGCGCGCCTTGTAATGCCTCTGTCTGGAATCTTCGCCGGCCGGTCGGCCAGTCATGCCTGGAGGTAGCTACCAACGGCGTGATGGCTATAGTGTCTGCGTGGGCGGTGTCCGAAAAGGGCGCGGCGCCACGGTTCGAGGACTGGCGACGACCAATCGAGGAAAGCTTATGAGTCTTAAAGAGAAGCTGGACGCGATCCGGGAAGGGGCGAAGAAAATGATTCCCCCGGACAAACTCGCGTTGATGCTGGCGGCGACGGCTGCGCTCCGTAGCTCCGGCATCATGGATGGCGTGATCAAGGTGGGCGATCGCCTGCCTGCGTTTGAACTGACGGGTGCACGCGGCGATCGCGTAGCTTCGGCGGCACTGCTTGCGCAGGGTCCGCTGGTGCTGACGGTCTTCCGGGGACACTGGTGACCCTACTGCCTCGCAGAGCTGTACGCTTTGCAGGAAATCGGGACGGCCTTGAAAGCACTGGGTGCGAACCTGGTGGCGCTGTCTCCCCAGCTGCCTGAAAACAGCGTGGGTATCATCGAAAAGAACAAGCTGGACTTTGACATCCTGCGTGACGCAGGCAGCGACTACACGGCGAAGCTGGGCCTGCGCTTTGAGGTACCGGCGGAGATAAAGCCGATCTACCAGGGCTTTGGCATTGATTTGCCGGTGTGCAACGGCGAGGGCAGCTGGACCTTGCCCATGCCGGCGCGGCTGGTGGTCGGCAGTGACGGCATCGTGCGTGCGGTGGACGTCGACCCCGACTACACCGTTCGCCCTGAGCCGCAGAAAACGCTGGAAGACGTGCAGCGCCTGCTGCGCTGAACGTGCGAGCTTTGCGCCGATGCTGCCGGGATCCCCGGTGGCATCGGCGCATTTCAATGGTCCGGGCAGCGGTGGATCTCGATGGTCGAATGCACGATCTCCGCGTGCACTGACAAACGCCGGCGCACTTCCTCCGAGGACAGCGCAGCGTCGTGCGTCACCACCGTCATCGCGCAGGAATACACCTGCTTGCCCACGCGCCAGACGTGCAAATCCGTAATCCGTGTTTCCGGATTACCGGCAACCACCACTTCGCGGATTTCCTCCACCACCGGGTGATCCATCTCGCGGTCCAGCAGCACCTTGCCGGTTTCCTTGATCAAACCCACGGCCCAGCTGGCGACCAGCCCGGCACCCACGATGCCCATGGCGGGATCAAGCCAGGACCAGCCGTACATCCAGCCGCCCAGCAGGGCGACGATCGCCAGTACGGAGGTGGCGGCGTCGGCGATGACGTGGAGGTAGGCGGACTTGAGGTTGAGGTCGTGGCCGTGATCGTGCGCGTGAGGGTGGCCATGGTCGTGGTCGGCGTGATGGTCGTCGTGGTGATGCGCCTTGCCGAGGATCAGCGCGCAGGCCAGGTTCACCAGAAGGCCAAGGCTCGCCACCGAGAGGGCTTGCGGGTACTGGATGGCGCCCGGCGTCACGAGGCGCTCAATCGATCCACCCAGCATCATGACGGCCACGCCCATCAGGAAGATGGCGCTGGCGAAACTGCACAACACTTCGATTTTCCACGTCCCGAACGCAAAGCGCGGATCCCGTGCATAGCGGCGGGCCGTGCTGTAGGCCATGGCCGACAGGCCGATGGCGACTGCGTGCGAACTCATGTGCCAGCCGTCGGCCAGCAGGGCCATCGAGTTGAACCACCAGCCGGCCGTAATCTCCACCACCATCGTCGCGGCGGTGATGAGCGCCACGAGGCGCGTGCTGCGTTCGGCCGCGTCGCTGCCCGCATCGAAGACGTGGTCGTGGATCCAGTGGGAAAGGTTGTCGGTGTGCATGGTCGGGTCCTCGTGCGGTCCGGATCCCCCGTGGGAGTGGCAGGCGGCTGGCAGTGCTTCAGTCAGTCACGTAGGCGCGACTGGCAGGATTCCTGCGCGGCAGGGCGGTAAGTGCGCCTTGGGGCGCGGCGTGCTGGACGTAAGCGTCGTCAAGGTGGCCCACTGGCAGCGCGAAAGTTCGGCGCGAACCCGCGATCTCCTCTCAGGCCTTTCCAATCGTCGCGGGTCGTGGAATGGGCATCACCTGCTCCAGGGCGCGCGCTGCCCGCAGCACCAGCGCATCCCCGAACATCGGTCCCACGATCTGCAGCCCAATCGGCAGGCCGTCGCGCGTAAGTCCGCAGGGCAAGGTGCAGGCTGGCTGCTGCGTGAGGTTGAAAGGATAGCTGAAAGGCGTCCAGCCCAGCATGGTTTCCGGCGTCATCGGTTCGTGCCCCGCCGGGCGCGTCGGGAAGGCGGGGATCGCCACCGCCGGCGTAATCAGCAGGTCGTGCTGTTGCATGAACTGCCGCATCTGCGAGCCGAGCACGCCGCGCCGCGCGTTCAGGCCCTGCACTTCCAGCGCTGTCATCCGGCTGCCGAGTGCCGCCTGTGCGGCGAAATCCGGATCGGTGGCGGCCTGCTGCGTGGCGTTGAGCGTGTTCCACACCGTCCATGAGCCCAGGAACCACAGGCCGGTGGTGATCTCCAGCGGATCGGCAAAGCCTGGATCGAGTTCTTCAACCCGTGCGCCGAGTGCCGACAGCTTCAGCGCCGCCGCCGCGCAGGCCGCGGCGACTTCCGGGTGGACGTTCTTCGCATAGCCCAGGGTGGGCGACCAGGCCACGCGGAGCCCGTGCACGCCAGACTCAAGGCCGTCGGCGAAGTCCTGCGTGGTCGGTGGCAGGCTGGTCCAGTCGCGCACATCGGGCCGCGACATTTCGTTCAGCAGCAGTGCGGCGTCACGCACGTCCATGGTGTGCGGCCCGAGGTGCGCCACCGATCCAAACGGCGACAGCGGGAACGCCGGCACGCGACCAAAGCTTGGCTTCAGGCCGAAGTTGCCGCAGAAGGCGGCGGGGATGCGCACGCTGCCGGCGCCGTCGGTGCCCACGGAGACTGGCCCGAGCCCTGCGGCAACTGCCGCCGCCGTGCCGCCCGACGAACCCCCGCTGGTGCGTTCCAGATGCCAGGGATTGCGCGTGATCCCGGTGAGGAGCGAGTTGGTTTCGCCCTTGCAGCCAAACTCTGGCGTGGTCGTCTTGCCGATGAGCACCAGGCCGGCCTCGCGCAGCCGCGCGCTCACCGGCGCATCCACGTCCCAGGGCTGGTTTGGATCCACCGTGCGGCTGCCACGCAAGGTGGGCCAGCCTTTGGCCAGGATGAGATCCTTGAGGCTCGCGGGCACGCCGTCCAGCGGGGAGAGGGGCAAGCCCTGCAGCCAGCGCTGCTCGCTTTCGCGTGCGCTGCGCAGCGCGTCTTCGTCCGCGACGTGGCAGTAGGCGTTGATCACGGGATTGAGGGCTGCAATGCGCGCGAGCACGGCTTGCGTCGCCTCCACGGGCGAGGCTTCCTTGTTCCGATAAAGGGCTGTGAGTTGATGCGCACTCAGCGCGCAGAGTTCATCGGGCTGCATGGCTCATTCTTTGGCGATGGCGTCGATGAGGGCGAGGTAGAGCGCTGCGAGTCCGGGTTTGATTTCCGCCGGCGGGGTCACGCGGGAAATCCAGTGGCTGCCCCAGCGCCCGGTACCGCCGCCGCCCGGCGCGTCCGCCAGGATCACCACCCCGGGTAGGTCGAAGCCGTCGAGGTGCAGGGAGTTGGGCGTGACCACGGAGTACTAAAACACCGTCTCGTCGTGGGCGCATTCCAGCCGCTCGGTGATTTCGTTCGGGTCACCTTTGAGCCTGAAGTGGCGCAGCGCGCCGCTGCCGCTGCCTTCGACGCGGCAGGTCTCGATCGACTCCGGCACGAGGCGCGCGATCGCGCCAAAATTCATCAGCGCCGCAAACACTTTGCTGCGTGCAAGCGGAATGGTCTTTTCAACGAGGACTGCATACGGCATCGGGATCCCTCAAGCGGGGACGTGGCGGGCTCAGCCAAAGGGCGCTGCACCCAGCAGCACCCGAACGGGTGTTGGGATAGGGCGTGCCCGGCGACACGGGAGCGCCGTGCATTTCCACCGCGACCGCCGCTTGCGCGAGCGCGAGCACCAGCAGGGCCAGGGTGGCTTCCCTGGCGGGTAGCGCATGCAGGTCGAAGCCGTCGAGGTGCGCGATCGCGTTTTCCACCGCAATGGGCTTCAACCCGCACTTCGATTTGTCGATGCCGAAGAAGTCGGCTTCGTCCGTGCTGCCCACCAGCCGGCCGTCGTTCGCGTAGGTCCACTTGTGGTAGGGGCAGGTAAAGCAGTTTTGCTGGCCGGTGGGTTTGGATCAGAACCCCAGCGAGGCCCCCGCGCCCAGCAAGGTCGCCACGCCGAGAACGGCAAACATCGCGGCAGCAATGCCGTGGACCAGCTTCATGGGGATCCTGCCGGCGAGTTTGTCGCCGATGAACACCGCCGCCACGTCGGCAATCAACATGCCGAGGGTGGTGCCCACCACGACCATCACCGGCGAGGGGTAATGCGCGGCCATGGCAATCGTCGCCACCTGCGTCTTGTCGCCCATCTCGGCCAGGAAGAAGGCGACGAGCGTGGCCCCGAACACGCCCAAGGCCTTCTTGGGCTCGGCGATCTCCCCCTCGTCGAGCTTATCGGGCACCAGAATCCAAACGGCCATCAAGGCGAACGAGGCCACGACGGCCCAATTCATGATGGTGGGGCTCAGCCAGCCCGCGAGCAGGGTTCCGATGCCGCCGGCCGGCGCATGATTGGCGAGCGTAGCGGCCAAGACGCCGAGGATGATGGGGAGCGGCTTGCGGTAGCGGGCGGCCAGGACCAGCGAAAGTAGTTGGGTCTTGTCGCCGATTTCGGCTAAGGCCACGACGCCGGCGGATACGAGGAAGGATTGCATGGGTGGCCAGGTTCAGGTCGCGGTGATTTGGATCAGGGCTTGGGCGCCCATGATGGCGCCGACCAAAGCCATCAAACCGCTGGAGAAGTAGGGCATCTTGCGGGCGATGTCGCTGAATCGGCCGTCGCCAAGGCGTTGGCCAACGTGGCGAGCGCCCCAAGCGGCGATGACGCCGACGCCGATCATGGAGAGGGCCAGTCCGAGGCTGAAGCTGGCGACCATGGCCGCTCCCAAGGAGAACCGCTTCAAGTGCAGGCAGATCATCAAGATCGTCACGGACGCGGGGCACGGGACCAAGCCCCCAGTCAATCCGAACATGGCAATCTGGCCTGTGGTCACCTGTTGTCCGACGAAGCGGCGCTTGATGCCTTCGGCATGGGCGCGCTCATGGGCATCTTGATAGGTTCCATCGCCACCG
>JAYTTZ010000232.1:0-5348 GCA_043744805.1 Gammaproteobacteria bacterium
ATGGCGCGCCCGATCAACTGCACGTTCTCCGGTTCTCCTTCACCAAAGCCGAGGCCTTCGCCGTCGATGCCCGCGGCGTCCGCGAGGTGCACGTGGCGGACGAGGCCAGCGGCGTCGCGCAGCATCTGGTCGGTGTCGAAATGGAACAGGTTGCGCCCGAGAATCAGGTGGCAGACGTCCAGGCAGAACGGCAGTTCGTGCCGGATCAGCAGGGCCAGATCGTCGCAATCGTTCATCACGTCCAGCTGCACGGAGCCACCGAAATACCAGGCGATCGGCGGCAGCCACTGCGGCAGGATCTCGACGCCCTCGCTGCGGTAGCGCGCCAGCAGTCCGGCGTGATCGGCAAAGAAGTCGGCCCGGCCGGCGTGCACCACCGAGAAGCTGCCGACAATCGGGACGTCGCGTCCCGTGAGGTCCTGCAGCCTGGCGGCCAGCGCGACGGTGCGCGACAGGATGCGCAGGCTGCGTTCCCGGTGCCCGGGGTCGCGGGCGAAGGGATCCATGAGCTCGGTGGAGGACACGTAGTCCGGCAGGTGGAGGCTGAAGCGGTGGCGCCGATCGAGTCCGGCGAAGTCCACCTGCGAGAGCGCTTCGGTGAACGACAGGTGGAATTCGAAGGCCCCGACCGGAAAGCGTGCGGCCATGTCGGCGTAGTCGTGCAAGCGGACTGGCAAGGCCAGTTCGCGGGCCTGCGCAAACGCAAGGATGTCGTCGGGGAGCGCGGCAGGGGCCGCGAACAGGCTGCGGACCAGGGGCGCGCCAGCCGGCACGTCCTGCTGCAGCGGCTGGCCAAGGAAATCGCCGATGTCGCTGCAATTGAGGCCGATGTTGGGCGAACGGTAGCTCAAGTCTTCCAGCGCCAGCGCGTGACCGGTGGGCAGGGGCTTCGCGGCAAAGTAGGCGCGGCCGAGGTTCTGCCGGTTCAGCCATTCGCCCTGGTTGGGGACGCGGGGCCCGTTGCCTGCGCTGATGAGATCGTAGTGGCGGAGGAAGCGCGTGAGCTTCGCGAATTCCGCCGGGGTGGAACTGGTGCTGTGGTCGAGGCCCGGCGCCTGGCGGTCGAAGGTGATGTGCCGTTCCAGGGTGGTCGCGCCGGCGGCCAGCGCGAGCAGGCAGACTTCCCAGTCGTCGTCGTGGCTCGAATACCCCACGGGGCGCGACCAGCGCTTGGCGAGGTGGGTGATGTAGCCGGTCCGCGCGTTGGCCAGGGAGCTTGGGTAGTTGGAAATGCAGTGCAGCGGCATCCAGGGCGCCGCCGGGGGCAGCCGGCCCAGGGCGCCTTCGATTTCGGGCTCGGTGTGGCAGCCGGTGGAAAGATAGAGCGGCTTGCCCATCGCCAGCAGGCAGTCGGTCAGTTCGAAGTTGAGCAACTCCGCCGACGGTTGCTTGGTGAAGGTGAATTGCGGCAGGCCGGGCGGGAAATCGCCGATGTCTTCGGCGTGGAAGAAGCTGATGCCGGGTTCGGCGCCGAGCGCGGCCACTTCGCCTGCAAGCTGCATGAGCACGGCGGGCGTGAGGTAGTTCTTGCGGATTTCCCGGTTGAGGATCTCGTCGCCGATTTCGGAAGGGTCCGCGGAGGCGTAAGCCCGGCCAAGGTTGCGGTACTGGAATTTCACCGCTGTCGCACCGGACTCGATGGCGGCGGCGACGAGGCGCCTTGCGATATCGAGGTCCCCGTCGTGGTTGATGCCGATTTCGGCGATGAGCTTGATTCGATTCATCAGTCTGCTTGGATGGCTGCGCAAGCCGCAGTCGCCACGTCCGGGCGGTGATTCGTGCGAACACACCCCGCCCGCCGGGCCGCGTACTCGGGGCCATAGGATCGGGGGATATGCCGAATAAAGCCAGCGCCGACCGCACGCCATGCCCCCGGGTACCGTCCGCCGACAGGCCGGATCCCTGCGCAGGCCCGCTTGACCCTGGCCTCCCTGCCGCTGCCAGTACCCGGTTCGGTTCACAGCAAGCACGCTGATCGACTAGACTGCAGCGGCGCCAGCAACGTCCCTTGCCACTGTGTTTCGGTGCGCGTGACACGCAACGACGTTACCTGATGCCTGCATCGTGCGGCCTGCCGCACCTCTCCCTGACAACGTTCGGACCGGCTCGGATGCATGCCCCGATAGCCCTATTCACCTACAACCGCCCCGCACACACGGAACGCCTGTTCGAGAGCCTCGCGCGCTGGGACGGGCTGGCAGACAGCCCCCTGCACGTCTACTGCGATGGTCCCAAACACGCAGCACACGCCGAATCCGTCGCACGGACGCGAGAAGTCGTCGACCGCCATGCCCCGCCCCACGCCACGATCGTCAAACGCGAGGAAAACCTCGGGCTTGCCCGCTCGATCATCACTGGCGTGACCGATCTCTGCGCGGGCTTTGGCCGCGTCATCGTGCTGGAAGACGACCTGGTGCTCTCGCCGCATGCGCTGGATTTCCTCAATGCCGGCCTTGATCGCTACGCCGGCGACGACGACGTCATGCATGTCTCGGCTTATATGTATCCCGTGCTGCGCCAGCTGCCCGCGTCCTTCTTCTACCGCGAAGCCACCTGCTGGGGTTGGGGCACCTGGGCGCGGGCCTGGCGCCACTTCGATGCCGATGCGGGCGCGCTGGTCACGCGCATTGACGAGGGCGGGCTGCGCAACGCCTTCAACATCGAAGAATCCATGTATTTCTACCAGATGCTCTGCAAACAGCGGGACGGCGAAATCGACTCCTGGGCCATCCGCTGGTACGCCAGCATGTTCCTGCGCAACGGCCTCGCGCTGCATCCAGGCCAGTCGCTGGTGCGCAACCTCGGCTTCGACGGCAGTGGGGTCCACTGCAACGTGGACACGCGCTTTGAAGTCGACCTGTCCGAGCATGGGGTGAGGTCCTTCCCCCGGCGCCTCGTCGAATCCCCGGACGCCGTGCAGGCCATGATCGAGCTGCGCCTCAAGCAGCAGAACAAGGCCTATCCGGTTCGCAGCCGCGCGCGGCGCTGCCTCGACTGGCTGAAATCGGCGGCACGCCAATGAAACGCCACCTGCGCGCCATGCTGTCCAGATTCAGTCCCCCAAAGGCCCCAACGATGAGCCCTGAACCCCGCGTGCCGGATCCCCGCTTCAGTGCCCTGATCCAGGCGTCCGGCATCACCCCGGTGCTGGTGGACGTGGGCGCCGCCGGCGTTGCCCAGAGCATCTGGGACCCAATCGCCGCCCACAGCGTCCTTGTCGGCTTCGAACCCGACACGCGCAACAGCCCGCCCAACTTCGGCGCCGGCTACCAGCGCGCGGTCCTCGCGCGGAAAGTGGTCTGTGCCGATGCGGCGGCCAGCACCGTGCAGTTCATCCTCACCGAGTACCCGTCCTGCTCCAGCATGCTGGCGCCCGACATGGCCTCCCTGGCGAGCTTCTCGTTCCGCGACTACTTCCGCCCCGTCAGCACCGCGGAAGTCCCGGCCACCACCCTGCCCAAGCTCATCGCCGAGGAAAACCTCGGCGGCATCCACTGGCTCAAGGTCGACAGCCAGGGCATGGATCTCCGGCTCGTCCAGAGCCTCGGCGTGGATCACCTGCCGCAACTGCTGGCGGTGGACATCGAACCGGGCCTCATCAGCGCCTACCTCGGCGAAGATCTCTTCACCGACTGCCACCGCTGGCTGGTGGGCGAAGGCTTCTGGTTGAGCGAGCTCAAGCACCAGGCTTACCCCAAGATCCGCCCCGAGTCCCTCGCCACGCTCGCCGACTCGCTGGGTGTCGTGGACAAGGACCTCGCCCGCCGCCTGCCCAAGGCCCCCACGGCCGTCGAGGCACGCTACCTGCGCGAAGTGGACTGGTTGCTCAGTCAGCCGCTCACGCGCGGCCATTTCCTGCTGGCCGGCGTGTTCGGGCTCATCGACAAACAGGGCGGCTATACCTACGACGTGGCCTGCGCCTACCGCGAGCGCTTCGGCAACGACGCCCACCTGGAACGCCTGCTGGAGCTTGCGCTTGACGCCTGCAGGTGAGATCCAGGCAGCGGCGGGATCCCGCGTCTTCGCCGTCATTCCGGTCTTCAACCGTCTCGACGCCACCCTGGCGTGTGTGGCATGCCTGAAGCAGCAGACCTGGCCCGCGCTGACCCTCATCGTGGTCGATGGGGGATCCACCGACGGCACACCCGACGCGCTGGCCCAGGCGCATCCCGAGGTCGTGGTGCTGTCGGACCTCGGCGCCCTGTGGTGGGCCGGGGCTACCCGCCACGGCATGGACTGGGCGCTCGCGCACGGCACGAACGCTGATTTCGTGCTGATGATCAACAACGACACCTACGTCGATCCGGACTGCGTCGAACGACTCGTGGCGACCAGCAGGCGCTACGGCGCCGCCGTGGGGGGCGTCGTGGTCGACGCCCTGGACCCGACGCTCGTCATCGACGGCGGCATCACCCTCGACTGGCGCCATTACCGGTTCCACACCGTCAAGGCGATTCCCGCCGACGGCGCGCCCAAGCTCGACTGCGACGTCCTGCCGGGACGCAGCACCCTGGTGCCCATGGCGGCCATCCGCCAGGTTGGCGCAGTGGACGACAAGGCCTTCCCGCATTACATCGCCGACTACGAGTTCACCCACCGGCTGAAACGCCAGGCGGGCCTGGCCCTGGTGCTCGACTACGAGGTAAAGGTGCGCACGCGGGTGGCTTCGGACGAACCCGCGACCGCCCGGCAGACGCTCGCGGACCTCATGCAGCAGGCGGCCGGCAGGCGCTCGAAAAGCAACGTCGGCGATCACCTGCGCTTCATCTGGCGCCACGCCCCGGCGCCGGTGCGCCACCGGCTGGTAAGACGACTCCTGCGCGCGCAACTGAGCGCGGCCTACCGCAGCCTCGCGCTCCGTTATCGCTGGCTGCCGCTCCGCGGACGAGGCCGGACGCTTTACCAGGGCTTGGTCGACCGTTGCCCTGAACCGCTACGGCGGGTGCTGGGCCACGGCCGGCGCGCGGCCTACAGCAGCGTGCGCCCCGTCGGCGTCCTACTGTTCCGTCCCTACCTCGTCAGCGCGCGGGACTGCGAGCGCCATCAGCTCTCGCTGGCCGACCTGCTGGCCCGCCGCCTGTTGATCCCCAGCGGCTATCCGGGCCTGTTCCGCTTCAATGCCCGGCTGCCCGAGCTCCGGTCGGAAGCACCGGAGCTGATCCCGCTCTACTGGCACGCCTGGCGACCCGGCCACAAGCTGCGCACCTACGTGCGACTCCGCCGGGAGAACTCCGCGAACCGTCGCTCACCCCGCACGCCCGATACGACCCCTTGAGAACCCGAGATCCCGCGCCCCATGAGCAATCTTGAAATCACCCCGGAGACCGCCCGTACGGCAAGCGTCGGTC
>JAYTTZ010000233.1:0-5321 GCA_043744805.1 Gammaproteobacteria bacterium
GTGCGTGCCGTGCTGAGTCCGCGACTGGCCGAAGGCTCGGTGCACGGCATCGCCGTGCTGGCCAGCGGTGAAGCCGCCTGCCAGGGCGTGGGTGTCGGCGTGGTCGTCACCAACACCGACGAGGCCGAGCGCCGTGCGCTGGCTGGTGAAGCCGTGGTGCTGGCGCGCGCGGTGACGAGCCCCGACGACGTCCACGGCATGATTGTCTGCCGCGCGCTCATTACCGAGCACGGCGGTAGCACTTCGCACGCCGCGGTCGTGAGTCGTGCCCTGGGCCTGCCTTGCGTGGTGGGCTGCGGTGAAGGCGCGGTGACGGCTCTCGCAGGCCAGACCGTCACGGTCGACGGCGCGAGCGGCAAGATCTACGCCGGCAAACTCCCAGTGAGCGTGCCGGATGAGAACCACGATCCGATGCTGGCCGCGCTGACCGGGTGGGCCGAGGCCGCGTCGCCCATTGTCGTGCGGGCGAACCTGCCTGCGGACGAGGGCCTCGATCTCAACGCAAGCACGGGTGGTGAGGACATCGAACAACTGCCGCGCCTGCTCGCCGGCCACAGCGTGGCCCGCGGCGGTGCAATCTCCAGCAACGAAGGCGTCCGTGCGGCGCTCGCGGCGGGGATCAAGACAATCGTCGCCAGTCCGCGCCTGCCAGTGCTGCTGGCGGCGATCGAGGCGGCGCGGAAACTTCAACTGAACACAGCGAACGACGAGTGAGAACACCATGAGCGCGGGAACCAACATCAAGCCGCAGGACGTCGAAGGACTCATCGAACTGTTCAAGGCTTCGACCTGGGACGAACTGCACGTGCAGGTCGGCGAGTTCGAACTGTTCCTGTCCAATGACCCGAAGGCAATAGGTCCGGGCCAGGCCGCGGCGCAGGCGGGAGCACCTGCCGCCGTCGTGGCACCTGCTGCCCTTGCCGCACCCGCCAGCGCGACGCCAGCCGCTGCCACTGCGGGCCATGCCGCGACCGCGAGCATCCCGGATGGGCTCATCGCCATCCGCGCGCCCAACCTCGGCACCTTCTACCGCGCACCCAAGCCGGGCGCGCCGCCCTACGTGGAAGTTGGTCAGACCATCGAGGCGTCCACCGAAGTCTGCCTTATCGAAGTGATGAAGCTTTTTGCACCCGTCGCCGCCGGTGTGCGTGGCGTGGTGCGTGAAGTGCTGGCTAAGGACGGCCAGATGGTGGAGTTCGACATGCCGCTGCTCCTCATCGAACCCGCCAAGTGACGCCTTGCCGATGAGCATTTCCCGCGTCCTCTCGGTGAACCGCGGCGAAATCGCCGCGCGCGTCGTGAAGGCGGCGCAGGCGCTCGGCATCGAAGCCGTGCAGGCCGTGTCCCTGGCAGATCAGGACAGCATGGCGGCCCGACTTGCCGATCGCGCGGTGGTCATTGGCCCCGCGCCGTCGCGCCTGAGCTACCTCGATCCCAGGCTGCTGGTGCACACGGCGCTTGCCACCGGCTGCGATGCGCTGCATCCCGGCTATGGTTTCCTGTCGGAGCGGGCCTCCCTTGCCACGCTCTGCGCCGAACACGGGATCACGTTCATCGGACCACGCCCGGAAACCATCGCCGCGCTGGGCGACAAGCTGGAAGCCAAGGCCCTGGCCCGCGCCGCTGGCGTGCCGCTGGTGCCCGGCACGGATCGCATCGCGGATGCCGCGGCCGCGCGCTCGGCCGCGCATGAGCTTGGTTTCCCCGTATTGATGAAGGCGTCCGCCGGCGGTGGCGGACGCGGCATGTTCATCGCCCGCAGCCCGGGAGATCTGGAGGTCGGTTTCGACAAGGCCAGCAACGAAGCGCGCGAGGCTTTCGGCGACGGCACGCTCTACATGGAACGGTTTGTAGAGCACGCGCGCCACGTGGAAGTGCAGGTGTTCGGCGACGGCAGCGGCCACGTGCTGCATTTCGGCGAACGCGACTGCTCCATCCAGCGGCGCTACCAGAAAGTGTTCGAGGAATCGCCCTGCGCGGCGATGCCGGACGCTATCCGCGCGGAACTCCATCGCTCGGCGCTGTCGCTGGTGGCGTCGGTGAAGTACGCCAATGCGGGCACGGTGGAGTTCCTCTACGACACCGACCGCCAGGCGATCTACTTCATCGAGGTCAATGCGCGCATCCAGGTGGAGCATCCGGTGTCCGAACAGGTCACGGGGTTCGATCTCATCCAGTTGCAGTTCCGGGTGGCGGGCGGCGAGCCGCTGCGCTTCACCCAGGACCAGATCCCGGTGCGCGGCCACGCCATCGAATGCCGGCTCAACGCGGAAGATCCGTACCTGGATTTCCGGCCGAGCCCGGGCCGCATCGCCAGCTGGCAGATGCCGCGTGGCGCGGGCATCCGGGTGGACAGCCATTGCCATGACGGCTACCTGGTGCCGCCGTTCTACGATTCCATGATCGGCAAGCTCATCGTCACCGCAGCCACTCGCGCCGACTGCGTGGAACGGCTGGCGGCGGCGCTCGATCGCTGCGCCATCGACGGGCTCACCACCAACCTTCCCTTGCTGCGGTACATCGCCCGGCATCCCGATTTCATTGAAAACAAGCTCAATACACGCTGGCTGGAGAACACTGGCCTGCCGGCGTTTGGCGCGCAGCAGGAGTAAGCACGCATGGCACACATTGAATTCCTCGACGAAACCTTGCGCGACGGCCAGCAGAGCCTCTGGGGCATGCGCATGCAGGCGGGCCACGCGCTGCCCGTCGCCTCCCTCATCGACCGCACCGGCTATCGCGTCATCGACCTCACCGGATCCTCGATGTTCGAATGCCTCATCAAGTACTGCCGCGAGAACCCCTGGGAAGGCCTCGACCTGCTCACCGCCGCGATGCCGCGAACGAAAATCCGCGCCGGCATGCGCTCCAATGCATCGGTCACCTTCAGCGTCACGCCGGATGCCCTGATGGACGCCTGGATGCGCCAGCTGAACGTGCACGGTTGCCGCAGCTTCTGGATTTACGACGTGCTGTTCAACATCGACAAGATGCACCGGCTGGCCAAGGTGGCGAAGGAATTTGGTTCCGAAGTGGCCGGTTCCATCATGTTCACCCTGAGCCCGGTCCATACGGACGAGTACTACGCCGACAAGGCCGACAAGCTGTCCATCTGCCCGGACATCGACACCCTGCTGCTCTACGACACGGCCGGCGTGCTGGAGAAGGACAGGCTGACAACACTCCTGCCGGCGATCATCGCGAAGGCGCGCGGCAAGCCGATAGAGTTCCACTCCAACAACCTGCTCGGCCAGTCGGCCAAGGCCTACCTCGACGCCATCGAACTCGGTGTGCGCAGCGTGCACACGGCGGTGCGTCCGATGGCCAACGGCCCGTCCGTGCCGTCGGTGGAAGTGATGGCGCGCAACGTCGAACTCATGGGCCATACCCACGACCTCGACACCTCGCTGTTCGCCCCGGTGGCGGATCACTTCGAGAAGCAGGGCAAGGCGGCGGGCTTCCTGGTCAACCAGTACGCGGAGTACGACGTGCTGTCGATCCAGCACCAGATCCCCGGCGGCATGGTGGGCACCATGAAGGCCCAGCTGGTCCAGCACGGCATGTCCGACCGGTTGGAGGAAGTGCTGCAGGAAACCGCGGTGGTCCGTCGCGAGCTGGGCTATCCCGGCATGGCCACGCCCTTCAGCCAGCTGGTGGGCACCCTGGCCGTGCTCAACATCGTCACCGGCAAGCGCTATTCGGTGATCCCGGATGAAGTCATCCAGTACGCCGCCCAGCACTATGGCGCCACCGTGGCGCCCATCGAACCCAATGTGCTGGACAAGATCCTGTCCGCGCCCCGCGCGAAGGAAATCTGCGCGAACCCGCCGGAGCAGCCGACCTTGGCCGAGCTCCACCAGCGCTTTGGCACGACGAACGATGACGACCTCATCCTGCGCGCGCTGGTGCCGTCCAGCGAAGTCGACAAGGCCTTCGCGGCGGGGCCGGTGAAGACGTCCTTCCCCATGCTGTCCTCGCCCGAACTCGACCAGGTGCAGCGCCTGATGAAGCTCGCCAACTCGGCGGTGGTGCAGCTGTCCTCGCCTGACTTCAAGCTTTCGCTGCGGCGGTTCCAGTGAGCGTCCGCCGCGCCGTCATCGTCGAGATCTGCCGCTCGCCGTTCGGGCGCGGCCGGGAGAACGGCGTGCTGGCCGTGGCGCATCCGGTCGATCTCTACGCCCAGGTGCTGGCTGCGCTGATCGCCCGCACCGGCATCGATCCGGCGCTGGTGGAAGACGTCATCACCGGCTGCGTGATCCAGGTCGCGGAGCAGGCGGGCAACATCGGTCGCCAGGCAGTGCTGGCGGCGGGCTTTCCGGAAACCGTGCCGGCCGTCACCCTCGACCGAAAATGCGGTTCTGCGCAGCAGGCCATCGACTTCGCCGCGCAAGGCGTGATCGCCGGGGCCTACGACGTGGTCATCGCCGGCGGCATCGAAATGATGGGCAAGGTGCCGATGCGCAGCAACCGCATGGGCAAGGACGACAAGGGGCCGCGCTTCCATGCGCGCTACCCACAAGGCCTGGTGCACCAGGGCATTTCGGCGGAGCTCATCAACGCCCGCTGGCAGGTGGACCGCGAAGCGCAGGACCAGTACGCGTTGCGCTCGCACCAGCTCGCGGCGGCGGACATCCCTAACGCTGCGCGCGACCTCGTGGCCATCGAAGTGGAAGCCGGCGGCGCGACCGTGACGGCCGACGAAGGCATCCGCGCCGACACCACCCTCGAGAAACTTTCGAGCCTCAAGGCCGCGTTCGAAGATCCCGCGATGGCCGAACGCTTCCCGCAGATCCGCTGGAGCGTGTCCGCGGGGAACTCAAGCCAGATCAGTGATGGCGCCGCCGCCGTACTCATCGTGGAAGAGCAAACGGCAATTCGCCTGGGACTCACGCCGCGCGCTGCCATCACCCACTTCGCCGTCGCCGGCGACGATCCGGTGATGATGCTGACGGGCGTGATCCCGGCCACCCGCAAGCTGCTGGCGCGGGCTGGTCTCAAGCTCGATCAAATCGACGCCTTCGAAGTCAACGAAGCCTTTGCTGCGGTGGTGCTGGGCTGGCAGCGTGAGCTGGGCGCTGATCCCGCCAGGGTGAACGCCCTGGGTGGCGCGATTGCCTTGGGGCATCCGGTGGGCGCTTCGGGCGGTCGTTTAATGGCCAACCTCCTGCGCACCCTGGAACAGCAGGGCGGGCGCTACGGCCTGCAGACCATGTGCGAATCCGGCGGGATGGCCAACGCCACCTTGATCGAACGACTTTAAGGACGCGCGCCACCGGGCGCCGTTCCTTGTTGACCAGCCGGTGATTGCCCGCTGGATAGAC
>JAYTTZ010000234.1:0-20591 GCA_043744805.1 Gammaproteobacteria bacterium
TGCAGGTACCAGCACTGCCAGTCGGTATCGGGCAGCGGCCAGTCGGCCTCGTCGCGCCAGGCGTCGGGTCCCATCACGAAAATCCGCACCGGCGCATCGTGCTCCACGCCGTTGTCGAGGCCCTTCAGGTAGTGATCGAACCAACGGATCTGCATGGCCGTCACGTCCGCGACGCCGTCGTGCGCCATGAGGCCGAAGTTCCGCTCTGGATAGACGCCGCCGTTGTAGCCGTGCACCCAGGGCCCGATGACGAGACGCTGGCGCGTGCGTGATTTCATGGCCGTATAGTTGGCCAGGGTGCCGCCGAGGAAGAGGTCGTACCAGCCGCCGAAATTGAGCGCCGGCGTGGTGATTTTGGCGTAATGCTCGCGCGGCGCGGCGGCGCGCCAGTAGTCGTCGTAATCAGGGTGGGCAAGCCAGTCGGCCACGTAGGGCGTGAGCTTCGCGAGCGTGGTCAGTCCACCCAGGGGCAACTGCAGGTAGTGCGCAGCGACGTTGTCCGCTGCCGCGATGGCCTCGCCGATCAAGGCTGGTGCGGCTGAACCGCGACCCACGCGGCGCACGGCTTCTGCCACGCCAAAGGTCGCGCTGGCCCACTGCAGGATGAAGCCGAGCTGGAAGGCGCCGCCCTGGTAGGTCCATTTCTCGTGGTACTGGTCGGTGGTGATGAAGGGTGCGATGGCCTTGAGCGCCGGCGGCGCCTGCGTGGCCGCGAGCCACTGGGTGGCGCCGTAGTACGAGGCCCCCATCATGCCCACCACGCCACTCGACCACGGTTGTGCGGCGGCCCAGGCGATTGCATCAGCACCGTCTTCGGCTTCCTGGAAGTAAGGATTGAACTCGCCGTCGGAGGCCCAGGTGCCCCGGCAGTCCTGCACCACCACGGCATAGCCGGCTTGCGCCACGCGGAGGATGTCGCCGGCAAGGAACAACAGTGCCGGCTGCTCCTTGTTGTAGGGCAGGCGCAGCATGACCACCGGGTGCTGCCCATCACCTGCTGGACGGTAGACGTCGGTGGCCAGTTGCACCCCATCGCGCATGGCGACCCGCAGGTTTTTCTCGACCGTGAGTGGCATGGCGGGACTCCTCGGGGTGGCGCGTGCGGGCTGGGATGCCAGGGTGAGGCATCTTGGGCCGTCGGCAACCTGCAATCCAGCGCGCCCGCCTTTGAAGGTTTCCTCGTCGCCGTGCAGCAGCGAGGCCGCGATCAACGCGAGAGCGAGGCCTGTGTGCTCACTTGCCGGAGTCCGATGCCCAGCCAGTTCTCCACCGCGGCCTTGGCCCTGGAGGCAAGGCTCATCGGCCTATGTGCCCGCATGCCGCCGTCACGGAATCCCGATCGCTGCTCCACGCGTCGATACCAGGCCTGCAGGGCCGGGAAATTGCGCGCGAAGGAATAGCCGCATTCCAGGCTGCGCAGGACCTTGAGCGACCAGATGATGTCGGCCTTTTAAAACGTCGCGCCCGTCAGGAACGGTCGACCATCGGCGGCGAGGCGCGCGGCCTGTTCGCGCCAGCCGTTGGGCTGGTGGACGCGGGTGAGGTGCGTCATCCGCTTGGGCAGTCCCTCGAGGCGCGACACCTGCAGAAGGTGCGTCAATTGCCGGATCGTGCGCCGGTCGTAGGGTGCTTTCGTCGCAAGGGTCACGATCCCGGCAATGCGAGCCGGGAAGTGGCGCGCAAGGTAGAGGGCCAGCGTGCCCCCGAAGCTGTAGCCGAAGAGGGCAATCTTGTCGAGCCCAAGCGCATCGATCCGTCCAAGGGCGTCGGCCGCCAGTTCGGCCATGGTGAAGCGTTCCGGCAGCGGACGACCACCGTGTCCGAGGAGATCAAAGACCTGCGTGTGGAACATCTCGCCCAGTGCAGCCTGCCAGTCGTCCAACTCGTCGGCGCAGCCGTTGGCACCGTGGAGCATCACCAGATCGCTGCCCGCCACGCCGGGCACCCCTGCACGGTTCCCGTGAGTCGGCGTGGCTGCCCCGGTCATGGGCCCGGGCGGCCGGGTTTATTCAAGCCTGATGTTGAACGACACCGAAATCCGCTCGCTGTCGATGGTGTTGGGCGTCACCCAGTGCTTGAGCCATCCGGGGAACAGCAGCAGGGAGCCTTCCCGGGGTAGCACTTCGTGGACTTCGGAAAGCAGGGGCGGGCCTTCCTCCAGCCGCATGTAGCAGCGCCACTGCGCAGTGGGGCTGCCTTCGCGGGCGTCGAAGAACTGGATGACGCCCTGCTCGCGGCTTTCGACCTTGAGGTACACCACGCCGGAGAGCACGGCATCGGGATGCGTGTGCATGGCGTTGAAATCGCCGCGGCGATTGATGTTGGCCCACATGATGCCGTCGTCGAAGTGGCGCTTGGCAGAGAACGCCGGCGCTACTTCGTTGCCCAGTGCCATGATGCGGCCGATGAGCCACTGGAATTCAGGGTGCGTGTAGAGGTCGTCCGGGCTCTGCCAACCACCGAAGTTAGTCTTCTGCACGCCCTGCCCGTCGCGGGCAAGCTGCGCAATTCGAGAGAGCATCAGTTCGCGACGTTCCGTCCAGTGATCTTCCGGCTGGGCGAGGTCGGTCTGCCACAGGGGCGTATAGAACAAGCGCGTTTCATTCATCGCAGCATTCCTCGGAGGCCATGTTCGCGGGGACCGGAGCCGGTGCGTCGACCCGTGCGTGGACGATAACCGGAACTTCCCCGGGCGTGAATCGCGCCGGCGACGGAGGCATCGCAACAAGCCTCCACAGGACCACCGGGATCGCGGTGTCGTGGCGTGGGCCAGCCAGTGCCCGGTCGTCATTCCCGCGCAAGCAGGCACCCAGTCGTCGCGCGGTCGAGGCCGGCGCGTTTGGTCCCAATCGTGCAGCCCGTGGGCGCATGGCGTATTTTGGACGACAACATGATCATCCCGGGCAGGCTGCGGGCCTTGCCCCTCCAAACTTCGAGGAATCCGCATGAGCACGCCTGGCTATCCTGCCCTCTACCAGATCAACACGCGGGTCCTCATCACCGAATTGAGCCGAAAGCTGATGCGGGCGGCAACCCTGGACGACATTCCCGACGACACCCTGGACGAGTGGCGGGCTGGCGGCTTCGACTGGATCTGGATGTTGAGCGTTTGGCAGACAGGAACTGCGGCGCAGGCGGTATCGCGAACCAATCCCGGTTGGCTCCATGAGTTCGCGGAGACCCTGCCTGATCTCACCGAAGACGACATCGCGGGTTCGGGCTTCGCCATTCGTGACTACCTCGTGCACCAGTCGCTGGGCGGCGACGTGGCACTGGCCCGGCTGCGCCATCGCCTGGCGGCGAGGGGCCTCAACCTCATGCTCGACTTCGTACCCAACCATATGGCGCCCGATCATCCGTGGGTGGCCGCGCACCCCGACTATTTCGTCCAGGGCAGCGCTGATGATCTCGCCAAGGCACCACAAAACTACTTCCGCGTCGGCAGCACCGTGTTCGCGCACGGTCGCGATCCCTTCTTTGATGGCTGGCCGGACACTGTCCAGCTCAATTACGCCAACCCCAAGCTGCAGAAGGCCATGATCGCAGAGCTTGTCCGCGTCGCCGGGCAGTGCGACGGACTGCGCTGTGACATGGCGATGCTGGTGTCACCCGATGTCTTCGCCAACACCTGGGGCCTGCAGTCCGAGGTGTTCTGGCCGCGCGCCATCGCCGCGGTGCGGGCCGCAGTGCCAGGTTTCCTGTTCATGGCCGAGGTGTACTGGGATCGCGAGTGGCAGATGCAGCAGCAGGGCTTTGACTACACCTACGACAAGACCCTCTACGACCGCCTGCACGCGGGCCAGGCGCGCCCGGTGCGCGAGTATTTCCATGCAGAGTCCGGCTACCAGGACCACATGGCGCGTTTCCTCGAAAACCACGACGAACCGCGGGCGGCCGCCACGTTCGATTACAGCAGGCACGTCGCCGCGGCCGTGCTGACCTTCCTGTCACCAGGTCTGCGCTTCTTCCACCAGGGCCAGTTCAAGGGGCGCCTGAAGCGTATCTCGCCTCACCTCGTGCGGGCCCCGGAAGAAGCGGTGGACGAAGCCATCGAACAGTTCTACGAGCGCCTGCTGGCCGTGTTGCGCTATCCCGTGGTGCGCGAGGGACACTGGCAACTGCTGGACTGCGTGCCCGCCTGGGAAGACAACTGGACCAGCGATTACTTCGTGGCCTTCGCCTGGCGTGGGCCTATCGACGAATTGCTCCTGGTGACGGTCAACTACTCCCCCAACCACGGCCAGTGCTACGTGCGCTTACCGATCCCGGCACTGGGCGATGGTGCGTGGCGCCTCCACGATCTGGTGGGCGAGGCGGTGTATGACCGTGACGGCCAGGACTTGCTGGAACGTGGCCTGTACCTCAACGAGGGGCCGTGGTCGGCGCAGGTTTTTGCCGTGACGCGGGGGGAATAGCGGGGACTGCAGGGAGAAAATAGTCAAACCACTTGTTCAGGCTTGTCATCCCCGCGACGGCTGCGATCCAGTCGGCCGACCCCGGCGGATTATCCATACAAGCCTGCGTCCCGCGGCCAAAAAAAAGGCCGGCGTCCGCGCGGAGGCGCCAGCCTGGGGATTTCATCGCGGCGCGGTCGGCGCCGCGAGGCTCAGAACTCTTCCCAGTCTTCGCCGTTGCTGACCGCCGCCACGGCCTTGCGCGGCGCGGCGGCACGCGGGGGTGCCGGCGCGAAGCTTGGCCGCGGGGTTTCGTTGCGCACCACCGACAGCCGACTGTCCATGCGCGACGGCTGGCCACCTTCCCTGAGGCGGAACACGCTCACCGCTTCGAGCATCTGGCGGGCCTGATCCTCCAGCGACTTCGCCGCAGCGGCGGCTTCTTCCACCTGCGCTGCGTTCTGCTGGGTGACGTCTTCCATCTGCGTCACTGCGCGGTTGACCTGATCGATGCCTTGGCTCTGCTCGGCCGAGGCCGTGGCAATACTGCCCATGATGTCCGTCACGTGGCCCACGGACTCGACAATCTTCGACATGGTGTCGCCGGTTTCCTTCACCAGCAGCGAGCCGCCTTCAATCTTGCCGACCGAGTCGGAGATGAGCTGCTTGATTTCCTGCGCCGCAGTGGCCGAGCGCTGGGCCAGGCTGCGCACTTCGGACGCCACCACCGAGAAGCCACGCCCTTGCTCACCGGCGCGCGCCGCTTCCACCGCGGCATTCAGCGCCAGGATGTTGGTCTGGAAGGCGATGCCGTCGATGACGCTGATGATGTCGACAATCCGGCGCGAGGATTCATTGATGGAATCCATCGTCACCACCACTTCCTTCACCAGGTTGCCGCCCTTCTGGGCGATGCTGGAAGCGGCGACGGCCAGTTGGTTGGCCTGGCGGGCGTTCTCGGCGTTCTGCTTAACCGTGGCCGCGAGCTGTTCCATGCTGGCCGCGGTTTCCTCGAGGCTGGAGGCCTGGTTCTCGGAGCGGTGGGAGAGATCCATGTTGCTGGCGGCGATTTCACGCGAGGCCATGTGGATGGAATCGGACGCCGAGCGGATGTTGTCGATGAGTTCCTTGAGATTGTCGACGGTGGCATTGGAATCGGTCTTCAGGCGCCCGAAGGTGCCGCTGAAGTTGCCGTCCATGGATTGCGTGAGGTCGCCGCGCGACAAGGCGTTCAGCACCTGGACCACGGCGCTCAGGCCCGTCTCGCAGGTATCCATCAGATTGTTCATGCTGTCGCCCAGGGTCTTGAAGAAGCCTTCCTTGCCGGCCATGGTGATCCGGTGGGTGAAGTCGCCTGCGCCTGCGGCCTGGATGAGGGTGCCTACTTCGATGTCCATCTCGGCGCGCATGCGCTCGCCTTCACGGGCCTCGTCGGCCGCGCGTTGGGCGTGGCCAATCATGGTGGTGAGGCTGGCCTGCATCTTCTTGATCGACGCCAGCACGCTGCTGGTGTCGCCGTCGCGCACATGGATGGCGACGTCCAGGTTGCCGGAAGCAATCTCGTTGGCGTTGGCGAGGACGTCCGCCGGTTCACCGCCCACGGTATTCATCACGCGACGGGTCACGATGACCGCGACGGCCAGCAACAGGACGGTGACAGTGACGCCCGTGGAGATCTGCAATTTCTTGGTCGAGGCTGCGGTGGCCTGGCTGGCGGCGGCGGCATCGGTATTCAGCTTTTCGATACTGCCGCTCAGGGCTGCCATGGCCTTTTCGAGTTCGTTGAACTTGCCCAGGAAGCCCGCCGACTTCGCGGTGACGACTTCGAGTTTCGGGCTGTGTACGTTAGGGCCGGTCTGGTCGCGCAGGCCCACCATGATCTCCGCTTCCTGGATGTAATCCTCCAGTTTGGGTTTCACGTCCTTCAAGGCAACTTCAATGGTGGGTGACAGATCCATGGCATCGACAGCCTCGATGGAATCCCGGAAGCTCTTGGCATGCTCCCTGACGGCAGCCTGGATCTCCGGGATTTCCTGCACCTCGTTCCGGTAGAGCGCGAGGTTGACCGCGTAGGCATCTCCGCGCAAGGCGTCATGCATCATGTCGGCCTGCGTGGACGCCGACAGGGCAGTGCTCGCCTGGCTGGCTGCCACCATGTCGTCGCTCAACTGCACGGTGGACCGGTAGCCGATAAGCCCGAGCGCCAGGGCGCACAGGACGCTGACGAAGCCGTAGCCGATCAAGATGGTTCTGAATTTCATGACGATTCACTTCCCGTCGATTGCATTGCGAAATCGGCGAGGCGACCCGGCTCGTGGGACGCCCGTGTCCCGGGTGCGCGCATGAGCGCTCCCGGTGCCGGCCATGTGAACTTAGCGGCAAGCCATCATCTGTCTTGAGCAGGAATCAAGCGGGCACCCGGGCGGGCGCAAGAAGGGGGATCAGCTCAGGCCGCGCTCGGCCTTTTCGACGGCACGGAACATCGCACGACCCTTGTTGAGCGTTTCTTCCCACTCAAGCTGGGGCACGGAATCGGCCACCACGCCGCAACCGGCCTGGATGTAGAGCCTGGCGTCCTTGATGACGGCGGTGCGGATGGCGATGGCGGTGTCCATGTTGCCATTCCACGAGAGATACCCCACTGCGCCACCGTAGATGCCGCGCTTGGTGGGTTCGAGTTCGTCGATGATTTCCATCGCACGGATCTTGGGCGCACCGGAGAGCGTGCCCACCGGCAGGGTGGCCCGCAGCACGTCGATGGCGTCGCAACCGGCTTTGAGCTTGCCTTCCACGTTCGAGGAAATATGCATCACGTGCGAATAGCGCTCGATGATCATTTTCTCCGTCACCTTCACAGATCCGATCTCGGCCACGCGGCCGATGTCGTTGCGGCCAAGATCGATGAGCATGAGGTGCTCGGCGATTTCCTTCGGATCCACCAGCAATTCCTGTTCGAGCGCGAGGTCCTCCGCCGGGGTGGCACCGCGCTTGCGGGTGCCGGCGAGCGGGCGGGAGGTGATGGTGTCGCCGTCGAGGCGCACCAGGATTTCAGGCGAGGAGCCTACGATCTGGAAGTCGTCGAAATCCATGAAGAAGAGGTAGGGAGAAGGGTTGGTGTAGCGCAACGCGCGGTAGACGTCGATGGGCGCGGAGCGCAGGGGCACCGACATGCGCTGCGACGGCACCACCTGCATCACGTCGCCTTCGATGATGTACTGCTTGATGCGCTCGACGGCGGCCTTGAAGGCTTCCTGGCCGAACTCCGAAGTGAAGTCTTCCTCGCCCGGCACCCTGCCGGCGCTGGCGCGCGGCTTGGTGCGCAAGGGCAGGGAAAGCCGGGAGACGAGTTCGTCGAGACGGGCTTCGGCGTGCTGTTCCGCGTCGGCCTCCGCCGGGTCGACGCAGGCGACGAGTTCCATTTCACCACGCAAGTTGTCGAAGACCACGAATTCGTCGGACAGCATCAACAGGATGTCCGGCGTATCGAGCGCATCGGGTGGGGTGCTCGCGGCGAGGCGCGGTTCGATGTAGCGCACGGTGTCGTAGCCGAAATAGCCCACCAGCCCGCCCGAGAAGCGCGACACCGCGAGCGGCGGTGCCTTGATGCGGGCGTGGTAATCGCGCACGAAGGCCAGCGGATCGGCGGCGGTCAGTTGTTCCACCGCCACGCCATCCTGGAGCACGCTGATGTCGTTGCCGCGCACCGAGAGCAGCTGTCGCGCCGGCAGGCCGATGATCGAATAGCGTCCCCACTTCTCGCCCCCCTGTACCGATTCGAGCAGGTAGCTGTAAGGCCCTGCGGCAAGCTTGAGGTAGACGCTGAGCGGGGTGTCGAGATCCGCGAGGACGCGACGCGACACCGGGACGCGATTGAAGGCTGGGCTGCTGGGGGCGTGTGTGGTCATGTCGGAGTGGACGGGGAGGGGCTATCCGGCGATGCCGGAAAAACCGGAGCGAGGAGCCTAGAGGAGCCCCCCGGGCAGCGCAACCGGCGCCCCGGGGTTCAGGGCGCGGTTTCCAGCAACTCCTGCGAATACTCACCCCTGGCGAGGAAGCTGCTGTCGGAGCTTTCCTGCCGCCGCATGCGGACGAGGCCAACGCCGGGCGCATACCACTCGGTCTGGTCGGCGCGGACCACGGCTTTGGCGGTGCCGTGGTCGGTGGGGACTTCCGTTTCGCCTCGCGCCTCGACGCGGATGCAGTTCACATAGCGACCAGCGGGCACCTTCACCACCTCGTCCACGGCGGTGATGCGGGCATGCAGGGTGACCGGGAGGGGGCGGATGGTGAGGCGGTCTTCGGGGGCGAAGGTACGGGCCTCGATGAGGCGCAGTGCGCTGGTGAAATCCCAGCGCTCGCCAACCTCGAGTCTGGCGGGCAGCACCAGGGCGTTGGAGCCCTGCAGCGCGCCCATGCCGTCGCCGCGATTGGCGTACTGCTGGTGCAACACGCCTTCGCGGGTGAACCTGAGTTGGTGGTCCCAGCTGGCCTGGCGTCGCTGGCGCAGGAGGTGTTCGTCGCGGCTCAGGTTGGAGATCAGCAGGCGCTGTTCAGTCACCTCCTTCAGGATCTGGCTGCGGGTCTGGTAGTACCACCAGCGGCCGGGATCAGTGGGATAGGGGGAAAGGTCGTTGTCGGTGCAAGCAAACAGGAGGCTTGAGAGCATCAGCAACAGTCCGAGGGCGGTCGGGGGGATCCCGTGCATGCGATGCCTGCGCCTGGAAAAACCTGCGCCAAGGATCCACCGTCGCGGCGGCGATTGCCAGAGTCGCGCCTACGCCTACGCCGGCGGCGCAAGGCCTGGCCCCCCGCTGTGCGGCGTTCAGTTCGTGAGGCTGGTGTCGCTGGTATAGAAAAGGCCCTGCAACTGCTGGGAGGGACTCATTTCCAGCCGGAGCAACACGCGCGCACCCACCTTGCGAGCCCGCCGAAAGACTTCGTCAGAGGTGCCAAAAGAAACGAACTCTCCGTTCATGTCATGGAAGCCCTTGTACCGGGCGATGCGCGAATCCGCCGCTTTGACTGATTTCACCTTTTCGTACTCCGCAAATCGTTTTATTCGTGGATCGGGGTGTCGGGTCTCGTGTGGGTCACACGGCGACGCGGCGTGCCCACCTGAAGGGCCCCCATGCAACGGCTGGTCTTTGCTGCCGTCGTCGAAGGAGGTAGCGGCGCAGGGGTGATGGGCTGAAGGCCAGGACGGCCAAATTGGTGATCGACTGTGCGTTAACGGACCGCGGGGGATTCAGGTCCGTCCGTCCCTGCAGCCGGCCCGTAAGGTCGCGCCAGCGGTTCGCCGATGAAGACGCCCTGTCCCGGCCACACCACGCTTTTCCAGTAGGCCTCGATGGCGGTGTCGCCATCGAGGTAGGCGCGCATGAGGATGTCCACCTGCGGGAATTTCTGCGGGAAGTTGCAGGGCTCGACCACCGTGCCGTAGCTCGCGGTAACGCCCGCTTCCAGCCAGCGCAATGCCGACATCTGCTTCCGGCCATTCAACACGCCGCCATAGGAGGTGAGGTGATCGGCAAGGGCGCCGGGACGGAAGCGCAGGGTGTCGAGGTAGGGCACGGCCTGCGTGCCCGTGAAATAGAACATCACATCCTGTCGGTCGCGCAGGCCGTCGGTTGCCAGGATGTCAGTCTCCATGCGTCCACCGAGCTTGGCGCGCGTCACCGGAAACGTCGGCGCACGCGTGTTACGCACGCGATCGGGCGTGACCACCAGGTAGGCGTGGCTGGTCGGCCGCGTGCCGTCGCTGGCGACGCCGCGGTTGACCAGCTGTCGGGCGCTTGGCTGGTCCTTGCCTGCAAGCATCATGGCGAGGTGCAGCGCGTGGTCTTCCCAGGGCTTGCCGCCCGCGGTATCGAAGTACGGATTGGGAGCGGTGGGTTTGCAGCCCTCGGCGCAGAAGCGCGTGCCGTAACCCATCGCGAAGGCCGTGGTAATCGACATGCAGCCGACGCGGAACGGGTAGGTAAACGCCAAGGCATAGGCCTGGATGCCATTGCGGGTGTGGATGCGCGTTTTGATCCAGGCGCGCTCGAAGACTTCGGGGTCGATGCTGGCCTTCGGCACGCCAAGTGCCACCTGCACGATGTTGCCCTCGGGGATGCCGCGGATCCTGGCGTAGTAATGTCCTAGCGCGTAGCTGTCGACATCGTCCATGTTGATGATGACCGCCACCTGCTCGGGTGTCAGCGCCGCCCTGGCCAGCCAGGGCAGCAGGCACAGCAGCAGGCCCATCAGCACGATAGGGGAAGGGCGACCCGCGAACGGCGGGCGCCGGGAAACCTTGCTTGCCAGCGGCATGCTGGAATCCCCGGGGCCACTGGCGGGGCTTTCGAGTACCGCCCACAGGCTGGATGGCGAATGCAGGGGTTGCCCGCCAGCCCGCTAGTGGCGGGCTTTCTTCAGCGCCTTCATGGCGCGGTCCAGGCCGTCGAGCGTCAGCGGGAACATGCGCTCGCCCATGAGTTTCTTGATGAGCCCGATCGAGGGGATGTAGTTCCAGTGGTCTTCCGGCTGCGGGTTCAGCCATACCGCATGTGGGTAGACCGTGAGCAATCGGCTGATCCAGGTGGCGCCAGGTTCCTCGTTCCAGTGTTCGATGCTGCCGCCCACCGCCTGCACTTCGTAAGGACTCATGGTGGCATCGCCCACGATCACCACCTTGTGGTCCGCGCTGTACTTGTTCATCAACGTGGTGGTGGGGTAGCGGTTGTGGGCGCGCATGAGATTGTCGCGCCACACGGTTTCGTACATGAAGTTGTGGAAGTAGAAGTATTCGAGGTGCTTGAACTCCGTGCGGGTGGCGGAGAAGAGTTCCTCGCAGACCTTCACGTGCGGATCCATCGAGCCGCCCACGTCCAGGAACAGCAGCACCTTGGTGGTGTTGCGGCGTTCCGGCACGAGCTTGATGTCCAGCAGCCCGGCCTTGCGCGCCGTGGAGCGGATGGTGTCGTCGATGTCGAGTTCTTCCTCGGCGCCTTCGCGGGCGAAGCGGCGCAATTTGCGCAGCGCCATCTTGATGTTGCGGGTGCCGAGTTCGACCTGGTCATCCAGGTTGCGGTATTCGCGCTTGTCCCACACTTTCACCGCGCGACCCTGGCCCGGCTTGTTCTGGCCGATGCGCACGCCTTCCGGGTTGTAGCCGTGGGCGCCGAACGGCGAGGTGCCGCCGGTGCCGATCCACTTGTTGCCGCCGTGGTGGGCCTTTTTCTGTTCCTCGAGGCGTTTCTTCAAGGTCTCCATCAGCTTTTCCCAGCCGCCCAGCGCTTCAATTTTGGCCTTCTCTTCCTCGCTGAGGCTGAGTTCCTTCTGCTTGCGCAGCCAGTCGAGCGGGATATCGCCGAGGATTTCCTCGAACAAGGTGGTCTTGCCGTGGAGGTAGTCCCCGAAGACCTGGTCGAAGCGATCGAAGTAGCGTTCGTCCTTCACCAGCGTGCAGCGGGCGAGGTAGTAGAACTCGTCCACGCTCAGCGCCGCGAGGCGCGCTTCGAGGCCGCGCAGCAGGGTCAGGTACTCGGTCACGGAGACCGGTATCTTGACCGCCCGCAGGCGGTAGAAGAGATCAGTTAGCACCGGTCCGCCGCGTCATGAACACGAGGCGCTCGAACAGGTGCATGTCCTGCTCGTTCTTGAGCAGCGCGCCGTAGAGCTTGGGGATGGCCTTGCGGCTGTCCTTTTCGCGCAGCGTCTCCGGCGGGATGTCCTCTGCCACCAGCAGCTTGATCCAGTCGAGGAGTTCGGAGGTGGAGGGTTTCTTCTTCAGGCCAGGCAGTTCGCGCAGTTCGAAGAAGCTCTGCAGGGCTTCGGCCAGCAGGTTCTTCTTGATGTCCGGGAAATGCACCTTGACGATGGTTTCCATGGTCTCGGCTTCCGGGAAGCGGATGTAGTGGAAGAAGCAGCGGCGCAGGAAGGCGTCGGGCAGTTCCTTCTCGTTGTTGCTGGTGATGAGGATGATGGGCCGGCGTACGGCTTTGATGGTCTGCTGAGTCTCGTAGACGTAGAACTCCATGCGGTCGAGTTCCTGCAGCAGGTCGTTGGGGAATTCGATGTCGGCCTTGTCGATTTCGTCGATCAGCAGCACCGGCTGCGCGGCAGCTTCGAAGGCTTCCCACAGCTTGCCCTTCACGATGTAGTTGCTGATGTCCTTGACCTTGTCGTCGCCAAGTTGCGAATCGCGCAGGCGGGCGACGGCGTCGTATTCGTACAGGCCGCGGTTGGCCTTGGTGGTGGACTTGATGTGCCAGGTGATCAACGGGTGGCCGAGCGATCTCGCGATTTCCTCGGCGAGCATGGTCTTGCCGGTGCCGGGTTCGCCTTTGACGAGCAGGGGACGCTCCAGGGTGATGGCGGCGTTCACGGCCATCATGAGGTCGTCAGTGGCGACGTAGCTATCGGTACCGGTAAAACGTGTATTCGACATGACTGGACCCGCAAAAATTTCTGAGCCGGGATTGTATGACATGAACTGCAACCGGCCCACCCGCCGACGGCCCATCAGGCTGGGCCTGCTGCTCTGGCTGCTGGCCGCAGGCGGCGCACAGGCCGGGGAGGATGCCGGCGTGGACGCCAGCGTGGACGCCGGGCGTGAGGCGCTCGCTGCCAGAGACTACGGTCGGGCCGGCTGGCGGCCTTGCTCCACGACGGTCGTGGCGTGGCGCGCAACCTCCCCGGGGCGCGGACCTGGTACCACCGGGCGGCGGCCCAGGGCAGCGCCAAATCGGCGCTCCGCCTCGGCAGTATGTATTTCGGCGGGGAAGGTACCGCCCGCGATTTCAAGGCCGCCAGAGGCTGGTGGAAACGGGCCTACGCGGGGGGCGAAGCGGACGCCGCCTACAACCTCGGCATCCTGACCCGGCGCGGGCTTGGGACGTTTCGCGATCAGTTCGCCGCGCTCGACTGGTGGAAAAAAGCCGCGCGGGCCGGTTCACCGCTGGCGCGGAACGCCCTGGGCGAGCTCTACCTGCGGGGCGAAGGCGTCAAGCCGGACCCGGTTACCGCGTGGGCCTGGTTCAAGTTGGCCGCCGCTGCTGGCGTGGTGGTGGCGGCACAGAACGCTGCCCTGGTGGCGGCGGGTTTCAGCGAGGAAATGCTGGCGAAAGCCCGCGACCGGGCCGCCGAGTTGGGACGCCAGGCCAAGCCCTGAGCTGGCTTCAGGCGTCGAGGTTGGGAATGAGCGCGCTGCGCAGGCGGGCGATTTGATCCTTCAACAACAGCTTGCGTTGCTTCATGCGTTTCAGCAGCAGTTCGTCAATGTCGGGCTGGGCCGCGAGCCGGACGACCGTCTCGTCGAGGTCGCGGTGTTCGACTTCAAGCACCCGCAGGCGGCGGTTCAAGGTTCCGGGGTTTTCGTTGTGCACGCCGCTTCCCATCGTGGACGGTTTGAATGCCCGTCGATTCTACGCGCTGGAGGCGTCGTGCAAACCATGCCTGCGGCCATTCCACGCCGGGCCGGATTGGGTCGAGTTCGTGACCGCCCGCACAGCTCCGGACAAAAGTCCGGTAAAGCCGACCTCCCGGGGCTTTAATGGAGTGGCACCGGGGAAGTCGATTTTGACCTCGCCCGAAGCGTCGCAGGCCCTGCCCATGACAGCTAATACCGCCATGTATGAACCTCCCAATCCCCTGCAGACCGATCCGCTCCTGCTGCAAGGCCAGATCGAGCGCTGGTTGAAGTCCTCGCGCCTCGCCGGCATGCCACCGGAGCAACTCCAGCGCGTGGTGAACGCCTTGGAAGTCGTGCCCATGGCACCCGGCGACTGCATCATCCGCCAGGGCGATCCGGGCGAGCATTACTTCGTCATCGGCGAAGGCCATTGCCAGGTCACGCGCGAGCTGGCGGGGCGTCGCCCGGCGCACGTCATCGCCGAACTCGCCCCCGGGGATGCGTTCGGCGAAGAAGCGCTGATTGTCACCAACCGACGCAGCGCCTCCGTGACCGCCCTGACCGCAGGCGTGCTGCTGCGGCTCGCGCGCGATGTGTTCGACGCAACCTTGCGCCGGCCGCTGCTGCGGCCCATCGAACTCGATGCCGCGGAACGACTGGTTGGCGAACCCGGCGGCGTCTGGCTGGATGTCCGCAAGCCCGAAGAAACGGTCGCCGGCATGTTCGACGCTGCGCTGGCAATCCCGTTACCGCACTTGCGGGCCATCGTCGGGCGCCTGCGCCGCGATCGGCGCTACGTGGTGTATTGCGACAAGGGACTGCGCAGCGCAGTGGCCGCCTTCCTGATGTCCGAGCGCGGCTTCGACGCGCAGTTCCTGCTGGGTGGCCTGCGCCGCTATGGACGCCTGGGTGCGGCTACGCCGGTCAATCCAGCGTTGCCCACGGCCACTGATTTCCTGGCCAGCACCATTCCCCAGGCACTGTCGCGCACCGTGCCGCTGCTCGATGACGACTACTTTCCGGACGTCGACGCGCTACTGCCGGAATCGCACAAGACCTGGCGGGAAGCCGGCGAGTCGATGCTGCCAATCGCCCCGCGACGCACCGCACCGGTCGAGCCGGCACGGTTTGCCCGCCTACCGCCCTTCGCGCTCTCGGTGCCCCACATCCACCAGGACATCGCCCACTTCGAGGAAGAGCAGGCGGCGCTGACCACGCTCCGGCTGCGTGCCGGCCAGATCCTGACGGCGGTGGAGCACCTGGCGAAACAGCGGGAAATGGTCGCCGCAGCGCGCCTTGAACAGACCGCCCACACCATGCGCCTGTTCGAGGAGATGGACGACAACCTATCGGATGGATGACACGGTGGCCGGCCGGTCGAGGTCGAGCCAGGTGTCCCCTGCCGGCGAATACAGCCGTGCCCACAGGGGTTTGAGGCCTGCCAACGCCACGTCCCCGTGGTGCCGCGAGTGGCCATCCAGCGTGAAGTCGAAGCGGTAGACGCGCACCAGCCGGAGCTTGCCCCCGGGCCCGCGCCGCAGCCGTACAAGGTTCAAGACCACGCTTTCATCCAGGGCCTGCAGCCCCATGTCCTTGCAGATCACGCCAATCTCGCGCAGCGCACGTTCGCGTCCCGTGACGCCCCAGTTCCACAGCCCTGCGCAAGCGCCAGCAGCCAGCAGCAGGAGCAGGGCGCCGTCCATCAGCGGCTCAGCCGTCCTGCCGCGCGGCAGAGAACCCGATGGGCTTGCCGTGCTCGTCGAACTCGCAGGCAATCTCGATGGGATTGCAGCAGACCTCGCAGTCCTCGACGTAGCTCTGCGAGGAAGTGGAGCCATCCAGCAGGCAGCTGATGCGTTCGTTGCAGTAGGGGCAGCGGAAGCGGCGCTCGGTCAACATGGCGGCGGCCTCAGTCGCGGAAGTTGGTGAATTGGAGGGGCTGGCCGACGTCGGCCTTGCGCAGGAAGGCGATGACGTCCTGCAGGTCGTCGCGCTTCTTGCCGGTTACCCGCACCTGCTTGTCCTGGACCTGCGCCGTCACCTTCACGCCAGATTCCTTGATGGACTTGATGACCTTGCGCCCGGTGTCGGCGTCCATGCCATTGCGCACGATGATCTTCTGGCGGGCTTCGGCGAGGTTCTTGGTGCCGTCCTTGACGTCGAGGGCGGCGACGTCGATGCCGCGCCTGGCGGCGCGCAGGCGGAAGATTTCCAGCACCTGCTTTACCTGGAAGTCGGCCTCGGCGATGAGGGTCAGTTCGTAGTCGTCCTGCTCGATGCGGGCGCCGGTGCCCTTCAGGTCGAAGCGGGTGCCGATTTCGCGGGTGGTCTGGTCGACCGCATTGCTGAGTTCATGGGCATCGACTTCCGAGACGACGTCGAATGAAGGCATGATGGCGCTCCGTCTGGGGGTGGCCCCGGATTCTAGCGCGCCCGACCGCAGCTCCCCAGATCTTGAATTCCCTGCTCGCGCCCCCAGCTGGAACGATGACATGCTTGAACTGATTTCCTTCGACCTGGACGACACCCTGTGGGACGCCGGTCCGGTCCTGCTGCGCGCGGAGGCGACCCAGTACGCGTGGTTGGGGGAGCACCTGCCCCGCATCACCGAGGCACACGACGTACACGAGTTGCAGCTGATGCGTCGTGCCCTGGCGCGGGAACGCCCGGAGCTTGCCCACGACTTCACCCAGTTGCGCACCGTCGCGCTTGAACACCTCTGCAAGCAATACGACTACCCGCAAAGCCGCGTGCCCGAGGCCATCGGGATCTTCCTGGATGCCCGCAGTACGGTGGAGCTTTTCGGGGAAGTGGACGCCGTCCTGAAGGCCTTGGCCCGGCGCTACCGGCTGGCGGCACTCACTAACGGCAACACCGATCTCGAACGCGCTGGCGTGAAGCATTATTTCGAGTTCACGCTCTCTCCGGCGGAGACCGGGACCGCGAAGCCCGACCCCCGGATGTTCATCGCCCTGCTGGCGCGCGCCGGTGCCGCGGCCGACGCCACGGTGCACGTGGGCGACGAACCTCGGGACGACATCCAGGGCGCCCACGACGCAGGCATCCAATCCGTCTGGGTCAACCGTAACGCGCGTGCATGGCCGGCGGAATACCGCCGCGCCGTTGCGGAGATTCCAACCCTGGACGCATTGCCCGGCGTCCTCGAACAACTTGCGGCCAGCACCGCGACAAAAAGGTCCCCCCGCCCATGATGGAAAACTCCTTCGAGCTCATCGAACGCCGCTTCGTCGACACGCTGAACCTTGAATTCCAGGCCTGGCGGCACCCCGCCACCGGCGCCCGCCACTTCCACCTCGCCTGCGACGACGACGACAACGCCTTCATGGTGGCCTTCCCCACCTTGCCGGAAGATTCCACCGGGGTGGCGCACGTCCTGGAGCACACCACGCTCTGCGGCAGCCAGCGTTACCCGGTGCGTGATCCCTTCTTCATGATGCTCCGGCGCTCGCTCAATACGTTCATGAATGCCTTCACCAGCAGCGACAGCACGGCCTATCCCTTTGCCACCCGCAACCGCAAGGACTTCGACAACCTGCTCGGGGTGTACCTCGATGCGGTGTTCTTCCCGCTGCTCGACCCGCTTGATTTCGCCCAGGAAGGCTGCCGCGTGGAGCTCGCCGATGCGGCCCGGCCGGAGGCGGGGCTTGTGTACAAGGGCGTGGTGTTCAATGAAATGAAAGGCGCGATGAGCTCCCCCGTGGCTCAGCTCTGGCACCACCTGCAGGCGGCACTGTTCCCGGACACCCTGTACCGCCACAACAGCGGTGGCGATCCGGCGGCCATTCCTGACCTCACCCACGCCGCGCTCCGCGCCTTCCACGCGCGGTTCTATAACCCGGCGCAAGCAGTGTTCATCACTTACGGCTGCTTCGACCCGGCCGACCACCAGAAGCAATTTGAACAGCTGGCGCTGTCACGGTACCCGCTGGCCGGTGCGCAGGACGCCGGGCCATTGGTCAGCGCACTGCAAGCGCCGCTCCCTGCGCCCGTTGCAGTGGCTACCGACTACGCGGTGGACGACGCGGGCGAGGACGGCGCGGGCGAGGCCACGCACGTGGTGTGGGGCTGGCTGCTCGGTGAATCCGCCGAGCCGCGCATGGCGCTCGAAGTGCAGCTCCTGTCCGGCGTGTTGCTGGAACACAGCGCCTCGCCCATGCGCCATTACCTGGAAACGACGCCGCTGGCCCGCGCGCCCTCCGAACTGTGCGGCGTGGACGATTCCTCCCGCCAGATCGCGTTCTACCTCGGCGTGGAAGGCAGCGAGGCGGGGCACGCGGTGGAGATCGAAGCCGGTATGTCCAAGGTGCTGGAAACTCTGGCCCGCGACGGCGTTGCGCAGGAAGTGCTGGAGGCGGTGCTCGATCGCATCGAGATGGCGCAGCGCGACGTGGGCGGCGACGGCTATCCCTATGGCCTCCAGCTGATGAGCCGCATCCTGCCTGGCGCGATGTACCGCTGCGATCCGCTGCCGCTGCTCGACATCGACCCGCTGCTGGAAGAGTTGCGCCGCGACGTGGCCAACCCGGACTGGTTCCGCAGCCTCGTGCGCCGGCTCCTGCTCGACAATCCCCACCGCGCGCAGGTGGTGATGGCGCCCAACGCGGCCCGGCGCGATCTGGAACGCGACGCCGAGCAGGCCCGCCTGAAGGCACTCAACGACACCCTCACGCCAGCTGACCGCGACGCCGTCGCCGCGGCTGCCAAAGCGCTGTCCGAGCGCCAGGCGCGCAGCGAGGATTCCGACGTCCTGCCGCGCATCACCCTGGCTGACGTGCCGGCGGGTGAAACCCCGGTCACCTGCGAAGTGCGGGACGTCGCGGGCCTCGAAGCGCACTGCTACACGCGCGGCACCAACGGCATCATGCGCGCCCAGCTCACCATCGAGCTGCCGCCGCTGTCGGTCGAGGAAATCGGCACCCTGGCGTCGTTTGCCGGCTACCTCACTGACTTCGGGGCGGGGACGGAGACCTACCTCGAAACCCAGGCGCGGCGCTCGCTGGTGGGATCCTTCGGCGCCAACGCTGCCGTCCGCAGCCACCCGACGGACCTCGGGGCGTGCGCCGGGCACGTGGTGATTTCGGCCAAGGGCCTCAAACGGCGCACCGGGGAACTGGTGGAAACGCTTGGCGGCATCCTTGCCGACTTCCGCTGCGACGAAACCCAGCGCCTGCGCGAACTCCTCACCCAGGCGCGCGCCGACCTTGAAATGTCCATCACCGATCGCGGCCACCAGCTGGCAATGCACGGTGCGATGCGCGGCCTGACTCCCAGCGCCTGGCTGGGCGATCTGTGGGACGGCCCTTCGCAAGTGCTGGCCCTGCAGGCAGAAGAACAATCGGTGCGCGACACCGACGAGGCCGCTGGGCGACTCCTTGCCAAATACGCCGCGCTGAAGGAAAAGCTGCTGGCCGCACCCACCCGCGTGCTGTTGGTGGGCGAAGCAGATGCCCTTGATCTGGCCTGCAACGCCTTGTCGGCCCGTGGTCTGCCTGGCCAGCGCAAGCCTTCGGCGGGCCCGCTCAAGCTGCCGGTGCCGCGTCCAGTCCCCGGCACCGCCTGGATCGCCAACGGTGAGGTGAATTTCTGCGCCAAGGCCTATGCCGCAGTGCCAGAAGGTGGCGCCGACGCCCCGGCACTGTCGGTGCTGGCGCGCTTCCTCACCGACGGCTTCCTGCACCCGGCGGTGCGCGAACGCGGTGGCGCCTATGGCGGCGGCGCCAATTACGACGCCGACAGCGCGGCCTTCGTGTTCTTTTCCTACCGCGACCCGCGTCTGGTGGACACCCTGGCCGACTTCGACCGTGCGACCGGGTGGCTGTACGACCCGCAGACTCCTGAACTGCTGGAGGAAGCCGTCCTTGGCGTCATCCGCCGCCTCGACAAACCGCGCTCCCCGGCCGGCGCCGCCGTGAACTGGTTCTTCAGCGAAATCCACGGCCGTGACGCCGCCTTCCGGGCCCGTTTCCGCGAGCAGGTGCTGGGCACGACCCTGGAGGATCTTCGCCGCGTGGCCGGGATCTGGCTGAAGCCCGAGGACGGCATCATCGGCGTGGTCTCGCACGCTGGTGAGCGCGCGACCGTCGACGCACTGGGCCTGACGCGATACTCCTTCTAAGCTTCACGCATGGACATCGAATTCGACGACGGGAATTCTGGCTTCTGGGAAGCGCGCCTGGTGCACGCCTTGGCGCTGCAGGCCGCCCGCGAGGCCCGTCGCGAGGGCGACGCGGCGCTGCTCGCCTTCCTTAAGGAAGTGAGCCTCGCCCACCTGAACCGCCCGGAATACGCGAGCCTGCTCGCGGACGCCGGGGTGCGCGACACCCACTGGCCCACGTTCTCCCTCTTTAGCCAGTCCTGGCGCCGCTCGCTCGGGCCCTCCCAGACCGAGGAAGACCTGAGCGCCCAGCGCAGCGAAGCGCTTGAGCGCGCCGACCGCGCCGAAAGCTCTGCCTTCGACGCCATGGCCGAGGCTGCCGGCATGGAACGCGAACGCGACCACTGGCAGTCCGAAGCCGCGCGCCTGCGAGCCGAAATGCAGGTCTTGCAGGAACAACTGGCGCGTGCGCCGCGAGGCGGCCCGACGGAAGACTGAAGAATGCGTGCGCTCTAAATTTTGCTGTTAAGGCTTGCTCACGATCATTTCTAAATAGCCGTTCCGAAATCTCGGTCTGCCTGGCGCGGTTGCCCCCTTCGATGAGCTCAGGACAGGCTTCGACGGGCTCAGGGCGAACGGTGTGTGCGGCCGAAGCGGTTGAAAGCGGTTGAAGGCTTGTTTGTCCCGA
>JAYTTZ010000235.1:0-5254 GCA_043744805.1 Gammaproteobacteria bacterium
TCTTGAAGTCAGGGTTCACGCCGTAGACGCGCAACAGCGCGTCGGCCGAGTTGCCCTTCGCGCCGAAGCCGTTGTCGGGCATCACGCGGTAAGTGCCAGCCACCGGGCCGCGCAGCACGGTGGACAGGCCCTGTACGGACTGACCGTTGGTGATGGGCAGCAGGTTGCTGTTGGCGCCAAAGCCAGTGCCCCCGAACTGGCCGGTGGTCGGACCGGTGGCGACGGTATTGGCCGGCATCAGTGCCCAGCCTTCGAGCGTGGTGAGGGCAGCGGCGTTCGAGCTGGCGAACGCGGCGGCGACGGCAAGCGCGAGCGCGAGGGGCGCGTGGATACGGTGATGAAGGGTCATGCGGGTCTCTTTCCTGCTTGCAAACGTGGGGGGCGAGGCGAACGCTAGCGGTAGCCGATGACCGGTCGGTGACGGGAGGAATACGCTTCGATGACCCTGCCAGCCGGGTGGCCAGGCTCGGGGCTCGCTCCAGCGCAGGTGCCGCGCGTGGCGTGACGCCGGCGGGCGGGTGCTGCGTGGCGCAGGCGGGCGCCTTCGCTTGCGCGACGCCAACGCCAACGCCTTGCCACGGCGAGGACTGGAACACGACGGCGCTGGCTGCCCCGGCGGCCGCGCGTCCCGGTGCAGGAATCCCTGGTGCCACCGACGCCCGCTGGAATTGGAACGGCGCGCACCCGCCGGTCTCCCGCGGCCGGGCCTTCGTTCAGCCTCGACTGCACTCCCGGTGGCGATGAAGCTCGCGTCGGAGCGCGTCAAAGGCATCACGCAGCGCCACGTAGACATCCACGTGGGCGTGTTCCGCCGTCAGCCGGTGGGTTTGCGGCGTGTCGCCGTCGGCGAGGGCAAGGACCAGGCCCACGCGACAGAGATTGCCGTGGGGATGGGGCTCGTGGGAGTGCTCCACCACGACATCGCAGTGCGCGATGCGCGGGACGCTGCCGTCCAACTGCGCGGCCAGGGCCCGTATCTGCGCTTCCAGCGCGCTGGAACGCTCAAGCTGCCTGAACGTGATCTCGAGCGGGAATTCCATGCCAAAGCCTCCCTTGCGCGGGGCCGACGGCATGCCGGTCCCCCAAATGACTATAGCCCACCGCGAGCGCTCTCGCGGGCTTGCGGCAGATCGTGTTCGCGCGCCTTTGGCGGGCGTCATCCTGCTGTCACAGGCCATCCCTAGGGTGACCGCGGGAACGGGGCGCCGGGCGTTCATTGCCACCCGTCCCGACCGCCTCGAGCGACCCACTTCCGACGCTAACCCTGGATTGGAAAACATGAAAAAACTGCTGGTATCGACCGCGCTGCTGGCCAGTGGCCTGGCCGCCGTGTCACCCGTCATCGCCGATAACGACAATGAATCCCGCTACGAGAAATCCACCCTGGCCGTTTACGGCGATGCGCCCTATGGCGGCAGGCGCCGCGGACGAATGTCCGGTGGGTTCTATCTATCGCCCCGATAACAAGGATTTGCCGAACCCCGGCGATCCGCGTCAGATTGACGCCACGCCTGCTTTCATCGACGCCATCAACAAAGATCCCAAGGTCTCCCTTGTGGTGCACACGGGAGACATCCACTCCGGGAGCACGTTCTGCACGCTGGCGTACGACCGCACCGTGCTGAACCTCTGGAAGCAGTTCAAGGATCCGCTCGTCTACACCCCGGGCGACAACGAGTGGACCGACTGCCAGAAGTCCAAGGAAGGCGGCGGCGTGAAGAGCACCGCCGGCGACTACGTCGACTACGCGGCGGGTCATCCGGTGGCCAACCTCGCGCTCATCCGCGACCTCTTTTTCCCGGTTGCCGGTGAAACCCTCGGGGGTCGCAGGAAGCACGTGACCTCGCAGGCGACGGCGTTCGATCCCGCGCATCCGGCCGACACCGAGTATGTCGAGAACGTCATGTGGACGCAGTCCGGCACGGTGTTCGTCACGCTCAACATCCCGGGCGGTTCGAACAATGACGACGACCTCTGGTCCACCGGCGCGTTCGGTGCCGTGAAGTCGGCGCCGCAGTTGCAGGAAGTCGCCCAGCGCACTGGCGCCAACGTGCGCTGGCTTGAAGCGGCGTTCGCGAAGGCCAAAGCTGAAAGCGCCAAGGCCGTGGTCATCGTCGAGCAGGCCGACATGTGGGACCTCGACGGCAGGGGCCCATCGCTGAGCCATGTTGCCAACTACGAAGTGTTCATCGCGAAGATCGCGGAGCAGGCGCTGACGTTCAGCAAGCCGGTCCTGCTGATCAACGGCGATTCGCACAACTACCGTTCCGACAACCCGCTGCAGCAGGGACAGGACTGCAAGATTGAGTCCGGTGCGAACACCGTCTCGTGCGCAGGGGTCGTTACGGGCACGACGATCGATGCCTGGGACACGCATCCGGGCTACGACGTGCCGAACTTCCATCGGCTGGTCGTCCACGGCAGCACCTTCCCGCTCCAGTACGTTCGCCTGACGGTCGACCCCAACGCGAATTACGCGGCGAGCGAAAGCAAGTTTGGTCCGTTCAGCTGGACCCGCGCGATTCCGTAAGCGTTGCCTGACCGGCCCGGCGAAGCGCGGTAAAAATGCGCTTCGCCGGGCCTGGTCGTCGCCCGGCGACGACGACGCTCGCAGAAGTCCAGGCCTGCGTTCCCGACGCGTGACGCAGCCGCGCGGATGAGCCCCGGGGGTTGCGTCGCGGGATGCAAACTCCGAGGCGCGTTCTCCGCCAGTGCTGCACTAGCCTTCTCTACGACCCTCCGTGCTGCCTTGCGCAGGGGCGTAGTGTTGTCGTACTGCACATCCCGCGTTGTCGTTCGAGCCCCCCCGATCCGTCAACCATGGCCACGCGTGCAGGTGTCGTGTTGCGGCGGCAGGTTGTTATCATCCGCGCCTTCAAGCGGCGTGGAGGTGAGCGTGCTCGATTTCATGGACAGAATCCTGGCGCGACGCTACTGGGCGTGGGCAGCCTGCGTGCTGCTGAGCATCGCGAGCTTCGTGCGGTTCGCTTCACCCGGGCATTCGTACCTGTGGATCTGGCCGGCGTTCGCCTTCGGCGCGCTTGGGCTGGTGGGATTGTTCGACTATGCAAACCCGCGCCAGGCCATCCGGCGCAATTATCCGGTGCTCGCGCATTTCCGGTTCTTCTTCGAACTGATCCGCCCTGAAATCCGCCAGTACTTCATAGAGTCCGACAACGAAGAGCTGCCGTTCTCCCGCGCGCAGCGTTCGATCATCTACCAGCGCGCCAAGGGCGTGGCCGACAAACGACCCTTCGGCACGCAGCTCAATGTCTACGAACCGCAATACGAGTGGATCAACCATTCGTTGATGCCCGCGCCCATCGATACGTACGACTTCCGCGTAATGGTCGGTGGCCCCGATTGCAGGAAGCCCTACTCCACCAGCGTGATGAACATCTCCGCGATGAGTTACGGCGCGCTCTCTGCCAACGCCATCCTTGCGCTGAACGAAGGGGCGCGGCGGGGCGGCTTCTACCACGACAGCGGCGAAGGCTCGGTTTCCCGCTACCACCGCGAGCGGGGTGGCGATCTGGTCTGGGAAATCGGTTCTGGCTACTTTGGTTGCCGCAACCCGGACGGCACCTTCAACGCCGAGCGCTTCGCCGAGAACGCGGCGTCCGATCAGGTGAAGATGATTGAAATCAAGCTTTCTCAGGGCGCGAAGCCAGGCCACGGCGGCGTGCTGCCGGGCGCCAAGGTCACGCTCGAGATTGCCGAGGCGCGCGGCGTGCTGCAGGGCGAAGACTGCATTTCCCCTGCCAGCCATTCGGCCTTCTCCACGCCCATCGAGATGATGGAGTTCGTGGCGAAGCTGCGCGGGCTCGCCGCCGGCAAGCCGGTGGGTATCAAGCTTGCCATCGGCCATCCCTGGGAATGGTTCGGGGTGGTGAAGGCCATGACGGTGACCGGCATCACGCCGGACTTCATCGTGGTCGATGGCGGTGAAGGTGGCACGGGCGCAGCGCCCCTCGAATTCACCAACCATGTCGGCGCGCCGCTGCGCGAAGCGCTGATCCTCGTGCACAACTCGCTGGTAGGCACCAACCTGCGCAGCAAGATCAAACTTGGCGCCTCGGCCAAGATCGTCACCGCCTTCGACATCGCGCGCTCGATGGCGATGGGCGCCGACTGGTGCAACTCGGCGCGTGGCTTCATGTTCGCGCTGGGCTGCCTGCAGGCGCAGACCTGCCACACCGGCCACTGCCCCACCGGAGTCACCTCGCAGGACCCGCAGCGGATGCGTGCGCTGGTGGTGCCCGACAAGGCCGAACGCGTGTACCAGTTCCACAAGAACACCCTGCATGCGCTGATGGAACTGATGTCCGCCGCGGGCCTTGCCCATCCCAACCAGCTCGGGCCGGAGCACATCATCCGGCGCGTATCGTCCACCGAAGTTCGCTCGCTGGCGGCCCTCCACACCTGGTTGAAGCCCGGCGAACTGCTGAGCGACATCCCCGAGCATCCGGTGTTCAAGGTGTTCTGGCAGCAGGCGCGGGCAGACACCTTCGCGCCGCCTGAGTACGTGCTGAAATCCCACATGGCGACGGCGGGGAGCTGAGTGGGTTCGACCGGGCCGCTGCGCCTCCTGCTGGATTCGGCGGATCAGGCCGCCTGGCGCGAGTGGCTGGGCAGCGGCCTGTTCCACGGCATTACCACCAATCCCACCCTGCTTGGACGGGCCGGCATGGCCTGCGAGTTCTCCCGGCTGGAAGACCTCGCCCGGGCGGCCCTGGACCTTGGCGCCCACGAAATCCAGCTGCAGGCCTGGGGGAGCACGGCGGGGGCGCTGGCCGACTGCGGGCGGCAGCTTGCGGCGCCCGGCCCTGACCGCATCCTGGTAAAACTCCCCATGACCCGCAGTGGCGTCGACGCGGCCAAGCGCCTGCTCGACGAGCACCTGCGCGTGACCTTCACCGCCTGCTACGAGGTGAGCCAGGTGGTGATGGCCGCAGCGCTGGGCGTTGACTACATCGCGGCGTACCTCGGGCGGCTCAACGACGCGGGCCGCGACGGCTTTGCGGAAGTGGCGGCGATGCAGTGCGCGCTCGACAAGCTCGGATCAAGCACCCGGTTGTTGGTGGCGAGCCTGCGTGAGGCTTCCGATCTCGGGCGCCTCGCGACGCTGGGACTCAGAACCTTTACCTTGTCGCCCACCGTGGCGGCGGCGGTCTTCGCGAATGCGGACACGGACGCCGCGGTCGCGCAGTTCGAGCGAGACGCCGCCGGGACTTAGGCTCACGCGGTTGCAGGG
>JAYTTZ010000236.1:0-5230 GCA_043744805.1 Gammaproteobacteria bacterium
GTCTTCGCCCACGGCGAAGGGATACTCGCGCGACAGGTGGTGCTTGAGATCCAGGATGGCCTCGGCCCGTTCGACGGGGGTCAAGGGGCGCGACAGTAGTCCGGACAGCGGGCGGCCGATCAGCTCAGCAGGGGTCAAGCCCAGCATCGTCGCCAGCGCGCGGTTCACTTCCAGCAGGCGCTGCCCGTCGCTGAAGGCCATGCCGATGGCGGACTGGTCGAACGCACGATGGAAGCGCGCTTCCGAGCGCTCGCGGGCTTCGGTTTCGTCCAGCATGCGGGCGTTGATGGTGAGGAGGGCGCGGTTCGTGCGATGGAGATCTACCACCAGCCCGTCGTTCTGGCGACGCTGCTCCCAGACCTCGATGAGTACTTTCTGGTACTGGCGACCTGCAGCTTCCAGCACGGCGATGGCAAGGAGGAAGAGCAGCCCGATAGCGGGATAGAAGTCGGTTCCGCGCAGCAGGTAATCGATGACCACCGGCATGACGGCGAGGCCGAGGTACGCCCGGTACAGCCACGGCAGCGGGGCGAGCACCGCAACACTGCCAGAGACGAGGCCGGCGACGGCGAACGCCAGGAAAAGATTGAGTTCGGACGGCGCGCCCCGCCCGAACCAGCTGGTGGACAGACCCCACAGCAGCGCCGACACCAGGAGGCTGCCGGCGTAAATCGCCGCCCAGGGCAGCACCGCGTCGCCCACCGCACGGGCACCACGCCGGGCGGCCAGCAGGCGCAGGGCGTTCAAGGCCAGCATCACCAGGCCCCACCACCACAGATCCGGACCGTGGGGTTGCGCACCAAACATCCAGAGCATCGCCACGATGAAGCCCATGCTGGCCAAGGCACCCCGTGCGCCAACGCCCAGCACCTGCAGGGTCTGCACCCGCCGGTACGCGTGTTCGCCGCTCGAGGCGGCGCTTACGGTAAACGAGTCTTGGGGATTGATGGACACGGTTATCTGCTGCCTTTTTAATTGCTGCCCGTTCATGAGCGGCCGCAAAGCAGGTTCCTGTAGGCCCTGCTTGGGGGATGGGCATCACCCTGCCCCGGCACCGCGTCGCACACTGTGCGCGCGGACAGCCTCCCCGAAAGCGGTAAAGAGGCGCTGGGAGTGCGGGTTTTCCGTGGCCCGGAATTCAGGATGCCACTGGGTGCCGAAGGCGAAACCGGCGCCGCGCACCGTGACGGCTTCGATGATGCCGTCGGGCGCGCGGGCTTCCACCTCGAGGCCCCGGGCCAAGGTGCTGATGCCCTGGCGGTGGATTGAGTTGACCCTGATTTCCGACATGCCGAGCACGGATTCGAGCCAGCTGCCAGGCGTGATCGCAATCGAATGCGCAAACCCGTAACGCACGTCCACGGGCTCACCTTTGGGGGCTCGATGGTCGAGCCGCCCCGGCCCCAGCTGCAGGGCGTTTTCCAGGGTGCCACCCAGCGCGACGTTCAGTTCCTGGAAGCCACGGCAGATGCAGAACAGCGGGATCTCGCGGGCGAGGCAGCGCCCGACGAGATTGAGGGTGAGGTCATCGCGGCGGAAATCGAAAGGTTCGTGCGCGGCGGTGGCCGCCTCGCCGTAGCGCGGCGGATGCACGTTGGACACCGCGCCGGTGAGCAGCACGCCGTCCAGGTGATCGAGCACGGCATCGAGATCCAGCGCATCGGTCATGGCCGGGATCATCACCGGCACGCAGTGCGCCACCTCGGCGATGGCGCGCAGGTATTTGTCGCCGATCGAGTGGTAGAGGAAACCTTCGTGTGCGTAGGTGTCGGCCGGCAGGCCCACCAGGGGTTTGACTTCGCGTGCCATCGCGGACTCCTTCAACTGCCTTCCAGGGTGGGGCCCGGGCGCCACTTGAGCAGGCGTCGCTCGACGCTACTCACCAGGGCGTCGAGGCCCAGCGCGCAGGCGGTGAGGATGACAATGCCGGCAAACACCGCATTGATGTCAAAACTGCCTTCGGCCTGCAGGATGAGGTAACCGACGCCCCGCGCGGAGCCGAGGTATTCGCCCACCACGGCACCGACCAGCGCCATGCCAACGGCTGTGTGCAGGCTGGAAAACACCCAGCTCATGGCCGACGGCCAGTACACGTGCCGGACCAGCTGGCGCGTGTTCGCGCCCAGCATGCGCGCGTTCGCGACCAGCAGCGGGTTCACGTCCTTCACGCCCTGGTAGACGTTGAAGAACACGACGAAGAACACGAGCGTCACGCCCAGCGCCACCTTCGACGCAATGCCGAGGCCAAACCACGTGGCGAAGATAGGCGCGAGCACTACGCGCGGCATGGCGTTCATGGCCTTGATGAACGGATCCAGCACGGCGGCGAGCCAGGGCGAAAGTCCGAGCAGGAGGCCCGCCAATACACCCAGCACGGTGCCGATGGTGAAGGCGAGCGCGGTTTCCAGCAGGGTCACGCCGAGGTGGCGGAAGATCATCCCGGAGCCAAACCAGTCGACGAGGACTTTTGCCACGGCCAGTGGCTGGCCGAAGAAGAACGCCGGCAGGATGCCGTAGCGGGTCAGGCCGTGCCATAAGCCGAGCAGCACGACCAGCAACGCGAGGCGGAGCGCGACGAGCTTCACGCGGCGCGGCCTTGCGCGGCGTGGGACTTCTGCACTTCGGCGCGCAGCAGCTGCCAGATTTCGCGATGGAGGCGCAGGAAATCAGCCGTCAGGCGAATCTCCGCGACATCACGCGGCCGGGGTAGATCGATGTGGAACTCCCCCACGGGCTTGCTCGCCGGCCCGGCCGCCATCACCACCACGCGATCGCCGAGCGCGATGGCTTCCTCCAGATCGTGGGTGACGAACACCACCGCACGCGCCTCGGCCGACCACAAGGCCAGGAGTTCGTTTTCCATCAGGCTGCGGGTGTGGACGTCGAGCGCCGAGAAAGGCTCGTCCAGCAGCAGGAGACTGGGCTGCAGCACCAGCATCTGCGCCAGCGCGACGCGCTTGCGCATGCCGCCGGACAACTGGTGCGGGTAGCGATCACCGGACCCCGCCAGTCCAACGCGCCCGAGCCACTCGCCAGCGATGCGCCTTGCCTCGGCGCCGGGCGTGCCGCGAAACAGGAGACCAGTCGCCACGTTGTCACGTGCACTGCGCCAGGGCAGCAGCGCGTCGGCCTGGAAGAGATAGCCGGCACGACGGTTGATGCCGACCAGCGGCTCACCCAGGATTTCGACCCTGCCGCGGCCTGGGGCCAGCAGCCCTGCCGCGGTGTTGAGCAAGGTGGACTTGCCGCAGCCGGTGGGGCCGACGATGCACAGGAATTCCCCCGGCGCGACTTCCAGGTTGACCCCGCTCACCGCGCAGTGCGCCGCGCCGAAGCGCACTTCGAGGTCCTGCCAGCGGACGGCCGGCGGGTTCAAGGCGTGGTTCCGGGCACGCGGCGGATGAATTGGTCGTCGATGGCAAGGTCGAGATCCGGCGGGGACGCCTGCAGGTCGGGCTCCATCGAGGACAGCAGGGTGAGCACGCGCTGCGCGCCTTCGCGATCGAGCACACCATCGGGGGAGAGCGAACCCAGGTTCTTTTCCAGCGCCGCAATATACGCCGCGCGATCACCGCCCCAGTAGGACTCGGGCACGAGGTCGGCGATTTGCCCTGGCGTGGCCCTGGCAATCCAGCGCAGCGCGCGGACCTGTGCGTTCACCAGCGCCTGCACGGTCAGCGGGTGGCTGGCCAGGAACTCGCCTTTGGCATAAAGGCAGGCCGCATGGTAGGTCCCACCGAAGACGCTCTTCGCGCCTTCCGCGGTGCGGGTGTCGACGATGACCACCACTTCGCCAGCAGCCTCCAACTGGGAAATCACGGGATCGAGGTGGACCAGCCCGTCCACGCCCCCGTGGCGGATGGCGGCGACGGCGCCCGCACCCGAACCCACGCCCAGCACCGAGACATCCTCGGGCTGCAGGTGATGCAGGCTCAGCAGGTGTTTGAGAAAAAGGTGCGTCGACGAACCGGGAGCGGTCACCCCGAGGGTCATGCCACGCAAGTCAGCGAAGTCCTTGAAGCGTTCGGCCGCAGGTTTGGACAGTGCCAGCACCATGGCCGGATACCGCGCCAGCAGGGCCACCGCGCGCAGCGACTGGCCCTTGGCCTGCATGTGCAGCACGTGCTCGAAGGCCCCGGCGGCGAACTGTGCGCTGCTGCCCATCACCGCCTGCAGGGCCTTGGCGCCGCCGGCAAAATCCACGATCTCTAGCTGCAACCCCTCCTGCTCGAAGTAGCCGAGGCGTTCGGCCACCGTCAGCGGCAGGTAATAGAACAGTGATTTGCCGCCAACCGCGAGGCTCACCGCGGGCTGTTCGGGACCTGCCGCGCGGGCCAGGGGCAGGCTCAAGAGGAGCAGCGTCGCGCACCAGAGGCGAAGCGCGGCGCAACAGGACGAGGGTTTGCTTTGGCTCATGCCGTGATTATCGGGAGCAAGCGGGCGGCAGACAACGCGCGCATGGCGCAGTCGAAGGCGACTCGCCAGGCGCGCGGCACGACAAGACCACCAGGACTGGATAACGAGGGGAGCTGCGATGGAATTTGGTGCCGCTCGGGCACATGAAGCGCGACATCAGGCTCATCCAGGCACTCCTGCGGGGCGCAGCCGCGCCGCACGCCTGCGAAGGCGAGACGCACCTCGTGCAACTCCTCCACAGGAACCACGGCTTCATCAACCTCGACCATCCGATTCCCGTCACGCGCTCGGCCTTCGGCCCCAGGACGCTCGACTACTGTGGCGCCGAATGCGACGCCCACCTCACCTGGAACGCGAGCCCCGAAGGCCTGCGCAGCGCACGGGCACGCATCGACGCGGCCGCCGTGAAGGTGGGCCAGAGGTGCTACTTCGCCGCAACGGTGATGAACCGCTATTGAGGCCGGCGCCGCGCGGGTGCTTCAGCGCGCCAGCTCTGCGGCGATTTCTCCTGCCAGCTTGGCGATGGCCGTCCCGTAGGCGGCAACGAGCGTGTCGTAGTCGTCCGCCTTGCCGGTCTGCGGCACGCTGAGGTGGCTCACCCGCTGGATCAGGTTCGCGCCGTTCGGCCCGTCCGCCACGCTCCAGCGCGCATCGAGCACCACCGCGCCGTCGGCGCCGCGGTCGAACCGCTGCACGTCGAGCGCCAGGCGTTTGCCCACCGGCAGGCCCTGCTTCCACGGAAACTCCAGCAGGCGCGCGTCCGGCAAAGCCTTCGCCAGTTGCAGAGACAGCGCGCGCCGGAAGGAGTCGGCGA
>JAYTTZ010000237.1:0-20173 GCA_043744805.1 Gammaproteobacteria bacterium
GCGGGCTCAGAGCTCAATGAGTACTCAGCCCAGTGCCAGGAACCCGGATCACCGATCAGCAGGTATGCCTCTACATGAACATCCGAAGAAACAAGTCACAAGCGCTGGCCGCCGCCAAGGCGGGGATCAGCGAGCGCAGTGCGCGCCGCATTGAAGTCGCCGTCGAACTACCGTCACAGAGCCCGCGCCGCTATTGGCGCTCGCGAACCAATCCGTTTGCCGAGGTCTGGGATAGCGAGGTCGTGCCGTTGCTGAAGAGCGGACTCGGCCGATGCGGGCGCTCAACGGCGCATCCGTGCCATCAACCCTGCTCCAAGCAGAAAAATAAAAAAATTGGAAATTGCCTACTAGTTTGCGATGCCACGCCCGGCCAGCTGCAAGCCGGGACAGATGATCCTCCCGGCCGGAGTTTCCCGGCGGCCCTTGCGGCCTCGCCCTTGGGGCGCGGGCTCCGTTAACATCTCCCAACCCCAAACCGTCGAGGAAGCCCATGGAAGTGCAATTTGAAGGCCAGTGCGCCTGCGGCGAAATCCGCTATCGGTCCGCTGCAAAGCCGACGTTCTCCTGGATCTGCCATTGCCGCGATTGCCAGCGCGCGAGCGGGACCGCGTATTGCGCCATCCTGTACCTCCCGCGCAAGGCGCTCACCGTCGAGCGCACGGCTCGCTATTACACAGTGACCGCTGAGAGCGGTAACGCAGTGAGTCGCGGCTTCTGCCCAAGCTGCGGCTCCCCGATGTTTATCCTCGCGGACCTCGTTCCGGAAGAGCAGGGCGTGTGGGCCTCCAGTCTCGACCTTCCTGAAATCTTCGCTCCCAGCGTGCAGGTCTGGTGTAACAGCGCACGGACCTGGGGAGCCCTGCATCCGACCCTGCCACGAATCGGGAAGGCGCCTTCAGCAGAAGAGTTCGCAGGCATCCTCGCGGCAGGTGGCGGGTAGGCGGGTAGGGGTTCCCTGCGGCAGTCCTGGGGCGCGGCCTGGTCTACGTCGCCGACCGTGGCGGCGTACATGAAATCGACGTGGCGCAGGCCAAGATCCTGCGAACCATCGAAATCCTGCGCGCGGCCTTCCTCAACGACGTCGCAGCCGCGCCCAACGGTGATCTCTTCGTCTCGGACTTCCAGGGGAATCGCACCTACCACCTCGGGCATGATCGAAAGCCCGCAATCGGGCTCGAGGGCGAGACCCTGCAGAACCCCAATGGATTAACCGTCGATGGCGGAGATCTGGTCATCGCCAAGAGCAGGAAGCTGACGCCCCCGGGATCCGGTAGCCCGATTGCGAGCTTCCACGGCGTTGTCAAAGTGGGCGCGGACTACTGGGCGACCGACTGGCCGGGTGGACGCTTGCTGCGCATCTCGAACGCTGGTGACGTCCAGGTGGTCATGTCCGGCTTCTACCAACTCGCCGACCTCGGCTATGACCCGGGCAGTAAAACCATCGCGATGCCCATCATGAGCGATAACCGACTGGTGTTCCTGCGCCTGGGGGCGCTGGACCAGGATGGAACGCTGCGGCCCCGCACGGGTTGCGGGCGCATGCCGCAAACGCTGATTTGCGACAGTAGCGGATAAACCCAAGGTCGATTGGCCACCAGGTGACGGGAAGCGCCCATTTCGGACGCACATTTCGGGACAGCCATCGATTAAACGAAGCCGGTCGGCCATTCCTCGTGCAAGGTGCTCGCCCGCCTCACCCAAGCAGATGCGCCACCACCAACTCCGCCGCCTCCTCTGCCGTCAGCGCGGCCGTATCAATCCTGATCTCGGGCTCGCGCGGTGGCTCGTACGGAGAATCGATACCCGTGAAGTTCTTCAACTGCCCCGAGCGCGCCTTCTTGTAGAGCCCCTTCACATCCCGCCGCTCGGCCTCCTCCAGCGCGGTGTCGACGTGGATTTCGATGAACTCCCCAGCCGCCAGCATGCCGCGCACCATCTCGCGTTCGGCCCGGAAAGGGGAAATGAAGGCGGTGAGTACGATGAGGCCGGCGTCGGTCATGAGCTTGGCGACTTCGCCCACGCGACGGATGTTCTCGATGCGATCGGCTTCGGTGAAGCCGAGATCCTTGTTCAGGCCGTGGCGCACGTTGTCGCCGTCGAGCAGGAAGGTGTGTTTGCCGAGCGCGTGGAGTTTCTTCTCGACCAGGTTGCCGATGGTCGACTTGCCGGCACCGGAAAGTCCGGTGAACCAGAGTACGCAAGGGCGCTGTTGCTTCTGGGCGGCATGGGCGTCGCGCGTGATGTCGATGGCCTGCCAGTGCACGTTCTGGCTGCGGCGTAACGCGAAGTTGAGCATGCCGGCGGCCACCGTGGCGTTGGTGTATTTGTCGATCAGGATGAAGCCGCCGAGATCGTGGCTGGCCGCGTAGGGCTCGAACACGATGGGCTTGTCGGTGGTGAGGGTGACCACGCCGATGGCATTCAACTCAAGGGTCTTCACCGCCAGGTGCTCGAGGGTGTTGACATTGATCTGGTACTTCGGTGCCTGCACCTGTACCGATACGGTCTGCGTGCCAAGCTTGAGCCAGTAGCCGCGGCCGGGGATCAGGTGCTCGTCCGCCATCCAGACCAGGGTGGCTTCGAACTGATCCGCGACTTCCGGGGGTTGCCCGGCACTGGCAATGACGTTTCCACGCGAGCAGTCCACTTCATCCGCCAGGGTCAAGGTGATTGATTGCCCCGCCACGGCTTCTTCCCGATCCCCATCCATCGTCACGATCCGCACGACGGTGGAGGTCTTGCCCGAGGGCAGTACCCGGATGGCATCACCGGGCCGCACCCGACCGGTGGTCACCAGGCCTGCAAAGCCGCGGAAATCCAGGTGCGGCCGGCTTACCCACTGCACGGGCAGCCGGAAGGGCTGTTCCTGGGCCGCGGTTACGTCGAGTTCGACCGTCTCCAGGTGTTCGAGCAGCGGTGGGCCGGCGTACCAACTTGTGTGGCCCGAGCGCGCGGTAACGTTGTCGCCCTTGAACCCCGAGATGGGAATCGCGGTGAAGCCCGTGATTCCGATCGATGCCGCAAATCCAGCATAGTCGGCCACTATCTGGTCGAACGTCTCTTGCGCATAGCCCACGAGGTCCATCTTGTTCACCGCCACCACGAGGTTGCGGATGCCGATGAGGTGGACGAGGTAGCTGTGGCGCCGGGTCTGCGTGAGCACGCCCTTGCGCGCGTCGATGAGGATCACGGCGAGATCGGCCGTGGACGCACCCGTCACCATGTTGCGCGTGTACTGCTCGTGGCCCGGCGTGTCCGCCACGATGAACTTGCGCTTGTCCGTGGAGAAGAAGCGATAGGCGACGTCGATGGTGATCCCTTGCTCGCGCTCGGCGGCGAGGCCGTCCACCAGCAGGGCGAAATCAATCTCCTGGCCCTGGGTGCCGACGCGCTTCGAGTCCGCTTCCAGCGCGGCGAGCTGGTCCTCGAAGATCATCTTCGAGTCGTACAGCAGGCGGCCGATGAGGGTGGACTTGCCATCGTCCACCGAACCGCAGGTGATGAAGCGCATCAGCGACTTGTGCTGGTGCTGTTCGAGGTAGGCATCGATGTCCTCGGCAATGAGATCCGGGGCGTGATAGGAAGATTCGCGGGGGGTGTCGTTCATGGTTCGTGGCTTCCGTCGCGCCGCGCGCTCAGAAGTAACCCTCCTGCTTCTTCTTCTCCATGCTGGCCGCCTGATCGTGGTCGATCGCCCGACCCTGGCGCTCTGAAGTGGTGGTGAGGAGTATCTCCTGGATGACTTCGCGCAAGGTGCTTGCGGTGCTCTCGACCGCGCCGGACAGCGGATAGCAACCGAGGGTCCGGAAGCGCACCGAGCGTTCTACCGGCGTTTCCCCGGGGTGCAGTCGAAAGCGCTCGTCGTCCACCATCAGCAACAAGCCGTCGCGCTCCACGGTGGGCCGCGGCGCGGCGAAGTAAAGCGGCACGATGGGAATGCCTTCGAGGTAGATGTACTGCCAGATGTCGAGCTCCGTCCAGTTGGAAACAGGAAACACGCGGATGCTTTCACCCTTCGCCTTCTTCGCGTTGTAGAGCCGCCAGAGTTCGGGCCGCTGGTTCTTGGGATCCCAGCGATGGTTCGCCGAGCGGAAGGAAAAGATGCGTTCCTTGGCGCGACTCTTTTCCTCGTCGCGGCGGGCGCCACCAAAGGCCGCGTCGAAGCCAAACAGATCGAGCGCCTGCTTGAGTCCTTCCGTTTTCCAGAGATCGGTATGCAGGCTGCCGTGATCGAAAGGATTGATGCCGCGCGCCCTGGCGTCCGGGTTCTGGTACACGAGCAGTTCCATGCCGGACTCCTTCGCCATGCGTTCGCGCATGGCGTACATCGCCCGGAATTTCCACGTGGTATCGATGTGCAGCAGTGGAAAGGGCGGCACGGCCGGGAAGAAGGCCTTGCGGGCGAGATGGAGCATCACGGCCGAGTCCTTGCCGATCGAATAGAGCATCACGGGACGCTCCGCTTCCGCGACGACTTCGCGCAGGACGTGGATGCTTTCGGCTTCGAGCCGCTGCAGGTGGGTCAATGAAGTCATCGCGAGCCAGCCTGATCCTGACGGGTTATGCCGCGCCCGACTTTATCGTCTTGGTGCCGGGCTTAATACAGACGCAGGGCCCCGGACTGCGCCCAAAGCCCGCCGGCGCAAGATCAATGTGGAATATGGATAGTCATTCTGGCCCCCTGCCCCACCCACGCAGCCCACTACCCCGGCAGCAGTCCCAGGAAACGCGCCATCCAGCCGCCGACCAGCGCGTTGTCTACCGGCAGGTCCATGGTCGTCAGCGAGTGCGCCCGGATTTCCGGGCGCAGTTCCGTCGATTCTTCGGTCAAATCCCGCATGAAGGCGGCGGTGAACTCCGGATGCGGCTGGATCCCGAGCACGCGCTCGTCAAGCACGAACATGGCGTTGGGGCAGTGGGCTGCGGAGGCCAGCCGTCTGGCTCCGGGCGGGAGGCGTACGACCTGATCCTGGTGCGACATGAAGAGGCGCAGGGGCCGCCCCGGTGGCGCCGAACCGTCGGGCGTGGAATCAACCAGGACCTCGAGGTTGCCGTGTCCCCAGCCCATCGAAGCGCGCTCCACTTTGCCGCCCAGTGCTGCGGCCATCAGCTGGTGGCCGAAGCACACGCCCACCTGGGGTGAGCCCACCTGGTGAATCTGCCGGACCAGTTCAAGGAGCGGAGGAATCCACGGCAGGGGCTCGTAAGCACTCGCGCGGGAACCGGAAATCACCCAGGCATCGCAGTCATCGACAGCGCCGGGGAGTTCGCCCGCATCCGCCGCATACCGGCGGAGCTCAAAGTACCCGCCGGCCTGCCCGAGCAGCGCGCCGTACATCTCGAGGTAGTCACCGTGGGCAGACCGCAGGGGCTCCCAGATGACGTCGCAGGTCAGGATCCCGAGGCGCTTTAACTTCACGTGGGAACCGCTTCTCCCCAGGTGATCAGCCGTTCCGCGAAGGGGTCGATGAACGGCGAGCGGTAGCCGTCTTCGCGCCACAGGATGGGGAAGAAGGACTCGTCCATGCTGTCGTCGCCAAAGCGCTTGTAGCGGCTGTAGATGTAGCCGACGTAGTTCGGGTGGAAGCGGGTGTCGGAGGACATGCAGTGGGCGACGATGGAACGCCGCGGCACGTCGCGGCGGTTCACGTCCGAACCATGCCAGGTCCAGCCGCCGTGGAAGGCGCCGCCGCCGGCCTTGACCACGATGGGAACGCGCTCGACGTTGCCAACGCCGGCCGCCTCGGCAGCCTTCATCATGTCCTTGGTCGGATCAGTCGGTGCGTGGAACTGCTCGATCATCCCCGAGCGCCCCCAATGGTTGGAGCCACGCACGTACTCCACCGTGCCGCCCTCGGCGGTGGTGTCGTCAAGGGCGATCCAGCAACTGACCCAGTCAGGCTTGGTGGTCCACTGCTCGTAGGACGAATCCTGGTGGAAGCCGAGCGGCTTGCCGCCCGGTGGCTTCCACAGGATGTTGTCCTGGCTGATGCGGGTCCCGGGCCAGTGGCCAAGGCGACCGCAGGCACGGCCTATCGATTCCTGCAGGATGACGCCGGCCACGAAACGGTCGGACTTCCAGCCGTTGCAGATCTGGCGGGTGCGATCCGGGGGATCGCGGCCTTCCAGCCAGTTCACTTCGTCCGGCACCAGGCCGGTCTCGAACTTGCCCTTGAAGAGCTCGTCATAGCGCTCCCGCAGAACCGCCACTTCCGCGTCCGAGATGATCCGGTCGACCGTGATGAACCCGTCGCGTTTGAAGTCCTCGATCTGCTGGTCGGAAATCGCAAAGTCTTGCATGGCACTGGTTCCTCGCTGGCTGCCTTACGGCAGGCAGTCCATGTAGGTCTCGTGATCCCAGGCCGTGACCGTGGCCAGGAACTTGTCCCACTCGTCGCGCTTGTAGTCGATGAACACGTCCCACATTTCGCCCGGCATGCTCGAGCGCACCAGCGGGTCGGCTTCGATCGCGTCCAGCGCCGTGCCGAGGTTGTTGGGGAGCTTGACCACTTTCTTCCCGGCAAGTTCGAGCTCGTAGATGTTCCGCTGCTCCAGCGGACCCGGATCCATCTGCTTGCTGATCCCTTCGTCCATCACCGCCAGCAGCGCGGAGTTGAGCAGGTAGGGATTGACCATCGAATCGACCGCGCGGTACTCGAAGCGTCCAGGCGCGGAAACCCGGAGCGCGCAGGTGCGGTTCTGATAGCCCCAGTTGTTGTACACCGGTGCCCAGTAGCCCTGATCCATGAGTCGACGATAGGAGTTGACGGTCGAGGCGCCGATCGCGGTAAGCGCGGGTAGGTGCTTGAGGATGCCACCAGCCGCCCACACGCCCACCTCTCCCGGCATGCGCGGATCGTCACCTTCCGGATCGAATTTGTTCTGGCCGCCCACGACATACTTGTGGACATCGGGCATTGCGTGCCTGCCGTCGTCGCCGAGCTTCACCACGGCATCCTTGCCGCCTTTCCACAGCGAGAAATTGTGGTGGCAGCCGTTGGCCGAAACCTTCATGAAGGGCTTGGTCATGAAGCAGGCGATGACGTTGAATTCCCGCGCCACCTGCGCGCAAATCTGGCGGTAGGTGGTCAGGCGATCGGAGGTTCGTTCGACGTCGTCGTAAGTCCAGTTGAGTTCCAGCTGGCCGGGCGCGTCTTCATGGTCGCCCTGGATGCAGTCGATGCCCATCTTGCGGCAGTACTCGGTGACCCTGAGCGTAATCGGGCGCAGCTCCTCGAACTGATCGATGTGGTAGCAGAAGGGCTTCGTCACGCCGCCGTCTGGCTTGCCGTCGGCGCCTTTCTTCAACCACATCATTTCTGGCTCGGTGCCAAGGCGCAGGCGCAGGCCGTGCTTCTGTTCGAAGGCCGCGTGCGCGCGCTTGAGGTTGCCGCGGCAGTCGGAGCTGAGGAACCCACCCGCATCGTTCGGTTCTTCGCGATTGCGGAACAAGGTGCAGAAGACGCGCGCCACTTTCGGCTCCCACGGCAACTGGCAGAAGGTTTCAGGGTCGGCGATGCCCACGAGTTCGCTCGCTTCTGGTCCATAGCCGAGGTAACGCCCCTTGCGGCTGATGAAGAGGTTGGCCGTGGACCCGTAGACCAGCTGGAAGCCCTTGGTGGAGATTCTCTCCCAGTGATCCGCTGGCGCGCCCTTGCCAACGATGCGGCCGGTCACCGACACGAACTGGTAGTAGATGTACTCGATACCCAGTGAGTTGATCAGGGCTCGGACTTTCTTCACACCGTCAGTCCGGGCGGCATCTTTCACATAAGCGTCCAAAGCGGTCATCGCCTTCTCCTTGAATTCAGCCCGCAGGCTCTTGATGGGTGACTTAAACGTGGTGCAGGTAACGCCGACGCTCGAACGCCGAGATATGCCGGCGCATCAGGTGGTCTTCCTGGATGCAGCTTGCCGTGAAGTGATCGACGAAACGCGCACCGAACAGCGCCTTGGCGGTGTCGCTCGCGCGCATGCGCTCGGCGGCTTCCAGCAAGGTGCGCGGCAACGGCCCAATGGCGGGGTGGACGAATTCGCGTCCGATCCCGGTGGTCACCGGCGGAGGCTTCAGTTTGCGTTCGATGCCGTGGAGGCCCGCACCCAGCAACATCGCGAAGGCAAGGTGCGGATTGGTGTCCGCGCCGGGGAGGCGGAATTCCACGCGGGTGTCTTCCGGCCTGCCGTTGACGATACGCAGCCCGCAGGTGTAATTGCCGAGGCCCCAGGTCGCGGTGCGGGGCGCCCAGTTGCCCGGCACGTACCGGCGGTAGGCGTTCACCGTACTCGCAAACATCGGCATCAATTCCGGCAGGCACTGGAGCACGCCGGCAATGAACTGGCGACCGACGAGCGAGAGGCCTGTCGGGTGCCTTGGATCGTGGAAGGACGGCAGCCCGGTATTGGCCGAGTGCAGCGAAATGATGGGATGGCCGCCGAGGCCCGGGTGGGCGTCGGACAGCTGTGCCATGAATGACGCCGTCGTCCCCTGCTGGATGCAGAAAGCCTTGGTGAACAGCTTGAACAAGGCGCTGTCGTCGGCCGCGGTCGCCAGGTCGCGCGTTGGCAGCGACGCTTCCAGGCATCCCGGCCCCAGCTCCGCACACATGTGGTGCAGCGGGATGTCGGCGCGCTTCAGGCACTGGTCGTATTCCCGCAGGAAGCTGGCGCCCGAGGCGGGGTAAAGCCCCGACCAGCAGCGGTTCTCCTGCGCGTAGGTCGCAAGGCCTTCGTACTGCTTGTGCGTCAGCGAGTCCGGCGTTTCCGCCAGGATGATGAACTCGAATTCCGCCGCACCCAGCGCGGAGAATCCCATCGATTTCGCGCGTTCGATTTGGGCCGCCAGCAGGGCACGTGGCGCCAACGCGGCGTTCGGCCCGGTGTATTCGGCCACCAGCAACGCGGCGTTCGGCTCGAAGGGATAGGGCCGGAGGCTCCCCGGATCCAGCACGCAGCGCTCACTGTTATACGGAAGGTCCTTGCGCACTGCGTCGTTCGGCCCCCAGTACGGCAGGGCGTCAATGAAGGACCAGCCGTGTTCGAAGTAATGCTTGGCCAGACCAACCGGCAGGCGCTTCTCGCGGAACACGCCTTCCGTGTCGAACAGCCCTGCGTGCACGGTTTCAATGCGTTCGCGAGCGAAGATGTCGCAGGCCTCTTCGACCGTCCCCGGGGACCAGATTTTCGCTGCTGTTTCCATGTTGCACCAAAGTAAAGAAAGTTGCGGCATATGAAAAGCCTTGCTTACAGGGACGAGCGCACTGCGCTAGTTTTTCGCCTGATGAATCCACTTCGAAGGGCAAAACCTCCATGAACAGTGTTGCGATCATCGGCGCGGGCCCCTGCGGCCTCGCCGCCCTCCGGGCATTCGAATCCGCCCGTGCCAAGGGCGTGCAAATCCCGGACCTCGCGTGCTTCGAGCGACCGTCGAACTGGGGTGGATTGTGGAACTACACGTGGCGCACGGGTACCGATGAATTCGGTGAACTTGTGCACGGCAGCATGTACCGCTACCTGTGGTCCAACGGCCCGAAGGAATGCCTGGAGTTCGCGGATGACAGCTTCGAGGAGCACTTCGGCCGCGCGCTTCCCTCCTACCCGCCGCGTGAAGTCCTGCACCACTACATCGCCGGTCGGGTCGAACGCTCGGACGTCCGTAACTACAGGCAGTTCAACACCGCGGTCCGCTCGGTCGAGTATTCGCCCGCCACGCGCAAGTTCGCAGTCACCACGCACCACCTCATCACCGACACCACCACGACGGCTGAATTCGATTTCGTCATCAACGCGAGTGGCCACTTCTCCACCCCGAACATCCCGGCCTTTGAAGGTTTCAACAAATTTCCGGGACGCGTGCTGCACTCGCACGATTGCCGCGACGCCGTGGAGTTCGCGGGCCAGGAACTGCTGATCGTGGGCTCGAGTTATTCCGCGGAACCCGCCGCCCGGCTCCGGCCGCTCCGAGCGGTAGTTGTCCTCAAGATCGACAACCTGGCATGTGGCAGTGCCGCCGAATGTAGGCCCGCGCAATCCGCGGCTAACCATCTGCTCGTACAGAACCTGACTGACCGTTGGCCTCGCCATGACGACATGCGTAACTTTGGGAGCGTCAAAGCCGGTAGTCAGGACCTCGCAATTGCACAGAACCTGCGTGCGACCTGCTTTGAAATCACCGATGATTTTCCGCCGGGATACGTCGCGCGTTCCGCCACTGACAAAGGCCGCCTCGACACCCTGCTGGCGCAGCAGGGAAGCCATGCACTCAGCGTCTTGAGAGGCTTGCCACGGGTCCCGGGACCTGCTGGCACCTGGCCAGAATTCGTCGCGGCCCGCTTTCCGTCAGCCTGCAATCAAGTTCTGATCGCGCTGGCCAGGATCTGCAATCGCCCGCTTCTGATGGGGCGTGGTGTCGATTTCCTCGAGCGTGATCTCGCCCTTCAGCACGGACTGCTTCCACGCCTGCTGGTTCGCGTCCCGCTGCTGGAACTCGGGCATCACTTCACGGGCGAAGAGTTCGAGGCTGTCGCAAATTGCCTGGTGGCTGGTGCGGCCCGCCTGGTTCAACAGGATGACCTGATCGATGTGGCTTTCCTCGAACTCCCGCAACCGCGCTCGCAGGGTCGCCGGCGAGCCGATCAGGGAGGTGCCAAGCTGCTTCCCCCCGCCGCTCGCCCGCCACGCCTGGTACTCGTCCCACAGGGAAATCGTCCCCGGCACCACCGGCCCGTTCTTGCCATAGAAAGCGAGGCAAAACTGGAAGAAGGTCCAGCCGTCGGCAAGGCGCTCGGCTTCTTCATCGGTCGGTGCGCACATGAATCCGGCGACGATCGCGAGGTTGGGGTTGGTCTGGTAGTCGGCAAGCTTGTCGAGTTCGTGGACGATTGCGTGGTAGTAGGCGTGGACCCAGGCGCGCGCGCCTGCAGAGTCCACGAACTGGAACGCCAGCGCGCCCATCCCACGACGGCCTGCCATGCGGATGGTTTCCATCTGCGAACAGGCGACCCACAGCGGCGGATGTGGCTGCTGGCGCGGCTTGGGCACGACGTTGCGCAGCGGGAACTTGAAGTGCGGGCCGTCGTAGGACCAGCCTTCCTGCCAGAACATCGGCAACAGGCAGCGCACGGCGTCTTCCCAGATCTCGCGCTTCTCGCGGTAGCGCCGATCAAAGGGATGGAGTTCGGTGGTGCTCGATCCTTCCCCGAGGCCAAGCTCCACCCGGCCATTGCTGATGAGGTCGAGCGTTGCCACGCGTTCCGCCACGCGGGCAGGATGGTTGGTGGTGAGCTGGATGATGCCGTGGCCGAGTCGAATGCGCTTCGTCCGCTGGCTGGCGGCAGCGAGGAAGACTTCCGGCGCGGAGGAATGCGAATACTCCTCGAGGAAATGGTGCTCGACTTCCCAGGCGTAGTCGTAGCCCAGCGCGTCGGCCAGTTCAATCTGTGCCAGTGAGTCCTGCAGCAGCTGGTATTCGCTGTCCGCGGTCCAGGGCTTGGGGAGCTGGTGTTCGTAAAAGAGCCCGAATTTCATCCTGTGCTCCCGTGTCCGGCGCCTCAGGCCGCCGACATGCCGCCGTCGATGGGGAAGCTGTTGCCGGTGGTGTAGCTGCTTTCGTCGCTCGCGAGGTACAGCACCAGGCTGGCCACTTCCTCGGGCTTGCCATAACGCCGCAGCGGCACCGCGTGTTCCAGCCGGGACTTCACGCGCTCGGTCTGGCCCGGACCCCACTGGGATTCGAGCGACTCGATCATGCGGGTGGCAATGGGGGCTGGATTGATCGTGTTGACGCGGATGTTGAGCGACGCGCATTCGAGCGCGGCGGACTTCATGAGGCCAACCACCGCATGCTTGGCCGCGATGTAGGCGGCAATCTTCGGGGTGCCGCGCAGGCCACCGAGCGAAGAGGTCAGGATGATGCTGCCGCCACCGGTCTTCGCCATGACCGGGATTACCGCGCGCAGGCCCAGCCACACGCCCCGGACGTTCACCGCCATGACGCGGTCGTACATCTCGATGCTGTACTCCGGGATGGGCTTCACTTCGCCTTCGATGCCGGCGTTGGCGAAGAAGACATCGATGCGACCAAAGCGCTGCACCGTGGCCTGCACGTAGCGGGCGGTGTCATCGGGTTGGCTCACGTCCGCCGTGATGCAGGCGGCGGCGTCGGCGCCGAGTCCGGCAACCGCAGCGGCCAGTTGGGCTTCCTGCAGGTCGACCAGCATGACTTTCGCGCCTTCGGCCACGAAGCGTTGGGCGGTTGCGAGTCCGATACCTGCCGCACCCCCGGTGATGAGGGCCACTTTATTGGCGAGACGCATGCGCGGTTTTCCTTCGGTTACTGGTCGAGATGATCCAGAGTTTACCCGTGCCGCCGCGCACCAAAGTAGCGTCGCGTTGTGGCGTCCTGACGCGGGGGCTACCATCCCCGCTCCGTAACCATTGGCCGCCCGTGCACCCCACCGGCGGCGTCCATCAAGGGGAGTGAACGATGAGCAACGTCCATCATGGCGAATGTTTCTGTGGCGCAGTGAAGCTCGAAGTAACCGGCGCCCCGGCGGCCATGGGCTACTGCCACTGCGCGTCCTGCCGGCATTGGTCCGCCGGTCCGGTGAACGCGTTTTCGCTGTGGGCGCCGGATGGCGTCAAGGTGACGCAGGGTGCGGATCTCATCGGCACCTACAACAAGACCCCGGGCAGCTCGCGCAAGTGGTGCACCAAGTGCGGCGGCCACCTCATGACCGACCATCCGGCCATGGGCCTGGTCGACGTCTACGCCGCCATCCTGCCCAGCCTCAAGTTCGAGCCGGGCCTCCACGTGTTCTACGGCGAGACCTGCCTGCGCATCCAGGACGGCCTGCCGAAGCAGCAGGACGTGCCGGCTGAAATGGGCGGTTCGGGCACCCTCCTCCCGGAGTAAATCCCCGCGTAAGGGCCGGCGACCTCGCCGGTCCTTGCCGGTGCCGTGCCTTCACGCGCCGGGTAGCCCGATCTGGCGCAACACGGTGGCGTGATCCCAATAGATTCGCTCGCAGGCCAGCTTGTCACCCTCGAACTGCACGACAACGACAAGATCAACCTCCACGCGCTTGTACGTGGCCGGCACGGCGGGCAGAAACCAGGGCATCTCGCGGTCATGGGTGAAGGTCAGGTGGAGTTCATCCACCAACTGGCCGGTGCCCACGACCCGGTTGACCGGCGTCATGACGAGATCCGCCGGCCAGGACGGGATGAAATCCTCAGCATAGAAGCGCCGCAGTTCAGCCTTGCCCCGGCCACCGGTGTTGACGGGCAGGTGGTTCACGTAGGCGTCTTCAACCATGGTTTCGAGCGTGGCCTCGACATCTTTGGTGGTGAATTCGCCTTCGAGGTGCTTGGCCCAGAGCGCTTCGAGCGCCGCCGGAGAGAGGGGGGAAGTCATCGTGCGGGTGTCCTGCGCTGGTGATGGAGCCGCCAGTGTAGGCCGAGAGGGTTGCCCGGCGCCTGGTTTGCCGCCGTCCGGGCGCAGCGATCAGCGTCCGCAAGCACCCCAAGCCCGGCGTTGCGCGCAGCCGCCAGATCAATCCCTGCGCTTGACTGCGCGGAGCGTCCTATTCGCCGAGTTGCGCCGCCGTCGTCGCCTTGCGGGCCTGGCGCCGGATGTAGTGCTGAAGGGCCTTGAGATCCGTGTCCGTCAGTTCCTTGAACTTCGGCATGCCCTGCTGCAAGCGGCTGCCGCTGACCACGATTTGCTTGAAGGCTTCATCGTAGACCGGTGCCTGCGAGGCGCGGAGATCAGGCGCATAGCCGCCCGCGACCGCGCCACCCCCATGACACATCACGCAGTTCTTGAGGAACACGTGGCTGCCCGTGTCGGCGAGGAGTTCATCCACCTTGAAGTCATCCTGGAGGAGCGCCTTGGCGAAGCTCGGCGGCGGTGATCTGGGCAGTGTCGCCACGCCTTCGAGCGAGTACACGATGAGGCGCCGCGGCTGCATGCCGTACTGCCAGCCATGCTGGGCGGTGATGGCGCCAGCCATCGACACCCCTGCGCCACCCCAGCCGGTGAGGATTGCCACGAATTGCTTGCCGTCCACTTCGAAGGTGATCGGCGGCGCCGACACCCCCACGCCAACCTCCGTACTCCACAGCGGAATGCCGTCGGTGGCGCGATAGGCCAGTAGCTTGCCGTCGGTGCGACCTTCAAACACGAGGTTGCCTGCGGTGGTGAGCGTGCCGGGGTTCCACACGCCGGGCAGCTTCTGCTCCCACACTTTCTTCTGCTTCACCGGATCCCAGGCCACCAGCGCAGCGGCGTCGAGCTTGAGCGGCACGTCGTCGCGCATGAGGTCCACGCCGGGGTCGAACTGGAAGCTCGGCGAATCCCATTGCTTCAACTTGAAGCCCTTGTCGGTGAAAGTGCCCGGGACGTCGATGATGGGAATGTAGGCGAGGCCCGTGTCCGGGTTGAAGGACATGGCGTGCCAGTTGTGCACGCCAAAAGCGCTGGGATAGAGGGTGGCTTCGCCGTCCTCGTACCTTGCACCCTTGGCTTCCACCGGGCGGCCGGTCTTCTTGTCGACCCGCTCCGCCCAGGTCACCTGCGCGATTTTTTCGGCAGACAGCAACTTGCCGGTGGCCCGGTCGAGGACATAGAAGAACCCGTTCTTCGGCGCGTGCATCAGCGCCTTCACCGGCTTGCCGTCGATCTCCAGATCGGCCAGCACCATGTCCATGTTGGAGTTGTAGTCCCAGCTCTCGCCCGGCGTGGTCTGGTAGTGCCACACGTATTTGCCGGTGTCGGCATCAAGCGCCACGATCGAACAGAGGAACAGGTTGTCGCCGCCGCCAGGGCTGCGGATCTTGCGGTTCCAGGGCGAGCCGTTGCCGGTCCCGATGTAGACCCGGTTGAACTGCGGATCGTAGGTGAGTCCGTTCCACACCGTCCCGCCGCCACCGTGCTTCCACCATTCGCCCGTCCAGGTCTTGGCGGCCATGGCCTGGGCTTCATCCTCGAAGCCATCCGCCGGATTACCGGGCACGGTGTAGAAGCGCCAGGCCTGCTTGCCGGTGTCGGTGTCATAGGCCGTAACGTAGCCACGCAGCGGACCCCACTCCGTACCGCCGTTGCCGATGATGACCTTGTCGCGGAACACGCGCGGCGCGCCGTTGATGAAATACGGCAGCTTCGGATCAACCGTCATCGTGCTCCACGCTTCCTTGCCGGTCGCCGCGTCGATGGCGTTCAGGCGGCCATCGGCCGTCGCCACGAAGAGGCGACCCTTCCAGTAGGCAAGACCGCGGTTGGAGTCCCACATCACCCGCAGGCGATCGCCGGCCGTGTCGATGACCTTGGGGTCGTAGGTCCAGAGCGGCTTGCCGGTGCGGGTGTCGACCGCAAACACCACGCTGTAGCTGCCAGTGAAATACATCACGCCGTCCACCACCAGGGGCGTGGACAGCAAGGACTTCTGGCCGGGCAGGTCGAGGTACCAGGCCACGTTGAGCCTGCCCACGTTGCTGGCATTGATAGCCTTGAGTGGACTGTAGCGCTGCTCGCTGTAGGTGCGCCCATAGGACAGCCAGTTGGCGCCTGCCTTTTCGTCGGCGATCATCGCGCCGTCCACGGTGCTTGCGGCCTGCAGGGGCGTTGCAAGCACGCCCAGCAGCAGCATCAATCCGGATGTTCTCATGCGCGCAACTCCCCGTCGGTTTTCTGGTGTGGTGATCTTCTGCAAGGCGAGCGCAAGCACCCTACGGCGCGGCGACCTTCGGCGTGCTGACATACGGCTTGCAGCCGGTGTCGGCGTATTCGACGGCGCCGAACCACGCGCGCGCGAGCGGATTATCCCAGCGCCGCTCGCGTCCGCCGAAGCGGCAGATGTCCAGGACTTCAAAGCGCCATTCAAGCTTGCGATCCAGCGGGAAACGCATGGTCACCGGCTCGCCCTTCTGGTTATAGAGGTGCATCACGCACACGCGTTCGGGGCGCTTCCCATCCTGCTCCACGCTCGCGCAATTGCGGGGGTCGCGGATGGCCGCCGCGCCCAGCCAGACTTCGTGGTTGCCGCGCCCCAGGGTCCATTCGGCGAAGAGCCCCGCCCAGCTCGGGTTCCAGTAGCGCGAGAGTTTCTGACGCTGCCCGGCGGTGAACGGGGCTTGCAGGCCGCCCGGTGGCCGCCAGCGTGCGTCGTTCGCCACCGGCGCCGGCGGATACGGAAACTCGACGAGCATGGTGGGGTAGGCTTCCTGGTACTCGGGCGCCATGTCGATCACGTCCACCCGCAGGCGGAGCATCGAAGGCCGGTCAAAGCGCAGTACGTCGCCGATCTGCGAAGGCACCCACGCGATCTCCTGCGCCTGGGGCTCGCAACGCGCGACCAGCGCTGCGTTGGCCGGATCGGCTTTGGGATCCTGGTGGATGCCCCGCATCATGAAATACGTTTCGCAGCCGTCGTCGGGAAATTCCGCCGCGTGCAGCGGCGTCCAGCCCCAATCACTCAGCGCCACGTAGCGATAGCCGACACCGATGCCCCCTAGCAGCAGGCCAACCAGCAAAAGGCGAATCAGCATGCAGGGTGCTCCCCGGGTTTCGAAGTGGTGAAGGCAATGCGTTGCGTGCCAGCGCACGACATCCGGAAGCTACACAGGATCCGGTGGCGAATGCGAGCACTCCGGGTGCGCAGAATGGCGAGTGCGCTGGATTTCCACCAGCCTGGCAACGCCGGCGGCAGGCCAAACGCGCCTGCAGGATGTCCGGAGCAAACACCAGCGCGGCCTGTTCCACCGCCTTGACGTCCGTAAGGAGACCTTGTCTCCAGCGGACATAGACGGACCCGCGCTCGCCAAGCTTAATGTCCGCCCCCACCGGGACATCCTCGCCCCGACAACCACAACGTGCAGGCGGTCCCCGGGCGGTCACTGCCGGATACGACGGGAGACACAAGCTTGTACAAGGTCGACATCGACACCGGTGGCACCATGACCGACACCCTGGTGACCGGCGGCGCCCAGCCCCTGCTCATCAAGGTCGAATCCCTCCGCCACGACGTCACCGTCTCCTCCATGCCAAGCCTGGACGCCGCAGCTGCCGCCAGTGGCAGCTGCCTCACTCGGTGATTTCATGGAGCGAGTCGCGCGCGTACGCTGGTCGTCCACCATCACTTCGAACGTGCTGGCGCAGCGCGCAGGCCCCAAGCTCGGGCTCATCGTGAGCAAGGGCCACGAGGTCGATCTCTACGCCGAGGATCCCGCGCGATCTCGCGCTGCCGCACCTCGAGGCCTTCACGGGTTTCCCGTTCACGGAGAAAAGCGAACTGCGCGAAAGCCAGCGCGTCGAGCCACTGTTCGGCACGCACCTCGCCTGCGATCCGCGCGAAGTGCGTCGCGTGTATTCGACCAGCGGCACCACGGGTCGCCCGACCTACATCGGCCTCACCCGCAACAACATCGCCATCTGGCGCGAAGCTGCGGTGCGCGCGTTCTGGTGCGCGGGGCTGCGGCCCGGACACGTGGTGCCGGTGGTGGTCTCGCCCTGCGTGGTCGCGGCGTCCTACGCCGACGCCTTCGAGACGGTGGGCACGTGCATTCCGGTGGGCGTGAACATGACCGATCGCCTGGTGGACGCCTTCCGTTTCGCGCGCGCCAACGCCCTGCTCTGCGCCTCGTCCTATCCGCTGCATTTCGTCCAGGCGCTGGCGTCGCGCGGCATCGACCCGCGGTCGCCCGGGCTCAGGATCATCTTCGGCGGCGGCGAGCCGGGCGCGTCCATTCCGTGGGTCCGCCAGCAAATCGAAGACACCTTCGGCTGCCGGTTGATGGAAGTCTCCGGGAATGGCGACTACTGCGGGACGGCCTGGGCGGAATGCGCGGATCGCCACGGCATGCACTGCATGGCGCAGGGGATCCTCCATCCCGAACTGATCGATCCCGACACCGGTGCGCCCGTCGCGATTGCAGACGGCGCCCGCGACGAACTGGTGTGCACGTCCCTGCAGCGCGAATCGCCGCCGCTCATCCGCTTCCGCACGCGTGACCACGTGGAGGTCACCCACACGCGCTGCGACTGCGGCCGCACGGGTTTTGGCATCCGCATCATCGGGCGCACCGACGACATGCTGATCGTGCGTGGCGTGAACGTCTATCCCTCAGCGGTGCGCGACGTCATCGCGAGCTTTGCGCCGGCGACGAACGGCAGCATGGAAATCCAGCTGCACCAGGAGCCACCCGAAGGCTGGGAGCCACCCGTGCACCTCAAGATGGAGCACGAACCGACGCACGCCGATGCGGCGGGACTCAAGCAGGCGATTGAAGCGCGGCTGCGCGAGAAGCTGATGTTCCGGGCGGAAATCGAACTGGTGCCGCCACAGGCCTTGCCCCGCTATGAGTACAAGGCGCAGCTGGTGCGCAAGCACTACCTCTAGCCTTACTGCTGGCGCACGGCCTCGACGAGCGTCGTACAGGGCGCAAGCGCCGGCCACAGCGCCCAACCGATCCCGACCTTGACACCAGCCGGCCCACGGGTCCGCAACACAAGCTGGCCGTAACGCAGGCCGGTGGTCTCCCTGGCCAGCAGTGGCTGCACGGCCTGCGGTGCGGTCTTCACGGCGGCCGGCGCCTCGCCGGTCTGCCACACCACCAGGCACTGGGCATCCCCGGCCGGCAGCGGTGGCAGGTAGTCGGGATGCGCCAGCGAGAAGAAACTTGAACCGTCCAGGTAAGGCCGCAGGTTGCCGGACAGCGCGTGCGGCCAGTCCTGGCTCACGACCATGCCCTGGCGGAAACCACTGGCGCGGAGCGCATCAGCCAAGCCGGCATAAGGCACCGCGAGGCGCGACTTGCCGGTGACTTTGACTGCGCCAGAAATCTCCAGCGCCAGCAAGGCGGGCGCGACCACGGCAAGCAGTGCGCACAGCGCACTCACCGCCTGCCAGCGACGCCGGTCCACGCGCTGCAAGTCCGCACGCAGCGCGAGCCACAGCACCAGGGGCACCGCGACCTGGTAGTAGTGGGTGCGTGCCTCAGCCGCGCGGCTGCCCACCACCAGCGCCATCACGGCCAGCAGCAGCGCGAGCCCCAGCATGCGTAACCAGCGTTCGTCTTCACGGGCGTCGCCACCGTCCGGAGTCAACACGGGCTTGCCCGCCGGTACGGCCTTGAACACGTGGGGTGCCGCGACCAGCACGAACACCAGCAGCGGCGAAAGCCAGCTCAGCAGCGCGACCACGGCCGTCCCGGCGCCTTTCAGCGCCACCGGCAGGGACCACGCGGGGGCCAGTGCGAACTTGGCCGTGGTGGCCGCCGCCTGCGCGGCGAGGAGGCCCCACTGGGCGTGCAGCACCGGGGCCACCAGGCCGGCGGCCACCAGCACGGTGAGGCCGAGACGCGCATCCAGCAGCGCGGCGCGATACGCCGGCACGGCAAGCGAGGCCAGGCCCATCGCCAGCACCAGCACCGCGAAGTTGAACTTCGACACCATCCCCAGCGCCAGCAGCACGCCCAGCAGCAGGTAGTCCACGCAGGTGCGGGCACGCCGCATGCGCAGCACCTGCCAGACGCACAGCATCGACACGGCCAGCACCTGCACGCTGTGGCTGTAGTTGAGCACGCATTCCCAGATCACGTAGTAGATGCCGGCCAGCCACAGGGTGGCGTGGACAGCGAGGGTGCGCGAGGAGAGCAGGCGCAAAGCGCATTGCCACAGCGCGATGGCGCAAACGAAGAGCCAGAGGAACTTCGGCAGGGTCACGGCCAGCAGGCGTGGCCCGGTCAAGGCCTGCAGCGCGCAGGTGATCCACGTGGGACCGGGCGGATTGTGGGCGCTGTAGGCCCAGGCCCAGGACTGGCTGTAGAGCAGTTGTTCCGCGTCGTCGATGCTGCCGCCACTGACGCCGAAGGTGCGCAGGCCAAACAGCAGGCCGACGTAAAGCAGCAGGGCGTAGGGGACGGACAGACGGGGCAAGGACATGGACAGCAGACTCTCGAAGAATGGTCGATTCAAAAACGGCGATGTGGGCCCTGGCGGCTGAACCCGTGCCACGCCTCCCCCTCTCCCCCGGCCCCTCTCCGGCGAAGGGAGAGGGGCCGGGGGAGAGGGGTGCGGTGCTGGATGCTCGTGACAACGCAAGCACCACATCGCCCTCGGCGCCATGGCCTTCAATCCTGGGGTGGTCACGCGCGTCGCTGCCCGATTGCACACCGTTAT
>JAYTTZ010000238.1:0-19880 GCA_043744805.1 Gammaproteobacteria bacterium
GTGCTGTCACAGCACCTGGAGAAGGAAATCCTGCTGGGCCTTGCGGACGTCGGTCTCGTGCACGGCGCCTGCCGGAGCTTCGCCACCCCGCGCCGCCTCGCGGTGCTTGTCGAGCAGCTTCCCCGCTACCAGCCGGACCATAAAATCGAGCGGCGCGGCCCGGCATTGAACGCCGCTTTCGACAAGCAGGGCGCGCCCACTGGCGCAGCACTCGGCTTTGCCCGCTCCTGTGGCGTGGCCTTCGATGCCCTGGAACGCCTGGAAACCGACAAAGGTGCGTGGCTCGTGTATCGCGCTGAAGCCCCGGGGCAGCCGACCAGCAGCTTGTTGCCAGGCATCCTCGAACGTGCGCTGGCCGCGCTGCCTATCCCCAAACGCATGCGCTGGGGCAGTGCCGACCACCAGTTCGTCCGCCCCGTCCACTGGCTGGTGCTCCTGCATGGCCAGGACGTTGTGCCGGCCAGCGTGTATGGGATCAAGAGTGGGCGACAGACCTTCGGCCATCGATTCATGGGCGTCGGCTCCATCACGGTCAATGCGCCTGCCGACTTTGCGCGGCAACTCCTGGACGACGGCAAGGTCATGGCCGATTTCGCCGGGCGCAAGGCGAAGGTGCGGCAACTCATCGTCGCGGCGGCGGACGCCGCCGGGGGTCGCGCCATCGTGGACCCAGCCCTCCTCGACGAAGTGACTGCACTGGTGGAATGGCCCAGTGCCATCACGGGCAGCTTCGATACCCACTTCCTGGACGTGCCCCGCGAAGCGCTCATCGCCAGCATGCAGGGCCACCAGAAGTATTTCCCGCTGGAAGATGCGCACGGCAAGCTCCTCAATCAGTTCATTACGATCGCCAATATCGACAGCCCGGACCCCACCGTCATTCGCAATGGCAACGAACGCGTGATTCGTCCACGCCTCAGCGACGCCGCCTTCTTCTGGAACAAGGACCGCGCGCAAGGCAACGTTACGAGGCTTGTGCGACTTAAAGATATGGTGTTCGAGCGGCGCCTGGGCACCCTGTCCGAAAAGAGCGAGCGGGTTGCGGAACTCGCAGGAAAAATAGCCCACGATTTCTTGGCCGACCCCGCTATTGCGCAGCGCGTCGGCCTCCTCTCACGCTGTGATCTGGTCTCGGAAATGGTCGGCGAATTTCCCGAACTCCAGGGCACCATGGGTGCCTACTACGCACGCAACGAGGGCGAGGATCCCGCGGTTGCGGATGCCCTTGGCGAATTCTATTGGCCTCGATTCGCGGGCGACAACATCCCACGCTCGAATGCCGGCCGGGCGGTCGCCCTCGCCGACAAGCTCGATACCCTAATTGGTATCTTCGGGGTGGGTAGTGCGCCAACCGGAGACAAGGATCCCTATGCCCTCCGTCGCGCGGCGCTCGGCAGTTTGCGCATCTGCATCGAAAGCCGTTCCTACATTGACCTGCGGGCGGCGCTGGGTATGGCGGCTGACGGCCACGGCGAGCGCATCGGGCCGAACACCGCGGACACCGTCTTGGATTTCATGCTCGATCGCGCTCGTGGCTATCTCGTTGATCGCGGCGCCCGCGCCGACGTCGTGGAGTCGGTACTGGCGACGCGCCCGGCTTCCCCCTGGGATCTCTCTCGGCGTACGGAGGCAGTCGAAGAATTCCTGAAGCTTCCAGAGGCCACTGCCCTCGCGGCCGCCAACAAACGCATTAGCAACCTCCTGCGCAAGGCTCCGGGATTCACGCCCGGCGGGCTCGACGAGAGACGTTTGGTAGAAGGCGCGGAACTTGCGCTCTTCCGCGAGCTGGAATCGGCTTCACGCGAAACTGAAGCCTTGGCTGTTGCTGGCAACTACAGCGCCTACCTTACACGGCTGGCTGCGCTGGAAGCCCCGGTCAACGCGTTCTTCGACCAGGTCATGGTAATGGCAGAAGACGAGCACCTCCGCACCGCGCGCCTGCAACTGCTGCTGTCCCTGCAAGCGCTGTTCCTGCGCGTCGCCGACCTAAGCCTCATCGCCCGGTGACCCACGCCATGCGCCTACTCATCGTCGACCGCGACGGCGTCATCAACGAGGAGTCGCCCGACTACATCAAGACGCCGGAGGAATGGCATCCGATTCCCGGTAGCGTCGAGGCCCTTGCGGCGGCGAGCCAGATGGGCTTTCGGGTGTTCGTGGTGTCCAACCAGTCAGGCATCGCCCGCGGCCTCATCGACGTGGGACAACTGCAACGCATCCACAACCGCATGTTCAGCGAGGTCCAGCGCCTCGGCGGCCGCATCGACGCCATCCTGTTCTGCCCCCACGGTCCAGACGACGGTTGCCGCTGCCGCAAGCCGCGACCTGGCCTGCTTGAAAACATCGGCATGCGCACCGGAGCGCCACTCAACGAAGCCATCTTCGTGGGGGATCGCATGACCGACCTCGACGCTGCACGCGCCGTGGGCGCACGCGCGGTCCTGGTCGAAACCGGCCACGGCATGGAAACCCTGGCAAAGCTGCCTGCGCGCGAACGGCTCAACGTCTACCCGGATCTTGCCGCCGTGGTGCGGCGCCTGAAGTAGCCACCCGATGCCGACCCAGATCCGTTCACTCCTTTTCTATGCGGGTGTCATCCCGGTCACCGTGTTCTTCGGCGTGGTAGGGGTCCTCATCTTGCCGCTGCCGCGCCGCTGGCGGTACTTCGTGATTACCCGCTGGTCGGTGTTCACTTTGTTCTGGCTCAAGCTGACCTGCGGCCTCGGCTGGCGGGTAACGTTCCAGGCGCCGCTGCCCGACGCACCCTGCGTCATCCTCTGCAAGCACCAGTCGGCATGGGAGACCATCACGCTCCAGATGATCTTCCCGCCGCAGTCGCAGGTGCTCAAGAAGGAAATCCTGAGCCTGCCCTTCTTTGGCTGGGGCATGTGGAGCCTCAATCCCATCGCCATCGATCGCAAGGCAGGCGCCAAGGCGCTGCGCCATATGCTGGCTGCTGGCAAGGAACGCATTGTTGATGGCTGGTGGGTACTGATTTTCCCCGAAGGCACGCGCATGCCACTTGGCCAGCGGGGGCGATATTCCTCGAGTGGGGCCGCTGTGGCGGTGCAGGCTGGCTGTCCCATCGTGCCGGTGGCGCACAATGCCGGGGCCTTCTGGGCGCGGAACTCGATGCGCAAGGAGGCAGGTACCATCGAGGTGATCGTCGGCGCGCCTATCGAAACTACCGGCCGCAAGGCATCAGAAGTGACCGACGAGGTCGCCGACTGGATTGAAGCGCGCTGCGCTGAACTGCCGGCAACGCCCGGCTGAGACCACGGGCGGGCAGCGACAGCCTGCCGCACGTCGATGCCCCAACCTGACCGAGGTACCGCATGAGCCTGATCCCGGATTCGCAATACCCAAGGACCCGCCCGCGGCGCATGCGCGCCGATGCCTTCACCCGCCGCCTGATGCGCGAATCGACCTTGACCGTCGATGATCTCATCTGCCCGGTCTTCGTGACTGAAGGCAAGGACGCGCGCGCACCCATCGCGAGCATGCCCGGCATCGACCGGCTGTCGATAGATCTCCTCCTGAAGGAAGCGCGCGAACTCCATGCGCTGGGCGTGCCGGCGATTGCGCTCTTTCCGGTGACGCCAATCGAGCGCAAGACCGAAGATGGTCGCGAAGCCTACAACCCGGACGGCCTGACGCAGCGCGCCGTCCGCGCGCTCAAGGACGCGCTGCCGGATCTCGGCATCGTGACGGACGTGGCACTGGATCCTTTCACGACCCACGGCCAGGACGGTGTGCCGGATGCCAAAGGCTACGTGTTGAACGATCTGACGCGGGAAATCCTGGTGCGACAGGCATTGTCCCAGGCGGAAGCTGGTGTGGACATCGTGGCACCGTCGGACATGATGGACGGACGCATCGGCGCCATCCGCGACGCGCTGGAAGCAGATGGCTTCGTCAATACGCGCATCCTGTCCTATGCCGCGAAATACGCGTCGGCCTTCTACGGTCCATTCCGTGATGCCGTCGGCTCCGCACCGAACCTCGGCAAGGGTGGCAAGCAGACCTACCAGATGGATCCCGGCAATACCGACGAAGCGCTGCGGGAAGTGGCGCTCGACATTGCCGAAGGTGCCGACATGGTGATGGTCAAACCGGGCATGCCTTACCTGGATATCGTCCGACGGGTGAAGGAAACCTTCAGCATGCCGACCTTCGTCTACCAGGTGAGTGGCGAGTACGCGATGCTGATGGCCGCCGCGCAAAATGGCTGGCTCGACGAACGCGCGGTGGCGCTTGAATCGCTGCTCGCGTTCAAGCGCGCCGGGGCGGATGGCGTGTTGACCTACTTCGCCAAACGCGCTGCCCGTTGGCTGCAGGACGCCTGAGGCCGCTCAGACATCCATCGCAAGTTCCTTGATCTTGCGCGTGAGCGTATTGCGTCCCCAGCCGAGCAGGCGGGCCGCATCGTGGCGACGCCCCTGGGTGCGGGTCAGGGCCACCTGGATCATCAAGCGTTCGAAGCGCGGCACGGCCTCGTCGAGGATGGGCACGCTGGAACTCACCGCATGGTGCTCCGCCCAGCGCCGCAGCGCCGTTTCCCAATCCGCGCTGCCACTCCGTTCCCCCGGCACGGCTTCCGAACTTGCCTCGGTCGTGAGTTCCTTGGGAAGGTCGTGCAGTTCGATGGTCTGCGAAGGCGCCATGATGGTGACGCGCCGACAGACGTTTTCCAGTTGGCGCACGTTGCCCGGCCACCCGAAGGCGCGAAAGGATTCCAATGCCCCGGGCGATAGCCGCTTCGGTTCGACGTCCAGTTCCTGCGCGGTAACCCGCAGGAAATGCTCGGCCAGCTCCGGGATGTCCTCCACCCGATCGCGCAGCGGCGGCAACTGCAGCCGGATGACGTTCAGTCGGTGGAACAGGTCTTCGCGGAACGAGCCTTCGCGCACGCGTTTCTCGAGGTCCTGGTGGGTCGCCGCAATCACCCGTACGTCGGCATGCACCGGTTGGTGGCCGCCGACACGGTAGAAGTCCCCTTCCGCGAGGACCCGCAGCAAGCGGGTCTGTAACTCGGCCGGCATGTCGCCGATTTCATCCAGGAACAGCGTCCCGCCGTGGGCCTGTTCAAAGCGCCCCACGCGCTGCCCGGTTGCCCCGGTAAACGAGCCGCGTTCGTGCCCGAAGAGTTCCGACTCCAGTAATTCGCGCGGGATGGCAGCCGTGTTGAGCGCGATGAAAGGCTTGCCGGCGCGGGGGGAGTGCCGGTGCAGCGCACGAGCGACCAGTTCCTTGCCCGAACCGGACTCGCCGGTGAGCAGCACCGTCATGTTGGATTTCGACAGGCGCCCGATCGCGCGAAAGACTTCCTGCATGGCGGGCGCGCCGCCGATGAGGTTGGTGGACAGCTTGGGCAACTCGCCAGCCCCCTGCACCGGGAGCTTGTCTTCCGCAGCCTTGGCCAGCGCGCGGCGCACTATCGCCACCGCTTCGTCCACGTCGAAGGGCTTCGGCAGGTATTCGAAGGCGCCGCCCTGGAATGCAGCCACCGCGCGGTCGAGGTCAGCATAGGCGGTCATCACGATGACCGGCAGCAGCGGGTAGGCGGACTGCACCTGCTCCAGCAACTCAAGGCCGTCGGTGCCTGGCATCCTGATGTCGGTGATGATGACGTCCGGCTTTTCGCGCTTCAGGCGCGCGAGCGCCTTGTCGGCGCTTTCGAAGCTGTGCGTTGCCAGCTGAGCTTGCGACAGTGCCTTCTCCAGGACCCAGCGTATCGAACGGTCGTCGTCAATGACCCAAATCTCGGGCTGCGTGCTCATGGCGTGTTCCTTATGGGAAGCCAGACGGTGAAGACCGTGTGGCCGGGGGTGCTGGTGAAATCGATGAGGCCACCGTGCCGGTTGACGAGCGACTGCGCGATGGGCAGTCCGAGCCCCGAGCCGTCGGCGCGACCCGACACCATCGGGAAGAAAATGCTGTCGGTGAGTTCTGGCGCGACGCCCGGGCCGTCGTCGATGATGTCCACCCGCAGCACCAGGCGATGCAGGGTGCTACCGATGGTGAACTTGCGCTGGGCGCGACTGCGCAAGGTCACGTTGCCTCCGCGCCCTTTCACGACCTGCACCGCATTGCGCATCAGGTTGAGGAAGGCCTGCACGAGGAGGTCGCGATCGGCATGGACGTCCGGGAGGCTCGGATCGTAGTCACGCAGGATGTTCACTTCGGGCGGGGCTTCGATGGCGACCACCTGGCGCACATGCTCCAGCACTTCGTGCAAATTGAAGGTCGTCGGCACGAGAACGCCGCGCGGGCCCAGCATCCGGTCGACGAGTTTCCGTAAGCGATCGGCCTCGCCAATGATGATCTGGGTGAATTCACGCAGCTGCGGATCGTCGAGCTCGCGCTCCAGCAGCTGGGCAGCGCCCCGGATCCCGCCCAGCGGGTTCTTCACTTCATGCGCCAAGCCCTGCATCAGCGTAGTGCTGATCTGGTTCTGGAGCAGCTTGTTTTCCTCGGCCTGGATCCGCTGCTGCCGTTCAGTGCTGGCGATTTCGAGGATGAGCATCTGAGCCTGCCCGGCGACATTGCCCTGGGGAGAGACGGTGCAGTCGACCCGCAGCATGCCCTGGCCTGGCCGCCCCAGGACGAGGTCGCGCTCCGTGAACGAACGCAACTGGAGCAGCGCGTCGCGCAGCGAACGGGGGAATTGCTCGCTATAGGGAAACAGGCGCGAGACCGGCAGCCCGCGAAGCTTGCTGATACTCGCGGCTACGAGGCTCTCGGCGGCCGAATTCGCTTCCACGATGCACAGCGAGCCGTCCAGCTGAAGCACCGCAGTGGCAAGCTGATTCAGAACGGCGCCGGCATCTTGCTCTTTAAACATGCGTTCCCGGATAGTCATGCGCGCATTTGGTGCGATATTTGGAGTCCATCAGGCTCACCTGCACCAAGGTTATTTTCAACCCGATGCACGACAAAGGCTTGCCCCCTATGGGTCTTGCACGGGGGAACCCGCACCGACTTGCCCAGTGTTTCGCAAGAATCACACCAAGGGAGGGTCTATTTTTTCGGTGGTGGCTTTCGCCGCGGGATAATTTTCCGGTGCAGGTGGAACACCGAGATTGGGGAGATCCCGACGGGCTTACCGTCGGCGGCCAGGACCACCGCCTGCAGGGTATGCGTACCGCGGTCGACGCCAGACAGGACGAAGTGCCGTTCGTGGCCGGGCGCGCCGTGGGGACTGCCATCGAGCTTCAGCTGCACCCTGTGGGCGAACCGAACCTGCAAGGGAGGTGTAAGTTCCAGCGAGACCTCGACCTCGCCGTTATTGTCGCGGACGGTCGCCTCGTTGGCGGGTTCGGCAACGATGACCGATAGGTAGCCCAATGGCCGGTCCGGCGTGGACCGGACCGAGGCTTCTGGCGTCGGTGCGTTCACTGGATGGGGTGTGGAAAAAGTTTGAGGGGGCGGGACTGTCACGCGTTCCGCGGTGTGGGCGTCCTGGTCAGAGAACTCCACGCCATCGCCGCGATCGGGCTGGCGATAGACTTCGGCCGCCGTTACCTGGGCGAAAACAAGCAACAACATGCGGGCAGCGAGGTGCACGGTACGAGGGTAGTGCCGCCCCAAGCCAGCCACAAGCACAAGGGCCGTCGCTTGGGCAACGGGCCATCAACACGAACCCCCGCCCGGGGCGGGGGTTCGGCAGCACTGGAGGCGCGTCCTTAGACGCTGTAATACATCTCGAACTCAAGCGGATGCGGTGTCATGCGGAATCGCGTGACTTCCTGCATCTTCAATTCGATGTACGCATCGATGGTGTCATCCGTGAACACCCCACCCACCTTCAGGAACTCGCGGTCACGGTCGAGGCAATCAAGCGCCATGTCCAGCGAGTGGCAGACCGTAGGGATGTGCTTGGCTTCTTCTGGCTCGAGGTCGTAGAGATCCTTGTCCATCGGCGCGCCAGGGTCGACCTTGTTCTTGATGCCGTCCAGGCCGGCCATCATCATCGCCGTGAAGGCGAAGTACGGGTTGGCCGAGCAATCCGGGAAGCGAACTTCGATGCGGCGCCCCTTCGGACTGGAGACCCACGGGATGCGAATCGAGGCAGACCGGTTGCGGGCCGAATAGGCCAGCATGGTCGGCGCTTCGAAGCCCGGCACCAGGCGCTTGTAGCTGTTGGTGCTGGCGTTGGTGAAGGCATTGATGGCGCGCGCATGCTTGATGATGCCGCCAATGTAATGGAGTGCGGTCTGTGACAGTCCGCCGTAGCCGTCACCGGCAAACAGGTTCACGCCATCCTTGGCAAGAGACTGGTGGACGTGCATGCCGCTGCCGTTGTCGCCGACGAGGGGTTTCGGCATGAAGGTCACGGTCTTGCCGAAGCTGTGCGCGACGTTGTGGATGACGTACTTCAGGATCTGCAGCGAGTCGGCGCGCTTCACCAGGGTGTCGAAACGCGTGCCGATTTCGCACTGTCCGGCGGTCGCCACTTCGTGGTGGTGCACTTCGACGGAGATGCCCATCGATTCCAGCACGTTGCACATTTCCGACCGAAGGTCCTGGAACGAATCGACCGGCGGCACCGGGAAGTAGCCGCCCTTGATGCCCGGACGGTGGCCCGGGTTGCCGCCTTCCATTTTCTTGGCAGACGACCAGTAGCCCTCGTCGGAATCGATTTCGTAGAAGCCGCCGCGCATTTCCTGCGCGTAGCGGACATCGTCGAAAATGAAGAATTCGGGTTCGGGGCCGAAGAACGCCGTATCGGCGATGCCGGTCGACTTGAGGTAAGCCTCGGCACGCTTGGCCAGCGAACGGGGGTCGCGCTCATAGCCCTGGCCGGTGGCAGGCTCGATGATGTCGCAGCGAATGATCATCGTCTTGTCGCTGAAGAACGGATCAATCACCGCCGTGGTGGGATCGGGCATCAGGATCATGTCGGATTCATGGATGCCCTTCCAACCGCCGATGGACGAACCGTCGAACATCTTGCCGTCTTCGAAGGTTTCGGCCTCCACCTGGTGATAGGGCACCGTCACGTGCTGGTCCTTGCCGCGCGTATCGGTGAAGCGGAAGTCGACGTACTTGACCTCTGCGTCCCTGATCGTCTCGAGAATCTTTTCTACTGACATGATTGCCTCCAGGCCATGACTTATCTGATGTTCGGGCCCTGCTAGTGGTTAGGTGCGCGCATCCAGGGCTAGTCGATGCACGCAACAGGAATCGGTAAGGATGTTCGAAGGGCTCGGCGTGAAGCCGGGCAGCCAGCGACCTGAAGCCCGTGGCCCACGTTCCGCACAGGCCGTGCCATTGCTAAGCACAGGGTCCCTCGCGCGAGTCCGGAAACCCGCCGCGAAGAATGAACCCATCAGGGACTAGCGCCAAAGCCGAAACCCTCATTTTGGAGCGCTCGGCAACAAGTGCTCATCCGAAAACAGATCCGACACCCGCTCCCTGGGCTTGGCAAGGTGCAACTCGGCGCCATCTACGAGCACTTCAGGAGGGCGCGGTCGGGCATTGTAATTGGAGGCCATGGCATAGCCATAGGCACCGGCGCACATGATGGCCACCAGGCTGCCTTCTTCCAGTCGGAGTGGGCGCCCTGACGCGAGAAAGTCCCCCGTCTCGCATACCGGGCCGACCAGGTCGAAGACGGCGAGCGGCAGTTCGGCCGCCGCAGCGTCCACTTCCACCACATCGTGCCAAGCCTCGTACAAGGCCGGTCGGATGAGTTCGGACATCGAAGCGTCGCAGATGGCGAAGCGGCGGGTCGGCGTGGCCTTGAGGTATTCAACCCGGCTGAGCAGCAGGCCGGCAGGGCCGCAGATCGACCGACCGGGCTCGATGCAGATTTCATATTCCTCCGGGATCGCCCGGCACAGCACGTCAACGTAGTCTTCGATCGCAGGTGGTGTTTCGTCTCGATATCGAATGCCAAGCCCACCGCCCGCATCAATATGGCGCAATCGGAGGCCCGAATCGGCCAGCTGGCGCACCAGCGCCATCACCCGCGCCAGGGCGTCGGCAAACGGCGAGAGCTCGGTAAGCTGGGATCCGATGTGGCAGGCGATGCCGGCCACTTCGAGGTTCGGTAGCGCCGCTGCGCGACGGTACAACTCGAAGGCCTCCGCCATCGGCACGCCGAACTTGTTCTCGTTGAGCCCCGTTGATATGTACGGATGCGTCCGCGCGTCGACGTCGGGGTTGACCCGGATAGCGACGTTTGGGCGCAGGCCCAGCGAGCCCGCCACGGCGTCAAGCCGCGTCATTTCAGTGGGTGATTCGAGGTTGAACACCCCGATACCCGCTAAAAGTGCGAGGCGCATTTCCTCCGCCGACTTACCAACACCGGAGAACACAACCTTGGCTGGATCCCCCCCTGCCGCCTGAACGCGGGCAAGTTCGCCTCCCGAAACGATATCGAAACCGGAGCCAAGCCGGGCGAGGGTGTCCAGCACGGCAAGGTTGCCGTTCGCCTTCACGGCGTAGTGGACGCTGTGCCGTCGCTGGCGAAAGGCCTGATCGTATTTCCGCCACGCGGTCTCCAGCGCGGCCCGCGAATAGACGTAACAAGGGGTGCCGAAACGCGCGGCAATTTCGTGCAGGGTCACTTGCTCCGCGCAAAGTGCCCCGGCCTGCCGAGGGAAAAATGGGTAGTTGCTGGTCATGGGGCTCGCCTGGAGGAATTGGGTCCGGATAAATCCGCTGATGCCGAATTCAGCGCCGGGATTGTTCGGCATTCCGCCCCGGCTGGCCGTCCGGGCGATAAAGATCGCCTTTCTGTCCGCACGCAGTAAGCGACATGGCCAGCGCGCAGGCCAGTAGCCCTTGAATCCAGCGCACGTTGGGAAAAGTCTGCAATTCGCCGGTACGCGCGCATCCGGGCCGCTGCTTGCTTTCCCAAAGGGGTTCGTTCAACAATTCGAAAGACTTTCCAACGGAGCACAGTCGGTTCATGAGCAACCCCAATATTGTTTACGTGAGCGACAGCTCATTCGAACAGGATGTCCTGAAGGCCAGCAAGCCGGTGCTGGTGGATTATTGGGCGGAATGGTGCGGCCCCTGCCGCATGATTGCGCCAATTCTAGACGAGGTTTCCACCGAATATCACGACCGACTCACGGTCGCGAAACTCGATGTCGACACCAACCACGGCACCTCGACGAAATACGGAATACGCGGCGTGCCGACGCTCATGCTGTTCAAGGATGGCAATGTCATCGCGACGCATGTCGGTGCCCTGACCAAGTCCCAGCTCACGGCCTTCATCGACAGCAATACCTGAGAAACCTCCCCGGGCGACGTCTTCGCACGGAACCCGGGCCGAATTTGCCTAGACGCCTCCGACGCACCGTGATATTTTTTCGGTGCGTCGTCTGAGCTGCCGGTCCTGGCAGCTTGTTTCACCCAGCCACTACCTGCCCTCGCGCGCGAGCTCCTCTCGGGCGCGGCACCAACCTGTAATTCAAAAAATCAATGAATCTGACTGAACTCAAGCAGAAACCCGCCGCTGAAGTCATCCAAATCGCCGACGAACTGGGCATTGAAAATGTCGCACGATCGCGCAAGCAGGACGTAATTTTCAGCATCCTGAAAGCGCAGGCGAAGAAGGGGGAGGACATTTCCGGCGACGGCGTACTGGAAATCCTCCAGGACGGCTTCGGATTCCTCCGTTCGGGGGATGGCTCCTACCTCGCCGGTCCTGACGACATCTACGTTTCCCCCAGCCAGATTCGTCGCTTCAATCTCCGCACCGGCGACACCATCTCGGGCAAGATTCGACCGCCGAAGGACGGAGAACGTTATTTCGCGCTGCTCAAGGTCAGCGACATCAACTTCGAGCCCCCGGAAAACGCCAAGAACAAGGTGTTGTTCGAGAACCTGACGCCGCTGTTCGCCAACAAGCGGCTCAACCTCGAACTCGGCAACGGCAGCACGGAAGACCTCACGCCGCGCGTCATCGATTTGGTGGCGCCCATCGGAAAGGGCCAGCGCGGACTCATCATCTCGCCGCCGAAAGCGGGCAAGACGATGATGCTCCAGAGCATCGCGCAGTCCATCGCCGTCAACCATCCCGACTGTTACCTCATCGTGCTGCTCATCGACGAGCGTCCCGAGGAAGTTACCGAAATGCAGCGCTCCGTGCGCGGCGAAGTCATCGCCAGCACCTTCGACGAGCCCGCGGCACGCCATGTACAGGTAGCAGAAATGGTGATCGACAAGGCCAAGCGCCTGGTCGAACACAAGCGCGACGTGGTGATCCTGCTCGATTCAGTCACGCGCCTTGCGCGCGCGTACAACACGGTGGTGCCTGCCTCCGGCAAGGTGCTTACCGGCGGCGTGGACGCCAACGCACTGCAGCGCCCGAAGCGCTTCTTCGGTGCGGCGCGCAACATCGAGGAAGGCGGCAGCCTCACGATCATCGCCACCGCGCTGATCGACACAGGTTCGCGCATGGACGACGTGATTTACGAAGAATTCAAGGGCACAGGCAACATGGAAGTGCACCTTGATCGGAAGATCGCCGAGAAGCGCATCTTCCCGGCCGTGAACATCAATCGCTCTGGCACGCGTCGCGAAGAACTGCTCACGCAGCCGGATGAACTCCAGAAGATGTGGATTTTGCGCAAGCTCCTCCACCCGATGGAAGAAATCTCCGCGATGGAATTCCTGCTGGAGCGCTTGAAGGCCACCAAGAACAACGGTGACTTCTTCGATTCGATGAAGCGCTGAACGCGCGCCATCGGCGCCAGGCTTGGAAGCAACGAGCTTCTTCCCTGGCCGCAGCCCTCAGCCCGGCGGCCAGCTGAATGGCCGACCGGCCAGTAGGTGGACATGCAGGTGGAACACCGTCTGCCCGGCGCCCGCGCCATTGTTCACCGCCAACCTGAACGCGTCCCCGTGCCCCTGCTGTCGCGCCACTTCACCGGCAGCGAGCAACAGGCGTCCAAGCGTTTCCGTATCCTCGGCCTTTGCATCCACCACCCTCGGCAGCGGTTTGCGCGGCACCACCAGCGCGTGGAACGGCGCCTGCGGATTGGCGTCCCGGAATGCGATGCAGAATTCGTCTTCGTAGAGGATTTGCGCCGGGATTTCCCGATCGATGATGCGGCTGAACAATGTCTTCTCGCTCATGGGCCCTCCGGCGGATACGCGCGGATCTGGGTAAGGTTCAACGCGGCCTGCGTGGCAGGAAGCTCGCGCTCTGTCGCTGTCGGTCGTGGATGATGTCACCCGAATGCGTGCCGAAGGCATCCCGCTTGCGATCGGCGAAGAAGAGTTCCAGCGTGTGCGTGATGGTCGGGAAGGCAAGTTCCTTCCAGGGAATATCCTCTTCGCGGAAGAGTTCGCATTCGAGGCTTTCCGTGCCAGGACCGAAATCGAGATCGAGCAGCTTCGAGCGGAAGATCATGTACACCTGGTTGGTGTGCGGGACGTTCATCACCGTGTACAGACTGATGATTTCCACGCGCGCGTTGGCTTCTTCCAGCGTCTCGCGCTCGGCAGCCTCGGGCGTGGTCTCGCCGTTCTCCATGAAACCGGCCGGCAGTGTCCAGTAACCGTAGCGCGGCGCGATTGCGCGCTTGCAGAGCAGGATGCGGTCTTCCCATTCGGGGATTGCACCAACGACCAGCTTCGGGTTCTGGTAGTAGATCTCGTTGCACTGGGGGCACACATGGCGCGGGCGGTTGTCCCCGTCGGGAACTTGCCAGGCAATCTCGGAGGATCCGCATTGGCTGCAAAATTTCATTTTTTCACCTGGTTGCTCTGCTCGATCGCAGTGGCGATGGCCGGCCACACCGCGTCAAGCATCAAGGACTGGGCATCCGCCGTGGGGTGTAGCCCGTCGGCCTGCAGCAGTTCGGGTTTGAGCGCGACGTCTTTCAGGAAGAACGCGGCCAATGATACACGCGGAAACCGGGCGGGCAGTTCCGTGTAGGTCGCCATGAATCCATTCGAGTAGGCCGGGCCGTAATTAGGAGGAACACGCATGGGGAGAACAACTGCGGATGCGCCCGCGTCGGTCACGGCCTTGAGGATGGCCTGCAGGTTGGCCTTCATGTCCTCCAGCGGCAGGCCGCGCAAGCCGTCGTTCGCACCGAGTTCCACCAGCACGAGTTGGGGCAGGTGTGCCGCCAGCAAGGCGGGTAACCGGGCGAGTCCGCCGGCCGTGGTTTCACCGCTGATGCTTGCATTGACGATGCGATGGGGGTAACCCACGCTTTCGATGCGCGCCTGCAGCAAAATTGGCCAGGCCTCGCCGGCGCGCAGACCGTAACCCGCGCTCAGGCTGTCTCCCAACACCAGGATTACCGGCGGTGACGCCACCGCAGTCTTGACCACGCCCAGCAGGCTGCCCAGCACGAGCACCATGAACAACGCCATCCTCATCGCCGAACGCCTCTGCAAATCGTTTTCCGGTCCAACCGGGGAACTGACCGTAATCGATGATATCAATTTCGAAATCACGCGCGGCAAAACGGTGGCCGTCGTGGGCGCGTCCGGCTCAGGAAAATCCACGCTGCTTGCGCTGATGGCTGGCCTCGAAGTACCCACCAGCGGACGTTGCGTACTCGACGGCCACGATCTCAGTGTCCTGGATGAAGATGCGCGCGCTGCCGTGCGTCGCAGCAGTGTGGGATTCGTCTTCCAGCAATTCCATCTCCTGCCCGCCTTCACCGCCTTGGAAAACGTGATGTTGCCACTGGAACTCGCCGGGCGCGCCGGCGCCCGGGAAACCGCGCGGGGGATCCTTGGTAACGTGGGCCTGGCCGCGCGGGTCGACCACTACCCTCGCCAGTTGTCGGGCGGCGAACAGCAGCGCGTCGCGCTTGCTCGCGCCTACTGCACCGCGCCCGCGCTGTTGATGGCCGACGAGCCCACCGGCAACCTGGATACCGCCACGGCAACCCAGATCACCGACCTCCTTTTCACGCTCAATGCAAAGCATGCCACCACGCTGGTCATCGTGACGCATGACGAACGCCTGGCCGCGCGTTGTAGCCGCAGGATTCGACTCGAAGCCGGTCGCCGCATCGATGACTGAAGCTCCAGCCCCCGTGGGCACCGCGTTGGTGCGCCTCGCCTTGCGCTTCTTCCGGCGCGACCTGCGCAGTCCGCAATTCATCGTGATTGGTCTGGCCGTGCTGGTGGCCGTGGCCAGCATCACGGCCGTGGGTAGTTTCACCTCCCGCGTGCGACTCGCGCTGGACGAACAGTCCCACGTGATGCTGGCCGCCGACCTTGCCGTTCAATCCAGCGAAGCCCTGCCAGCGGCACTCATCGCGCAGGCCAGTGCCGCCGGGCTCGAACACAGCCAGTTCCTGGGGATGCGCACCATGCTTTCGGCAGGCGAGAACCTGCAACTTGCCGAACTGAAGGCGGTGGAAGCCGGCTATCCGCTGCGCGGCAGCCTCGTGGTGAGGGACACCGAAGGCGGCCCAGACTACAGCACGAAGGACATTCCCCAAGCGGGCGAAGCCTGGGTCGATGCGCGTCTCCCGCGCCTGCTGGGCATCAAACCCGGCGACCGCTTCACCATCGGCAGCGCGACCTTCAGGCTCGGCAGGATCCTCGTCCTCGAACCCGATCGCGCGGGCGAATTCTTCACCATCGCGCCCCGCGTGATGATCAATCGCGCCGACGTGCCCACCACCGGCCTCATCGCACCCGGTAGTCGCGTGCAGTATGCCTTGCTCGTTGCAGGCCAGCGCGACGCAGTTGAACGGTTTCGCAAGGGGATCTCGCTGGATCCGCATGCCCGCATGGTCTCGCCATCCGACGCGCGTCCCGAAATCCGCGCGGCGCTCACCCACGCCGAACAATTCCTGAGCCTTGCAGCACTCACTACCACGACCCTGGCAGGCATCGCGATCCTGCTCGCTGCGCGGAGCTATGCCGCCGAGCGCGTGGATACCGTGGCCCTGCTGCGAACCTTCGGTGCGAATCGCACGCAGATCCTCGCACTGGTGCTGGGCGAACTGCTGCTGCTCGCGCTGTCGGCCTCGGCGATCGGTACGACGCTGGGCTTCTCGCTGCAGGAAGTGCTGGCGCAGGTCCTGCGTGACTGGACCGCCACGGCCTTGCCGCCCCCGCCGCTGGCCGGCGCGCTGCGTGGCTTCGGGTCCGGCGTCGTCGCGGTTGCCGGCTTTGCGCTTGCCCCCCTCCTGGCGCTTCGCCACGTGCCACCGGCGCGCATCCTGCGCCAGGATCTGGCAGGTCCCGGAGTAGGCCAGTTGGGCACTGCCGTCTACGCACTGGGCGCCATTGCCCTGCTGGCGCCGTGGGACCGTGGCGACTGGCGTCTCACGGGCTGGGCGATCGTCGGCTTTGCCGGCGTGCTGGTGATGCTGACCCTCGCGGGTTTCCTGATGGTAACCGTGCTGGGCGCGCTCCGTGCCCAGGCCGGCATTGCGTGGCGCGCTGGCCTCGCCAACCTCGTGCGCCGCCGCCACCAGAGCGTCTGGCAGATCTCTGCACTGGGCCTTGGCATCATGGCCCTGCTCCTGCTGGGCGTCCTGCGCACTGATCTGATGGTGCGCTGGCAGCAAACCCTGCCGGCCAGCACACCCGATCAGTTCCTGGTCAACATCCAGCCTGATCAAGCCGATGCGCTGCAGGCGTTCCTGCACGGGAAGGGCCTGGCGGCGCCGACGCTCTATCCCATGGTCCGTGGGCGCCTGTTGTCGATCGCCGGGCGCAAGATCAGCCCGGATGACTACGAAGATCCGCGCGCCAAACGCCTGGTGGATCGCGAATTCAACCTGTCGTGGGGAGACGAACTCAAGTCCGACAACCGGATCGTGGCAGGCAAGTTCTGGCAGCCCGGCGCCACGCCCGCATACTCGGTGGAAGTCGAACTCGCGAAGCGGCTTCGGATCGAGTTGGGCGACTCGCTGCGCTTCAGCATCGCCGACCAGGCAGTGGAAGCAAAAGTCACGAGCCTGCGCGAAGTCGCCTGGGATTCAATGCGGGTGAATTTCTTCGTGCTGGCGCCAAGCGGCTTTTTATCCACCCAACCCGCCACCTTCATCACGAGTTTCAAGCTCCCAGCGGGCGAGCCCGAGATGCTCCGGGAACTCGTCGCCAAATTTCCCAACGTTACCGTCATCGACGTGGGTGCGCTGTTGACGCAGGTCCGCCAGATCATGGCCCGCGTGGTCGACGCCGTGCAGTTCGTGTTCCTGTTTACCCTTTGCGCCGGGGTGGTCGTGCTGGTCGCAGCACTCCAGGCCACCCAGGGTGAACGCCTCTACGATGCAGTGCTGATGAAAACGCTCGGGGCGCCTCGCCGCCTGATCGCCACTGCCGTTGGAGTGGAATTCGCAGCGCTCGGCTTGTGCGCCGGACTCACCGGCGGGCTGGGCGCCTGGGCTGCAGGCTGGCTCATTGCGCGCAAGGTCCTGCACATCGCCTATGAATTCCAGCCGCTGCTGGTGGCGAGCGGCGTGCTGGCGGGACTGGTGGCCATCGTGGTGGTGGGCGTCTACGCGGTGAATCGCGCGCTCAATGAACCGGTCACCAGCGCGCTGCGTAAGCTTTGAATTCAGCTCCGCTCGTCGTCTTCCAGCCGCCATGGCGGACTGACGATGGCGAGGAAACGCAGCACGCCCTCGCCTGCGTTCTCGATCCACTGTTCGGCGCGCGCGGGGATCAGTGCGGTGTCGCCGACACCTACCCGGACCACTTCGGCGTCGATGTGCAAATCGCCCGCGCCTTCGAGAATGAAATAGACTTCTGGCTGGGCAAGGCGGTGGCGATAAGTCGCTTGGCCCGGCGCCACTTCGGCATGGGCGAGCGAGTAATCGAGCGAGCAATCGCCGTGCGCTGGATGGAGGATTTCACGAATGAAGCAGCCGTCATTCGCGATGAACCCGGGCGCCGTGGTGGCGTTCTTGATCAGCATGGTGGGCACTTGAACCTCTTCTGGCCTTGACGGACACGACGCGCGAACCCTGGCTCGCGCTCGACTTGCGGGAGCATAGATCAACATGGCGAAGTATCGCGGCACGCCTGGATTCAAGCACGGCGCGCCGGCGCCCATCGGCATCCTGCTGGCCAACCTGGGCACACCTGACGCCGCCACGCCCAGCGCCGTGCGGCGCTTCCTCGCGGAATTCCTCGCCGACCCGCGCATCGTGGAACTCCCCCGCCTGGTTTGGCTGCCCATCCTGCACGGCGTGATCCTCAACGTCCGCCCGCGCCGTTCGGCCCACGCCTACGCCAGCATCTGGACGGAACAAGGCTCGCCGCTGATGGCGAATTCAAAAGCCCAGGCCGCGCAACTCACCACGGCGCTGGAAGCCGCGGCGCCGGGCCACTACCGCGTGGCACTCGGCATGCGTTACGGCCAGCCCGCCATGTCCAGCGCGCTCCGCGAACTCGCCGAGGCGAACGCACGGAAGGTGCTGGTGCTACCGCTCTATCCGCAGTATTCGGCGCCGTCCACGGCGTCGGTCATCGACGCGGTCACCGCCGAGTTGCGCGACTGGCGCTGGGTACCGGAACTGCGGACGGTCATGGACTACCACGACGATCCGGCCTACATCGACGCGCTTGCCGCCTCGGTGCGCGAGTACCGCGCGACGCACGGCAGCGCCGAGCGCCTGCTGGTTTCCTTCCACGGGATCCCGCGCAAGTATTTCCTCGCCGGCGACCCCTACTTTTGCCAGTGCCAAGCCACTGCCCGCCTCCTGGCGGAAAAGCTGGGCCTCGGGCGCGACGAATGGCTGGTGACCTTCCAATCCCGGTTCGGGCGCGAGCAATGGCTCGAGCCCTATACCGACACCACCCTGAAGCAGCTTGCCAGGGACGGGGTGCGCACGGTGGACGCAGTCTGCCCTGGCTTTTCCGCCGACTGCCTGGAAACACTCGAAGAAATCGCCCTGCAGAACCGTGGGTTCTTCGAGGCGGCCGGTGGCCAGGCGCTCAACTACATCCCGGCGCTGAACGCGCGCGCGGATCACATCGAGATGATGCGCGCGCTGGTGCTGCGCCATACGCAGGGCTGGACGTTGCCCGGCGCCGATGCCAGCGCCCTCGCCGCCGAGCGCGCAGTGGCGCTGGGCGCGTCCGCCTGAGGGCAATTCTCAGGGCGTGACTTCAACGCCCCGCCAGAACGCGAGAAAACCCTCGATGTGCTTCGCCTTCGGCTTGCAGTCAGGGTAGTACCAGCAGGCGTCGTGATTCACTTCACCGTTCACCACCACCACGTCGTAGTAGCTTGCTGTGCCCTTCCACGAACACACGGTGTGGGTATCGCTGGGCTGCACGCAGGCGCGGTCCAGCGCCGAGGGCGGGAAGTAATAGTTGCCTTCGACGATTTGGCATTCGTTGGATTCAGCGAGGACAGCGCCTTTCCAGTGGGCTTTTGGCATGGTTGGACTCCCGTGGGTCAGTGGCTTTCGCCGTTGAGGGTGAGGACGATCGGTCGGCGGTGCGGCGCCGTGCGGTGTTCCCAGAGATAAACGCCCTGCCAGGTCCCCAGCGCGCAACGGCCATCGGAGATCGGCAAGGTGAGCGACGTTCCAGCAACCAGCGCACGCCAATGCACAGCCCTGTCATCCGGCCCTTCCGCAGTGTGCGCGAACCAGTCGGCCCCATCGGGAGCGCTACGCTGCATGAAGGTTTCCAGGTCACGACGTACCGCTGGGTCAGCGTTTTTGCACAGCACGAGCCCGGCGCTGGTGTGCTGCAAGAAGAGATGTCAGAGGCCGAGCGTGATTCCACTACACACTACCCGCCACTGCACTTCATCGGTCACGTCGTGCATGCCGCGACCCTGCGTGCGGACTTCAAGCCGGTCCTGCCGCCAAGCCACGGCTAGCAGCCTGTCGGACTTGGGGCGTCGATAGCGAGAATCGGCCCCAGCCAGGACAGTTGGTGCCGGATTTGCAGGCCCATAGCCCGGCTATGGG
>JAYTTZ010000239.1:0-55631 GCA_043744805.1 Gammaproteobacteria bacterium
TTTTTGCCCCATAGCCGGGCTATGGGCCTGCAAATCCGGCACCAACTGTCCTGGCTGGGGCCGATTCTCGCTATCGACGCCCCAAGTCCGATAGGCTGCCAGGCACGTCAGTAAGTGCGTCGACGGGGACGACGGTACGCACCACCCGCGCCCCGGAACGCCGGCTCGCGGCCAACCAGGCTTTCAACCAGCTTCAATTCCTCGTCCGTGTGCTGCATGAAGCTTGCCTTGCGGATGCGCTGGCCGGCCGGCGCCTCGCGCAGGATGTAACGGGAGTCGTGGTAGCCCGCGTCGACGGTGGCCCGGCTTCGGGCATCCCCAATCGCAGCGAGTTCGGTCACGCCGTAGCAGGTGCAGACGTAATCCCGGTCGGGCTCGACTTCGCAGTACACGCCAGTACCGCGGATGCCGATGGTGCTGGTGTAGGTCCCGATGCGGTGGGGCCGATGCGCAAACACGGACAGGAGCCCGCCGGTGAGCAGGCGCAGCCCCTGCACCAGCAAGGGATCACCTGGCGGCGGACTCAGCTGCAAGCGCGAACTCGGGCGCAGGATGAAGGCGTCGCTTTCCACCCGGAAAATAATTTCGCTGGCGGCTCCGGTCTCAACCAGATCGCCCCCGGTGATCGTCGACGCGGGCTGCGCCAGGACGCCGTTGATCCGGACGTCGCCTTTCAGGTGGTAAATCGAGCGGCCACCCAGCAGTTCCGCTGCCAGGGCTGCCGCCGCAGGGTTGGCCCCCAGCACGCAGCCGCCAAGCACGGCCAGAAGCAGGCGGCGCCTGCCCGGATCAATCCCTTCGTCGTGGCTGCGCATCGGGTTCCTCGCCAAGGTTCAGCAAAAATTTGTGTTGGCCACGGCATAATCCACCCAATCCCGCCGGACGAGGAATCCCTGCTTGCCGCATCCCGCTCCCAGGCACCGCCTGCACCCTCGCCCGTGGCCCCTGCTGGTGCTCGCCTGCCTTGGCGTACCGGCGGCCGCTGCGCCAGCCTGGGACGTAGACCTCGCCCTGCACTACGAAGACAACCTCACGCGCGGGCAACTCGACACCGACCGGCTGGGTGACACCGCCGTCGAAGTTGGCGGGCACGGATCAATGACCTTGCTCACCACCGAACGCAGCAGCCTCATCGGCGAAGCCGGCGTCAGCACCCAGTGGTGGCTGGATTACACCGCCGTGGCGCGTCTTGCGGGTGACGGCGCGCTGCGCTATCGCACGCGCCTCGGGGCCGATAGCGCCGCACCGTGGCTGGAACTGGGACTTGCCGGGAGCGTGCTCCGGTTCCGGGACAGCGCGCTACGTGACGGCGCGCAAGGGCGTCTCGGGATCACCCTGGGTCAGCCCCTGAGTGAGCGGCTAAGCGGTCGCGTGGGCTACGTCTGGCAGGTCCGGGTGGCCGACGAGGACACCGTCTTCGATGCCACGACGCAGGACGTTTTCGCACAGCTGGATTTCGCGGTGAACGATCGCTGCCTGATCTATGGCGGGATCACCGTGCGGCAGGGAGATCTGGTGACGGTGGCCCTGGTGCCCAACGCGCGCGCGCTGCGGGCTGCGTCCGCCGTATCGAAGGATCTGGACACCGCCTTTGGCAGCGCGCCGCGCCGCGCCTACCGCATCGACGGGGACGTGGTGGAAGGCGAAGTGGGCATCAACCTGATGCTGCAAGCGGGACTGGCGCTCGACCTTGCCGCCGCCGGCTTCACGGCCGAGGCCGACGGCAGTAACCACTACCACGGGACAGGTCTGACCTTGAGCCTCCTGTGGCAGTTCAACTGAGGTCCGCGGCGCCTGCGACGGACCTCGACGACGCGCTACTGCGCCAGCAGGCGATCCAGCCACTGGTTGGAGAGCTTCTCCTGCACCGTGTTCTGGCGCAGGCGCGCACGGAGGTGATCGAAGTCCACCAGATCCAGCGGCTGGTCCTGGTTGAAGCAGGAATAGACGAAGCTTTCCTCGCCCGTCCCGGGATCGACGTGGCGGCACAGGCACTGGGCACAGACGCCCTTCATCATGCATTGCATCGGTGAGTTGATGGATCCGATGGCCTGGTGCCCGGCCTTGAGGTAAGGCGCAAGGACACCGCTCCGCGCTTTCTTCACCGCGTTCATCATGCCGTCCGAACCAATCACGATGATTTCGTCCGCCTCCGACAGCGCGATGGTGACTTCGCCCAGCTTGCCAGTGGAGTAGGCCACGATGGTGTCAAGGATGTTGCCGACGAAGGTCTTGTCCTGCGGGCGTCCGGGCTTGATGGCCTCTACGCCTTCGCCCGGATCAACTGCCCACACCACCACGTCGGCGGCGGCTTCGATGTCGCTCACCTTGAACACGTCCACCGGCCGCTTGTAGCCCGCGAAGTAGACGACGCGGTTGCCGGCGGCACGCAGCGCCTTGCCGATGGAGAACAGCACGGCGTTGCCGAGCCCGCCGCCGACCATCGCCACCGTGGTGTTCTTCGGGATATGCGTCGGCGCCCCGGTCACGCCCATCACCACCAGTTGCTCGCCGGGCTTGAAGTGCATGAGGAGACGCGAGGAGGTCCCCATTTCCAGCGCGATGAGCGAGATGAGTCCTTCGTCCTCGTTGACCCAGGCGCCGGTCAGGGCGAGGCCTTCGGTGGCGAGCTTGGTGTCACCGATGGTTGCTGCGCGGGATTCGAAGTTCTGCACGCGGTAGAACTGGCCGGGCTCGAAGCGGCGCGCCGCGAACGGGGCGCGGGCCACCACTTCGACGATGGTCGGGGTGAGGCGATTGACCTCCACCACCCGCGCAACGAGCGCCTCGTCGAGATCGCCGAAGAAACGCAGCATCCCGGCGTCGCGGGCCGGCTGCTCGGCGGGCGACAGGCGGTCACGCTCTTCCGCGAAGAGGTTCGCGATGTAGGGATAGCCGTCCTTCGCGCTCGCCATCGCCTTCACCACGTTGCCGGCATACACGGGATGGTTGTCGCCGTAGAAGCTGACGTAACGGCCATTCTTCCGATACGAAGTGAACGGTGCCGGTTCCGCGAGCTTCGGACCGCCCTGCCCCGTGCCCGCGCGCAGATCCGGCGCGCTGTGGGTGGCGCCTTCAGGCTCGAAGTGTGAGAAGAACTTGCCGGTGAGATCGAAGGTGCCCGGGTTCTCCGACTGGTAGATGGTGTTGGGCGACGTGCCTGCAGCCACGAAGAGGCCGCAGAGTTTCACTTCCACCTTCGACTTGCTGCCGTCGGCCCCGAGCTTCTCGAAAATCACCGCCCGCAGGGCGCCGAACTCGTCCGTCAAGGTTTCCAGCGGGTTCATATTGGGCGCGAGCTGGATGCCTTCAGTCAGGGCCTCGTTGATTTCTTCGTGGTTCTGGCGATAGGCCGGCGAGTCGGCGATGGTCTTGCGGTAGAACATCGTCACGCCGCCCCAGCCGTTGACCAGCGGTGCGAAGTCAGGCGCTTCACCGGCCGCAGCGGCACGCGTCCGCTCGGCGCGCACCGCACGACCGTGTGCCAGGAACTCATCGAGGATGCCGAGTTCCTCCTTGTCGAAGCGGGCACGCACCTTGGCTTCGCCCTGGTCCGTCACCAGGATTTCATAGCGCTTGAGGGTCTTCTCGACCTGGCGCGGGTAGTAGGCCATCAGTTCCGTGGTGGTATCGATAGCCGTGAGACCGCCACCCACAACGCCGCAGGGCAGGCGCACCTGCAGGTTGGTCATGGAGTCGTCCTTGGCCGCACCGGTGAGCTGCAGGCCCATCAGGAAGTCGGACGCCTTGCGCACGCCGCGCACGAGGTTGCCCTTGAGGCCGATGATCGAGGGCTTGCCGGCACCGGTGGCAAGCGCCACATGGTCGAAGCCGAGATCCCAGGCATCTTCCAGGGTCAGCGTGCCGCCAAAGCGCACGCCGCCGAACACGCGGAAGGACTGGCGGCGCAACAGGGTGAGGTAGATGACTTTCAGGAAGTTCTTGTCCCAGCGCACCGTGATGCCGTATTCGGCCACGCCGCCAAAGCCGCTGACCACGCGGCGATCGAGTTCTTCGTAGAGCGTCTTGAACGCGGCCACCGGCGTAGGCGCCGTCGTGGCGGTGCCCGTCAGCGCTTCCGGCAGGGGTTCGAGCTTGAGTGCATCGATGCCCACCACCGCGAAGCCTTCGTTCAGCAGGTAGTGCGAGAGCGTGTAGCCGGCCGGGCCCATGCCCACCACCAGCACCTTGCGGCCGTTGAACGGCAGCAGGTACGGACGGCGCACGTTAAGCGGGTTCCAGCGCGTGAGGAAGCCGTAAATCTCGAAACCGTAAGGCAGGTCGAGCACGTCGGTCAGGACGTTGGTTTCAATCTGCGGGATGTTGACCGGCTCGGTCTTCTGGTAAATGCAGCCCTTCATGCAGTCGTTGCAGATGCGGTGGCCGGTGCCGGGGCACATCGGGTTGTCCACCACCACCAACGCCAGCGCGCCAATGTTGTCGCCCTGCCGCTTCAGCACGTGCATTTCGGAAATCTTTTCGCCCAGCGGGCAGCCGGCGGCGGTGACCCCCAGTGCATTAACCTTGAAGGAGTTGTCTTTCTTGTTGCGCATGCCCTTGGCGCAGGAGTCGGCGTCGCGGTCGTGGCAATAGATGCAGTGGTCCACTTCGTACAGCACCGTGCGTTGGCCGAAGCGCGGGTCGGTCAGCTTGAAGCCGTCACGGCGACGGCGGTGATTCTCGGGCCCCATCAGGGTGGTGAAGCCCTCGCGCTGGTTTTCAATGAAGTGCACGAGGTGCTGCACGTCGGTCTTGGCGGGTTCCTTGAACACCACCCAGTTAGCGGCCGCCGGGTAGCTCGCGGCGCCAGTCGACACCAGGAAACTCCATTCGGCGATGGCGAGTTCGCCAGCTGCAACGCGAGTCGCGAGGTCGGCGCCCGTGGGCAGGGCCTCGACGAACGCCGGGGCGGCTTCACGCAGGCCGGAGGCCATCAGGCCGGCGCTGGCCAAGGCGTATTCCTTGTCGCCGGCACGGCCGACCGTGCCATCACAGGCCACGACCAGCTTACGCACCACCTGCGTGAGTTCGCCGAAGCGGGCGGCGTCCACCGGCGCGCCCTTGAAGCGCTTCGCCAGGGTCGCCACGAATGCGTTACGGAACTTGAGCACCGTGTCGTCTTCATCGCGGATGGCCGCACGCTGTGCTTCCCACGGTTGTTCGATATTGAACAGTTTCGCCACGAAACGTCCCACGTACGGCGCGGTGTCGGTCAGCACTTCGGAGAGGGCTTCCGGAGTCATGCCTTCGCCCTGGTTGGCGCAGTAATCGGCATAGCGCGCGCCCAGGGCCGGGTCGCTGCTGGCAAGACCGGACGTGAACTCAGCGTAAAGCGTGGCGAGGGCGGCGGGATCGTAGAGGTCGGCGTAGGCGTAACCAGCAATACCGAGCGTCAAGGTGGACGCGGCATTTGAATCGACGTGAATGGCAGTCATGAAGCTCCGGGCGCATCAGCGCAGCAAGTGGACCATACGGTAACGTATGGAATTGTAAAGACAGTTCCAGGGGCTCGCAATCCGCCGGCGGCGAGCCTTCCCCGATCCGGAGGAAGGCCATGGAAATCCATTATTTACGCTTTGCCACCAGCAACCTCGCCCGGCAGATTCAACCGGCCGCGCAACGCTGACAAAGAGCGCGCTGCAGGGACTTCAGGATCAGCTTTCCCACTGACATCAGCGCCTGGCAGGACGCCAAGATGGCGGAGGATCATGGGTTCTTCCATCCCTGGTTCTATGACTCGCAGACGTGCTGCAGCGACGTCTATGCCAGCATGGCGCTCGTCGCCCACCACACCCGCAGCATCAAGATCGGCACGCGCGTGTCCATCCTTGGCAACCGCATCGCGCCGGTTACCGCGCACTCCATCGCGACCATCAACGAACTGGTGCCTGGGCGCGTAATCCTGGGCGTGGGCACCGGTTTTAACGGCCACACCGTGATGGGCATGCCGCCCATCACGCTGAAGACCATGCGCGAGCACATCGAGATTATCCGCGACCGCCCCGCTGGCAAAGCAGCGGTATCCCGCAAAGGTAGCCGCGAACGGCACGTCTGGGCGACGCTTCCAGGCAATGCAGCTTGCCCACCTGGTGTTCAGGCGCGAAGGCGCACGCGCCTACCTGCCGCCAGAACTCATCAAGGCCGGCACCCTCGCCGGCTCCGGACCTGAAATCATCGATCGCATCCGCGCACTCGAGGAAGCCGGCGTGACCAATATCGCGCTCAACGTCTGCGGCACGGATGCCCGCGAGATGATCCGGAAGTTCGGTCGGGAAGTGGTTTCGAAATACTGGTCGAAGGACGGCCGTCCCTCGCGCCCCCCCTCGCCGCCAGGCAGCGAGGGGGGGGCGTGCCTTGGTCGAGGCGGGAACGCCTCAGAAGGCGACGTTGTCCCGGCCCTTCAATTTCAGCATTTCCCGCGCTTCCGCGGGGGTGGCCACTTCCAGCGACAGCGCTTCGATGACCGTGCGAATCCGCCGGACCTGCGCGGCATTGGTCTCGGCCAGGTGGCCTGGACCGTCCCACAACGAGTCTTCCAGGCCCACCCGCACCATCCCGCCCATCGCCGCCGACATGGTGGCAACCGGGATCTGGTTGCGACCCGCCCCCAGCACCGACCAGAGGTAGTCGTTGCCAAACAGGCGGTCCGCCGTGCGCCGCATGTGGACCACGTCCTCGAAGTGCGCCCCAATAGCGCCGCGCAGCCCGAAGACTGACTGGATCAGGAGCGGCGGCTTGATGAGCTGCCGATCGAGGAAATGCGCGGCCGTGTACAGGTGCCCGATGTCATAGCACTCCACCTCGAAGCGGGTGTTGTTGTCGCTGCACGACTCGAGGATGTGGGCGATGTCGCGGAAGGTGTTCTTGAAGACCCGATCCTCGCTGCCGGCCAGGTAGGGCCGTTCCCAGTCATGCTTGAATTCCTTGTAGCGCCCCATCATTTCGTAGAGCCCGAAATTCATCGAGCCCATGTTGAGGGAGGCCACTTCGGGCTTCAGCCTGAGCGCGGGCTGCAGCCGTTCTTCCACCAGCATGGTCGGGGCGCCGCCCGTGGTGAGGTTGATCACCACGTCCGACGCTGCCTTGATCTGCGGGCAGAAGTCCATGAAGAGCGCCGGATCCTGCGAAGGACTGCCATCCCCTGGCGTGCGGGCGTGGAGGTGCACGATCGCCGCGCCCGCCTCCGCCGCACCCAGTGCCGCTGCGGTGATTTCCGCTGCCGTGATCGGCAGGTAGGGCGACATCGTCGGGGTGTGGATCGCCCCGGTTACCGCACAGGTGATGATGACTTTCCTCGGCATTGGATCAACCCTTCTGCGCCTGCATCGCCGCCAGCGCGGCACCTTGCGCGGCGTCGACCTGCTGGGCGAATGGACGCGCCTTGATCCGACCCAGGATCTCTCCCATGCCCGGGACTTCCTGCGTGATGTCCCAGCCGTCGTAGACAGCCTTGAGCGCCATCGTGGCATAGCCCAGCACGTGGTAGGCGTAGATATCCACCAGCGAGAATTCCGCACCACCAAACCACTGTCCCTTGCCGGTCAGCTGGGCCAGCGCCTTCAGGCCGTTTTCAACCACCGGACGCACTTCGTCCACCGCGGCCTGCGACTTCGGCGCGCCGAAGAAGACATGGCCAAAATGGCGGCGCGCCGACAGTTCGATGTAGAGCTCGAAGATGCGCATCAGTTCGCGGGACTTGGCGCGCGCGAAGGCATCCTTGGGCAGGTGGCCGGGATGGATTTCCTCGAGGTAGTCGAGGATGGCGCTGGTTTCCGACAGGAAACCTTCCTGCACTTCGATGCAAGGCACCTTGCCCATCGGGCTCCTGGCCTTGTACTCGCCTTCCTGGCTCGGTGTCGCGGCGGCTTCCTCGAAGGCAATGCCCTTTTCGAGCATCGCCAGCTTGACCATGTTGTAGTAGTTGCTGACCGGGATACCGTAAAGCTTGACCATCTGGAACTCTCCTCTGGGGAAACGCCGTTGTTGGGCACTCGCCGGCCTGCAGCTTGCCGGCATCAAACGTCAGGAATTCGCGCGCCTTGATTGCCAGCGCTCCACTGCGGACATGAGCGCGGGCAGGACGATGAGCGCGCTCGCCAGGGCATAGGCGAGCGACAGGGAAATCAGCACGCCCATGCCGGCCATGCCGGGATGCCTGGACACCGCCAGCGTGCCGAAGGACGCCACCGCCGTCATGCCACTGAACAACACCGCGCGCGGGGTGCTGCTTTCCAGCAGCTTTACCACCCCGTCGCTGTGCTTGCGGCGAACCACGAGGTAGGCACCATAAGCGTTATTGAGGCCTATCAACAACGGCAGCGCGATGATGTTGGCGAAGTTGAGCGGGAAGTGGCTGAGCACGGAAGTTGCCACGGTAAGCAGCATGGCAAGCACCAGCGGCGCAGCCACCAACAGGGCGTCGATCCAGCCATGGAGCACCAGCGCGTGCATCACGATCGTCATCAGCAGCGCGCCCACCGAGGCCTTGAAGCAGGCATCGATGACCACGTCACTGCCAATCACGAGTTCCACCGGCGCGCCGGTGGCCCCTTTGTCGGCACCCTGCACTTCCTTGACGAAGCGTCGCATGGCCGCGTTGTCGTTCAGGTTCTCCCGTGGGTACACCTCGATGCGCGCCCGCCCGTCCGGCGCGAGGTAACGCGCCTGCAGAATTGCCGGCAGGTCCTTGAGTTCAACCGGCGCGGCTTCCATCAAACTACTGAGGCGCTTCAGGGTCTGCGGCAGATCACCCAGCAACTGGGCGCGCAGCGCCGAGATGCGCACTGACGCCGCTTCTGGCTGCGCATCCAGCACCTTCAGTGCGGCGGCAAGACGCTTGGCGGCCGCCACCGCCCCGGCTTCGGTGAACTCGCCCAGGCGTCTGTCCAGCCGTCCGGCAAACGCCTTGATGGCGGCAAGCTCGGTCGCGGCGGCGGGCGCCGGCTGTGGCGGCACGTCGATGACGCCGGTGAGCGAGGTGCGCATGCCATCGATGATGTCGAGTTTCTCCTGCTGGTCTGCCGGCACCAGGCTGTGCAGGGTGACCACCTTGTCCACGCTCGGCAGCTTGCCAAGCTGCGCCGCACTCGCCTCCGCCGCTTCCAGCGAGGGACTCAGGATCTGGATGGTGTAGGGCGTGGAGATGGGGTCGTTGGCCAGCGCGAGGTAAGCCTGCACGGAAGGACTGCTGCGGTCCTTGAGGTTGGCGGGATTGGGGTCGAACTCGGCGCGCGGCAGCAGCAGTGCGCTGCCCACCGCCAGCGCCCCTGCCCCGAGGAGGATGCTGCGTTCGTGGCGTCCGAGCACCCGCGCCAGCGCACCCGAACCCGGGGACTTCCGCAAGCGCACCCGCGGTGGGCGAAGCAGGGACAGCACGGCGGGCAGCAAGGTGATGTTCGCCACCAGCGCCACGGCCATGCTGAAACTGGCAATGACACCCAGTTGCGCCAGCCCGCGATAGGCCGTCGGCACGAACGCGGAGAAGCAGAGGGCAGCGCCGACTGCTGCCAGCAGCAACGCGCCACCCGCACCGTCGGCGGTGCGGCGGATCGCCGCTGCGCCCTGGCTGCCACCGTCGCATTCCTCCAGGTAGCGCATGGCGAACTGGATGCCGAAGTCCACGCCCATGCCGATGAACAGCACCGCGAAGCAAACCGAAATGATGTTCAGGCTGCCCACCAGGAGAGTGGCCAGCGCAGCAGTCCACACCAGCCCGGCGGCAAGCGTCACCAGCACGGCCAGCACCACGCCAGGCGAGCGCAGCCCCCAGATGAGCACCAGCGCCACCGCACCGAAGGACAGCAGCGTGGTGCTCCCTGCTTCGTCCGTCACGGTCACCAGTTCTTCGCTGTCCATGGGTGCGGGTCCGGTCACGCGGAAGCTGACGTCCGGCCAGTCTTGGTGCATACCGGCCAGCAGCGCGTGCAGCGCGTCGATGGCCGCCTGTTCCGGCTGGAAGGAGGTCGTCTCGCGCGCCGGGTTGATCAGCACGAAGGACCGTTGCGGTCCCTTGGTGCCGGGGAAGAGTTCATCTCGCCAATGGATCGCGGCGCCGCCAGGCTGCTCCAGCGCCTCGGCGATGCGCTCGAACATGCGGGTGAGCAACTGTTGCTGGCCTGCGTCGAGCGGTTGGTCCAGCGCGCGGGCCAGGGTGTCGAAGAGCCCGCGCAGGCTGGGATCGTGGGTCAGCGTGCCCAGCAACGGCGCGGCGGCAGCAATGCGCTCGTCCACCGTCCAGAGTTCGTCGGTGGACAGGTAAAGCAGACCATTCCTGGCAAAGAACTCGCCGCCGCCCGGCTGCGACCAGGCGCTGGCGACGTCGGGATGCTCGCCAAGCCTTGCCACCAGGGCGTCGGCGGCTTCTTCCGCGAGGCCCGCATGCGCGGCTTCCGCGTAGACCACCACGTCGCCGGGCAGGTGCGGGAAAGCAGCAGCGAGCGCAAGGTTTGCCTGCCGATGCGGCAGGCGAACGTCAATCATGTTCGTGGTGTCGGTGTCGATGCTGATGTGGGTCGCGGTGTACCGGGCCGCGATTCCGGTCACGACGACGCCAAGCAGGAGCACGATCCACGCATGCGCGACGGACCACGCCGCGATGGCGTGGACGAAGCGTCGCGGCAGGATTTTGAGCGATTCCGGCATCATGTGGCGCTCCTCCCCGCGTCGCCGGCAAGCCGGGGGCGGATGACGCCCTCGGCCAGCAGGGGGGCGATGACCGCCTCGTCATAACCAAGTTCGCGCGCGACCTCGGCGCCATGTTCGCTGCGCCCGGGCACGTGCCCACCGGCCTGACCCGGTTCGTTGCGGTACAGGATGGGCACGCCGAGCATCGGCATGCCGGCCTCGTCGACCACCCGCATGCCGCGTTCCACCGTTGCCGGATCGTTGAGCGCATCGTTCAGGGTGCGGAGCGGCGCGTAGCAGACGTCGATGTCGGCCAGCCAGTCCAGCCAGTGTTCGAGCGTTTCCTGCGCGAAGAAGCCATCGAGGAAGTGCCGCAGCGGCTGTTGGGCCGGGCCCGGCACTTCGCGGGTCAGCGGCAGCAGGTCGCGGCGCCCCGCCTTGTCCAGGAGATTGGCGCAGAAATGCGGTTCCATGCCGCCCAGCACCAGCGTCTTGCCGTCGCGGGTTTGATAGAGGTTGTAGAACGCCGCACCGCCCCAGTTGCGCTCCATGGGCACGTCGTGGGCGCGGTTTTCGACGAAAGCAGGCCCTGCGTAGTTGGCGGTCCACGCCAGCAGGCAATCATGCAACGCGATGTCGAGGTAATCCCCCTGCCCTGTCTCGCGCTGGCGCAGCAGCGCCATCAGCACGCCGGAGAACGCCATCATCGAGCCCGCCATGTCGGCCGCCGGCATCCCCGGGTGGGTGGGACCGCCATCGCGGCCGCGATGGAAATCCAGCGTGCCGGCCATCGCTTCGATGGCGATATCGTGCGCGGGCTTGTCGCGATACGGACCGCTCTGGCCGAAGGCGGAGATCGAGCAGTAGACGATCTGCGGCGCGCGGGCGCGCACCGTGTCGTAATCAAGGCCGAGGCGCTGCATCACGCCGGGGCGGAATCCTTCGACCATCACGTCGGCGGTTTCCAGCAGCTTGAGCAGGAACTCCACCGCACGCGCGTCCTTGAGGTTGAGTTCGATGCTCCGCTTGCCGCGATGCGTGTTGCGGAACCACACCGTGTGCCCGCCTTGCGACAGGCCCAGTTCACGCGCCGGCTCACCGCCGGGTGGCTCGATGCGAATGACGTCCGCGCCGTGGTCGGCCATCATCATCGTGAAATGCGGACCGGGCAAAAACATGGATAGGTCCACGACCTTGACGCCCGCAAGCTTCATGCGGCTGTCCTCCTGGAAAGCGAAATCAGGTCAATACCGGGGCACGGCGGCGGCGCGCCTTCAGGCGAGGGACCAGTCCACCCAGACCGGCGTGAGGTCCGCAGGCAGCGGCCCAGGTTGCCCGAGGCGCGCGTGATCGTTGTCGCCGCCGTGGAAATCACTGCCTGCCGAGGCGGCCAGCGCGTAGCGCCGGCAAAGGGCGGCAAGGTCGCGGGTGGTATTGGCAGATTGCCCGCCGCAGGCGACTTCAAGTGCCGTCCCACCGGCCGCCTTGAAGTCTTCCACCAGTTCGCGGAGCCGCGAATGCGTGAAGCCGTACTTGGCCGGATGTGCGAGCACTGCAGTGCCGCCATCCGCCGTAATCCAGTGTACGGCGTCGGCGAGTCCAGCCCAGGTCGGGTTGCCGCCGCCCGTCGCGTGATCGCCCAACCAGCGGTGGAAGGCATCGTCGATGCTGCGTGCCTTGCCTTCCGCCACGAGGTAGCGCGCGAAATGGGGTCGTCCCAGCACACCGTCCCCTGCAATGCGCCGGGCACCTTCATACGCGCCTTCGATGCCGCGCTTGTGGAGGCGCTCGCCGATAGCCTGGCCGCGTTCGTCGCGCAGCCGGCGCTGCCCGAGCACGCCATGCGCAAGCGGGCTGTCGGGCTGGTTGCGCAGGTTGAGGCCCAGCACATGCACCACCCGTCCGCGCCACTGCGCGGAGAGTTCGATGCCGATGAGGACTTCCATGTTGCTGTCGCGCACGACAGGACGCGCGGTCGGCAGGGTGTCGTGGTCGGTCACGCAGAAAAGGTCTACTCCGCACCGCGCGGCGCGGGCGCAGAGTTCATCCACCGGCAGCCAGCCATCGGAGGACGTGCTGTGGGCGTGGAGGTCGACCTTCAGCGCCATGCGCTCACTGCAGGAGCACCCACGCGGCGAGCACGAGGGCGACGGCCGCCATGAAGTACCAGACCCCTAGCGTGGTCACGGTTTCCCTGGCCTCAGTCTGCACGGGCTGCGTGGAGTCGACTGCCGGCGCCTTTTCAGCGATGAGCGGCTCGAAGCGCTCGAAGAACTCCCCCGCCAGCTTCCGCGCCGTGCGGTCGATGATGGGGCCGCCCAACTGGCCAAGCTTGCCCCCCACTTCCGCCTTCACTTCGTAATTGAGCAGGGTGCCCGTGCCGTCTTCTTCCAGATGCACCCGGGCACTGACCTTGGCGTGCCCGACGGGGCCGGCCTTGCCGTCACCCACCAGGGTGTAGGACTCGGGTGGATTCAGGTCCTCGACTCGCATGTTGCCCGTGAAGCGCGCCGACAGCGGGCCAACCTTGGCGGCCACCGTAGCGACAAAAACGCCGGGTTCCGACTGTTCGAGGTTTTCACAACCCGGGATCGCCTGCTTGAGGAGTGCCGGGTCGTTCAGTGCCGCGAAGACTTTCTCGCGGCGCGCGTTGATACGGATTTGCTGTTTCAGTTCCAAACGTTGTTTCCCGGGCTCGTCTCGCTCAGGCGCGAGCAGCCGTGATTTTTGCCCACAAGGATGACGGCCTCAGCGGCAGTTCGGTGATTTCGATCCCGAACGGCGCCAGGGCGTCGACGATCGCGTTGCTGAGCGCGCCAGGCACGGAACTCGGCCGTCCTTCGCCGATGCCGCGCGTGCCGAGTGGCGTGTGCGGGCAGGGCGTGGAGGCGTAGCTGAGTTCGATGTCCGGCACGTCGGCCGCCGTTGCCATCTTGTAGTTCTCGAAGTCAGCGGTCAGCTGCTGGCCTTGCTCGTTGTAGATGAATTCCTCGAAGACCGTGTTGGACAAGCCCTGCACGATGGCGCCGTGCATCTGGCCGTCCACGATGTTCTGGTTGATCACGTTGCCCACGTCTTCCGAGGTGGCCCAGCGCTTGATCTTGAAATCGGCGGTGTTGATGTCGACTTCCACGATGCAGAAGTCCGCATTGAAGCAGATCATCGGCTTGGCCGCCTCGAAGAAGGCCGTCGCCTCGAGTCCACCTACCTCGCCTTCCGGCAGGTTGATCGGGGCCATGATGATGCGTTCGACAATCTCGCGGAAGGATTTGCGCTTGGCCGGATCCCGCAGGTAGATGACGTCACCGTTGACGAAGGCGAATTCTTCTACGGTCGCCCGCACGTCGAGATCATGGGCAAGGACGTGGGTGATTTTTTCCTTGAGATCCGCACAGGCCTTGTGCACGGCGCTCACGAAGTACGACCCCGCGCGTGCCCCGATGGTCCCGGCGCCGAAGGGCGTGGTGCCCGTGTCGCCGGTGGTGACGAGGGAATCCGACGGACTGATGCCGAACGTCGAGGCAACGACCTGCGCCACCGTAGTCTCGTGGCCCTGCCCGCCCGGCGCGTCGCCGCCAAAAATGAGCACCTTGCCGCGCGGGTCGATGCGCACCGTGGCTGCGCCGTAGCCTGGCTGGTTTTCCATCGGCACGAGGAGTTCGGAGGCCACGCCGGAGAGTTCGGCCCCGCAGGCGAAGCCGATGCCGATGTAGCGTCCCTGCTCGCGCAGCGCCGCCTGTTCGCGGCGGAAGGCCGGGAGATCGATGTGGGTCATGAGGTTGTCCCACACCTTGAGGAAGTCGCCGCTGTCGTAGTACTCGCCGGTGACGGTGGTGTAAGGCAGGCGCGGGATCATGTTCTTGCGGCGGACGTCGGAAGGTTCGAGGCCGCAACGGCGCGCGACCATGTCGACGCTGCGCTCCAGCGCGAAACGGGTGGGAAAATGGCCGAAGGCGCGCGACGGCGTGAGGCAGGCCTTGTTGGTGCTGGCCACCTTGAGTTTCACGTCACCCTTTTCCCAGGTGTAGACATTGGGCATTTCGACCTGGCCGAGGAACGGCATCACGAAGCCCCAGTACACGCCCGTCTGGCCGGTGCCGTTGTTGGCGACGCCGCGGTTGCGCATGGCGATGAGCTTGCCGTCCTGCGTCGCCGCAACGTCCAGATCGTTCACCTGGTCGCGCTCCTGGCCCACGCTCATCAGGCTTTCGTAGCGCGATTCAATCCAGCGCACCGGCTTGCCGAGCTTGCGCGCGGCGTGGGCGATGACGATGTTCTCGCGGAAGAACGGCGCCTTCACGCCAAACCCGCCGCCCTGGTCACGCGGCGCGATGACGCGCACTTTCTCGCCGGGAATTTCGAGGATATCGATCAGCGCCAGTCGATCGATGTGTGGCCGCTGGGTGGTAATCCACGCCGTCAGGCCATCGGCCATGGACCAGTCGCACAGCACGCCGCGCGGTTCCAAGGGCGTGACGCCGGTGCGATGGACGCGGAACCGGTTGCTCACCACCACCTCGGCGGACTGGAAGATCGCTTCGACCTCGGCCTCGTTTATCGCCTGTTCCTCCGGCGTCGCGCCGCCGGTGAAGGTCATGGAAAACATGAGGTTGCCGGGTTGGTCGTCGTGCACCTGCGGCGCGCCGGGTTCGAGTGCCGCTTCGGCGTCGATCACGACCGGCAGTTCCTCGTAATCGACCACCACCAGTTCGGCGGCGTCTTCGGCGATGTACTTATCGCGCGCGATCACCACGGCCAGCGGATCACCGTGGTACTTCACCTTGTCGACCGCCAGGGCCCAGTACTCGGGGAAATTGGCCGGCAGGTTGGGCAGTAATACCGGCTGGAGCATGGACTTCACTTCGCGTTTGAAGTCTTCGCCCGTCAGCACCGCCATCACCCCGGGCAGTTCCAGCGCCGCGCTGGTGTCGATGCCCAGGATCCTGGCGTGGGCGTATTCGCTGCGCACGAACACCGCGTGAAGCATCCCCGGCAGCACGATGTCGCCCAGATACTTGCCCTGTCCGGTTACGAGCCGCAGGTCTTCCTTGCGCTCCATGCGTGCGCCCATCCATTCGGGAGCGTTCTTCTGTGGCGTTTCCATGGTGTTTCCTCAGCCTGCTTCTGCAGCAAGCATCCGCGCCGCCGTGCGTACCGCCCTGACGATATGGACATAGCCCGTGCAGCGGCAGAGGTTGCCGATGAGGCCCTGGCGGATGTCGTCGTCGCTGGGGTCGGGGTTGTGCTTGAGGAACTCGGTCATGTTCATGAGGATGCCCGGGGTGCAGAACCCGCACTGCAGCCCATGTTCCTCGCGGAAGGCGCGCTGCAGGGCGCTGAGTTCAGTGCCCCTGGCAAGGCCTTCTACCGTCGTGATGTCATGGCCGTCGGCCTGGACCGCCAGCATCATGCAGCTTTTCACCGCTGCGCCGTCGAGAAGGACCGTGCAGGCCCCACACACGCCTTCGTGCGTGCAGCCGACGTGCGTGCCGGTGAGCGCCAGGCGCTCGCGCAGGAAATCCACCAGCAGCAGGCGCGCCTGGACGGTTTCCTCAAAGACTTCACCGTTGACCTTGATGTTGACCGTCGGCATGGACTTACTCCTCGTGGCCCGCGGCGCGGGCAAAGGCGCGGGCTGCCACTTCCTGGCCCAGCGTCCTGATGAGATTGCGGCGATAGGCCACGTTGGCCCATTTGTCCGCCTGTGATTCGGCGGCTTCCGCGGCGACGTCGAAAGCCTTGGCAATCGCAGCCGCGTCCCCGGTGCCGCCGATGAGTGCAGCTTCCGCAGCCGGGGCACGCTGGGCACCGGCCGCGAGGCCCGCCAACGACACCCGCGCCGTGGTGCAGCGTCCCGCCGGGTCCAGGCTCACCGCCACGCACACGCCGACCACGGGCAGCGCGTCCTTCACCAGTCCCCACTTCTTGTAGGCACTGCCACCGCGCCCGGCTGGCGCGTTGAAGTGCAGCGCCAGCAGGATTTCGTCGTCCGCCCGCGCCGTTTCGAGCGGGCCGATGAGGAAGTCTTCCGCCTTGACCTTGCGCGTGGCGCTGGCCGACTGCAGTTCCATTTCAGCGCCCAGCGCGAGTACCACGGCCGGCAGGCACGACGCCACGTAGTTCCAGCAGCAACTCCCGCCGATCGTGCCGCGATTGCGCACCTGGCGGTCACCGACGTGGCTCGCGGCATCGCGGAGCGCCGCGTAATGGCCCTTGAGGCGGGTGTCCCCGGCAATGGTCACGTAACGCGTCATCGCGCCCAGGGTGAGCGCGCCGCCGTCCGGCGCAATCCCGCGCAGCTCGGCAATGGCCTGGAGATCAATGAGGCAGCGCGGTCGCGCCATGCGGGATTTCATGGCCTGCATGAGGCTCTGGCCGCCGGCGATGAACATGGCATCGCCCGGTTCGTATTGGCCGAGGATGGCAAGTGCGTCCGCAAGCGTGGTGGGCCGGACGTAGTCGTCTATCGGTGCAGGAAACATGGCTCCCCCAAAGGACGCCAGGCTGTTCTCAAGCCAGGGCGCCCCATTGCCAGGTGTTGTTCCAGATGCTTTCAGCACCCGGGTAGTGCGGCCGCGGGGCTTGTCCCTCGTGCAGACCAACCAAGGTGCGGGGGTACCTTACCACTGACAGGCGCAGGACCCGCACCCCCTCCCGACCAAGTGCCTGGACGGCCTTTCCGGGAGAGGTCTATTTATCAGACGATAATTAATTAGACAAGATTAAAGCACAAGGAAAAAAGATTAAATTCGCTTTTTATAACGAATTAAACCCAATTTGAAAGAAAAACAGGCGCAGCCCTTGAAGGCTAATAATCGATCGATTAACTTAATTTCGAAATGTGCCAAATCACGAGGCTGGTGGGCAACCACTGGCCTCCCGCTCAGGAGCCTTGTAATGGCCACACGTCTGAAAGCGGGTCGTGCGCCCGCCCACCGCCGGGAAAACGACACGCAGGTTCGATTGACTGTCGAGAAAATGCTCCTCGACATCGAAGCCCGCGGTGACGCCGCGGTGCGCGACTACTCCGCGCAACTTGACCACTGGTCACCCCCATCCTTTCGCCTGGGCAAGGCCGAAATCCAGCAATGCATCGATGCCCTGCCGCCGCGTACCCTCGACGACATCCGCTTCGCGCAAGCCCAGATCCGGCGCTTCGCCCAGGTGCAATTGATGAGCCTGCGCGACGTCGAGATTGAAACCATCCCGGGCGTGGTCCTCGGCCACCGGAACATCCCCGTCAATTCAGTGGGGTGCTATGTCCCGGGCGGCAAATACCCGATGGTGGCGTCCGCCCACATGAGCGTGCTTACCGCCAAGGTCGCGGGCGTAAAGCGCGTGATCGCCGCGACTCCACCCTTCAACGGCAAGCCGGAACCGGCCACCATCGCCGCCATGGCAATGGCCGGGGCGGATGAAATCTACGTGCTCGGTGGCGTCCAGGCGCTGGCGATGATGGCGCTGGGCACCGGCCAGGTCGCGGCTGTTGACATGTTGGTCGGCCCGGGTAATGCGTACGTCGCAGAAGCCAAGCGCCAGCTCTTCGGCCGCGTCGGCATCGATCTCCTCGCCGGCCCAACCGAAACCCTGGTCTTATGCGACGACAGCGTCGACGCCGAACTGGTCGCGGTGGACCTCCTGGGCCAGGCCGAACACGGACCGACCTCACCGGCGATCTGCGTCACCACCTCCCACGCCATCGCCGAAGCCTTGCCGGCCGCAATCGAAGCCGTTCTCGCGCGACTCGACACCGCACCGGTCGCCCGCAGTGCCTGGGAGGATTACGGGGAAATCATCCTGTGCGAAACGCCGGAAGAAATGCTCTCCGAAGCCGAACGCATCTGCTCCGAGCACGTGCAGGTCATGACCCGGGACCCGGACTGGTTCCTCCAGCGCATGACCAACTACGGCGCGCTGTTCCTTGGCGCCCGCACCAACGTGGCTTATGGCGACAAGGTCATCGGCACCAACCACACCCTGCCCACGCAAGGTGCCGGGCGCTATACCGGTGGCTTGTGGGTCGGCAAGTTCATCAAGACCCACACCTACCAGCGCGTGCTGACCGACGCGGCCTCGGTGGAAATCGGCGAGTACTGCTCGCGCCTGTGCGAGATCGAGCATTTTTCCGGCCACAAGGAACAAGCCGACATCCGCGTGCGCCGCCTCAAGGCACGTTGACTACAAGGACCTAAACCCATGAGCTACACCTTCATCCCTGGCGCCCGTTACCGCATGCCCTCGCATTTCGGCCCGATGTTCGGCCCGCGTAACCTCCCGCCCGGAGTCGTCCTGGACCACACGCGTTTCCCGGTTTCGACCGTGGTGACTTACCGATTCCTGTCCACGGTCGATGCGTTGTCGGCACACCTGCCGCCGGGTTTCGAAGTTGCCGGCGAGCCGGTCGTCTCCATCGACATCGCCTACGTCACCGAAATCCCCTGGCTGGCTGGACGTGGCTACAACCTCGCCCTGGTGTCGTGGCCCGCGACGTTCCGGGGCACCCGGGACACGGCAACGGGTCGCTTCGCGGCAGTGCTGTTCGAGAGCTTCGCCGATCCCATCCTGACCGGCCGGGATGAACTCGGGCATCCCAAGATTTACTGCGAAATCCCGCCGCTGATCGTCTCCGGCAATGACCTCATCGCACGACTGGCCTGGGACGGCTTCGAATTCCTGCGCGTGTCGGTCAAGGAACTCTCGACGACGAAGCCTGCCTCGGCGGACGATTCCTTTCCCACCGCCGGGTGGCTGCAATGGAAGTACATCCCCGGCACGCCGCATGGCAATGGACCGGATGCAAGCTACCCCACGCACTCACCGGACCCGCTGGCGGCCGACCTCCATCCCAACGTGACCGTCGACGCGCGCCACTATGGCGTGGGCACGCTGGTGCGGCGCGAAGCAAGGTGGGAAGACATGCCGACCGTGTGGAACGTGGCGAATGGCATTGCCGCCCTGCCCCACCTGGAACCACGGCTCGCGGTGGTCACGAAAACCCACGGCTGGATCGGGGACGTCGGCGACACCCGGCGTTTGTACTGAGTCGCGCCATGGCGACCTCGCTCAACGGGAAAATCGCCCTGGTCACGGGTGGCGCGGGCGGCATTGGCACCGCCATCTGTCGCCGCCTGGCGGGCGAAGGGGCCACGGTGGTCATCACCTATCAGACGCAACGCGCACGTGCCGAGGCCTTAATCGAGACACTGCCGGGTACTGGCCACTGGCTTAGCCCGGCGTCAGTCACCGATACGCCGGCGTTGTCGGCGCTGGCCCGCGAGATTGCCGAACGCCATGGTCGACTGGATATCCTCGTCAACAACGCCGGCGTGAGTCGCGTCGTGCCGCACGCCGATCTCGACGCCCTGGACGATGCCCTGATCGACGCCATCTTCAACACCAACTGGCGTGGCGCCTTTGCCTGTGTGCGCGCGTTCCGCAGCCTGCTCGCGAGCCACCACGGGGTGGTGGTCAATATCTCTTCAATTGCCGGGAATACCGCCGTGGGCAGCAACATCGCCTACTGCGCGAGCAAGGCCGCGATGGATAACATGACCCGCGCCCTGGCCCGCGCCCTGGCCCCGGCGATCAGGATCCTGTCCATCGCACCCGGTTGGGTGGCCGGCGACTATGCCTCGCGCGCCGATCCCGCCTACCTGCAACTCCAGATTGACCGCACCCCACTCGGACGCATCGCCACCGCCGAGGACGTTGCCGAAGCCGTGTATGTCGCCTGTACCGGACTCACCTTCACGACGGGTGCCATCATCCCGGTGGATGGTGGTCGCCCCCTGAATTGATCACACCATGAAAGATGTCGGCAAGCCCGCGCGGCAGCGCCTGGCCCCGGATGCCCGCCAACAGCAAATCCTGGAAGGCGCCATCGCCTACTTCGCGGAATTCGGCTTCGAGGGTGGCACGCGAGCCCTGGCCAAGCACCTTGGCATCAGCCAGGCGCTGCTGTTCCGCTATTTTCCCTCGAAGGCCTCGTTGGTTGATCGCGTCTACGAAGTCGTGTTCCTGCAGCGTTGGGACACGCGATGGAAAGGACTCCTCACCGACCGCAGCGTGCCGCTGGTCGATCGCCTCAAGTGCTTCTACAAGGACTACAACCGCAGCATCGATCGCTACGAGGTCATTCGAATCTCCCTGTTCTCAGCCTTGCGCCACGAAAGTATCAGCCAGCGCTACGTCGCACGCCTGCGCGAGCAATTGCTCATCCCGATCGTCATGGAATGCCGCGCGCACCTCGGATTGCCGCTGGCGCCGGGCGAAGGGATCCCGGCACTCGAGGAACAATTGATCCTGAGCCTGCACGCAACGGTCATCTACGGGATCATGCGCAAGCACGTCTTCCGCGCCGCGCCGCCGGTCGATAGCGATTTCCTGATCGAACTCTACGTCGATGCTTTCGTCAGCCATGCCGGCGAAGGCTTTCGTCGCATCCTGGCCCGCAGCGCCACGAGTGCTGGCGTCGCGGCGTGACGAAGTTCACCCCGGCCAGCAACGGCCGTCGTCCCGTGAACGGGCATACTCATTGGCGTCCCATGGCGGGCGCACCCAGCATCATTCGAGCGAGGTTGACGTGAACTATTCCATTGAATGCGTGGCTGCCGATTCCAACGAACTTGGCGAAGGCCCGATCTGGGACCAACGCGAGCAAGCCCTCTATTGGGTAGACGGCACCGGGCGTCGTGTGGGGCGGCCGTCACTCTGGCGGCTCGACCCGCGCACTGGCGAGAAGCGGAGCTGGTCGCTGCAGCACGACGTGGGCGCCATGGCGCTGCGTGAATCCGGTGGCGCGGTGCTCGCACTGGACGACGGCTTCTACACGTTTGATTTCGACAGCGAAAAGCTGGAACTCATCACCCACATCGATGCCAATGAACCCCGCAGCCGCCTTAACGACGGCAAATGCGACCGGCGCGGTCGCTTCCTCGCCGGCGGCATGGATGACAAGGAAGAACTGGGCCTGTGCAGCCTGTGGCGGCTGGATCCGGACTTCTCCGTGACCCGTCTCGACCAGGGCATCATCTGTTCCAACGGTCCCTGTTTCAGCCCGGACGACCGCACTTTCTATTTTGCTGACACTTTCCAGAAAGTGATGTGGGCCTACGATTACGACCTCACCAGCGGCGCGGTAGCCAACCGCCGGCAGTTCGCCGATACCCAGGCGGAACGCGGCTTCTTCGACGGCAGCACCGTGGATGCCGAAGGCTGTGTCTGGAATGCACTGGTGATTGGCGGGGAACTCATCCGCTACACGCCGGACGGCGAAGTGGAACGCCGCATCGGCATGCCCGTGCGCAACATCACGAGCCTGTGCTTCGGCGGACCGCACCTGGATGAACTCTACGTGACGTCAATGGCGCGTGTGCGCCACCCCGCCGTGCACGCCCATTTTGCCAAGCAAGATAAGCCGCAGTTCGGCGCCGGCAGCCTGTTCCGGATCCGGGGCCTCGGCATCCAGGGTTTGCCCGAGCCGCGCTTCGCCGGTTGATGGGTTCCCGATGACCGCGCGTTATATGAACGACGTCCTGCCCACCCTGCGCGCCTGGCGCACCGAGGGGCACAGGGCAGCACTTGCTACGCTGGTATTCGTCGATGGGTCGGCGCCCCGGCCGCGCGGCAGCCAGATGGCCATCCGCGAAGACGGCCTGGCGGTCGGCAACCTCACGGGCGGCTGTGCAGAAGCTGCCATCATCGACGAGGCCAAGGCGCGGATTGCCGCTGGCACCAACCGACTGCTCCGCTATGGCAAGGATTCGCCCTACATGGACATCCGCCTGCCTTGCGGCTCCGGGATTGACGTCTTCTTCGACGTCACCCTGCCCCTTGCCACCCTCGAACTGATCACCAACGCCAACCGGAACCGCGACGCGGCCACCCTCGTCATCGATATCGATGCGCGTTCAGCCCGCGCGGTGCATGGCGATCAATTCACCCCGCGGCCAACTGAACGGGCGCGGCTTTGCGAACCGCCGCCACGCATCCTGGCGGCGGGCAAGGGGCCGCTGGTGCCGCTCATCGCCCAGTTGGGCACGGCTGCGGAATTCGAGGTAATCGTCTGGTCATCCGAACCGGAGACTTTGGAAATGGCCCGGCCGCATGCCATCCACGCCCACGCCCTGACCACGCCGGAAGCCTTCCGCTGTGGCAAGCAGGACCGCTGGACCGCCTTCCTGTCGCTGTTCCATGAACATGCATGGGAACCGCCGCTCCTGCGCGAAGCGCTGGCGTCGGAGTGCTTCTACGTGGGTGCGCTTGGCAGCCGCCGGACCGCTGAAGCGCGCCGCACACTGCTGCGCGACGAGGGTGTCGACGAGGTCGACATCGCTCGCATCCACGGCCCGGTGGGACTTGATATCGGGGCGCAAAGCCCGCCGGAAATAGTGCTCGCGATCCTGGGCCAGATCGTCGCCCAACGTCGCCAACGTAACCCGGCGTGAGCCAGCGGCTTGCGGCCATCGTGCTGGCCGCGGGCTTTGGTCGACGCTTCGGTGGCAGCGGCAAGCTCCATGCCCTGCTGGACGGCGAACCCGTGCTCAAGCACAGCCTGCGGGCACTCGCGGGCCTCGCGCTGCTTGAACGCCTGGTTGTCGTCGCGCCAGGGGACGCCAGTGCCAGCGAACTTGCGTCCGCGTGTGGTGCGCGAACAATCGTAAATCCCGATCGGGCCGCGGGGCTCGGCAACTCTCTGGCATGCGGCGCACGGGCACTGTCCCCGGATGCCGACGGGGTGATGGTGCTGCTGGGCGACATGCCGCGGATCAGGTCCGCGACCCTGCAAGCACTGGCGGAACGGTGGCGCGGGCTGGGTCGCAACGACCTGTTGGCGCCCGCCTTCCAGGGACGGCGCGGCCACCCGGTGATTTTCGGAGCGGATTACTGGCCGGCGCTATGCCAGCTCGAAGGCGAGCAGGGCGCCCGCGATGTCCTCACGACCCATCGCGCAAAACTGGAGTTACTCGCGGTCGATGACGCCGGGGTGCTGGTGGATATCGACACCCCGGCGGATCTCGCGGCGGCTGGAGAACCCTCCGACCGCCCGACGGCTTAAGCGGCGCGGCGACGCGTGACCTTGCTGGCAGGAGCCTTCCTGGCCACCTTCCGCGTGGTCTTCACGGTGGCCTTTTTCGCCACTGCAGTCGTCTTGCGACGAACCGGCGCGGCGGCGGGCTTCGCCGCCACCTTGCGGGCGCGGGTTGCCACCTTGGCCGGGCGAGCCGTCGCCTTGGCCTTGGCCTTGGCTTTCCTGGCTGCCGGTTTGGCCGCAGGCGCGACGGAATCAGTCGAATAGATCTTCCCGCGCTTGCGGCTGGAGGCTTCCGACAAACCGGCCGCCGCAAGCATCGCCATCGCCTCAGTCGAGAATTCAGCCGACGGTGCGTCGCCCGCAATCACGAACATGAGCGTGGAATAACGAGTCTTCGAGCCCCGCGTCACGTTATGGAAGCGACGGAGCACGCCAGGCGGAAAGGAAATGACGTCGAGCGGGGCGAGGTCCACCGACTGCACCTTGCCACGCATGTCTTCCCAGCTTGCGCGCCAGGTGCCGTTGATGGCGATGAAGGTTTCGTTGGTATCGTGGTTATGCATCAGCGGGCCCTTGCCCGGCAGCGCCCGGCAGAAGCCCATGCTGAAGCCTTCGGAAATCTTGATGGCCGTCATGCGCGCAGCGTGATCGCCTACGGGCGACATCATTGCGCCTTCCTCGATCGCCGGCGGCTGGAAGCCAATCACGTTGTAGAGAATGCGTTCCGATCCCGACAACCGGCTGTCGGGCAAGCCGCCGTCGGTGCCCTTCACCTTCGAGAAGCGCGCGACGCGTTTCAACATCTCGCGGCGGTTAACCGGCTTGCGTGGAATCTGTTCTTGGTATGACATGCGTTCGTCCCTTCGTTACTGAAGGCGGAAAGTAACGCAAGAGCGCTTGAGCGTATACCGGAAGGACTTCAGCGCCAGGTTTGGCGCCAGGGCCCGATCCCGTCAAACTCGCCCCGCCATCGAGATTCGAATGACCGACGACACCCCGGATTCCCCGCCGCGCGACGTCCAGATGACTGGTACGCCGGGCCTGTGGGACTGGCTTGGAACCCAGGGCATCAGCCTCGGCTTCACCACCTACCAGACCAACCGGCTGTTCCTGGTGGGTTGCCATCCCGACGGCCGGCTAGCCGTGAACGAGCGCCTGTTCGACAAGCCCATGGGCCTCTTCGCCGAAAACGACAAGCTCTACATGGCCTGTCGCTACCAGATATTCCAGTTCGAGAATCGCCTTGGCGCGGGTGAGCAGCATCACGGCGCGGACCGGCTGTTCGTGCCCAGCACGTCCTGGTTTACCGGCAACCTGAACGTGCACGACGTGGTGATGACCCGCGACCGACGTCTTGTCTTCATCAACACGGACTTCAGCTGCCTGGCGACGCTCAAACCCGGTTTCAGCTTCGAGCCGCTGTGGCAACCGTCCTTCATCAGCAAGCTCGTCGCCGAAGATCGCTGCCACCTGAACGGTCTCGCGCTGGAAAACGGCGAGCCCGCCTATGTCACCGCCTGTAGCAGTACCGACGAAGCCGCCGGCTGGCGCGACCAGCGCAGCAATGGTGGCGTGGCCATCCACCTGCCCAGCAATGGCGTGGTGGCCTCTGGCCTGTCCATGCCGCACTCGCCGCGCGTCTATCGCGGCAAGCTGTGGCTGCTGAATTCTGGCACCGGCGAACTCGGCCACGTGACCAACGGACGCTTCCACCCGCTGTGCTTCCTGCCCGGCTTCGTCCGCGGGCTCGTGCTGTGGCGCGACTTCGCCATTGTCGGGCTGTCGAAGCTACGCTCCAGGACGTTCGCCGGGCTCGAATTGGAACGCCGACTGGAAGCCCAGGGCCAGACCTCCCGGTGCGGCCTCGCGGTGGTCGATCTCACTACGGGCGCCCTGCTCCACAGCCTGCAGATCGACGGCGTGGTGGAAGAACTCTTCGACGTGGTGGTACTGCCCGGCGTGCGCCAGCCGCGCGCGGTCGGCTTCCAGGGTGACGACATCGACCGACTCGTGACCTTCCCGGGCTCCAACGGACTCGTCATCACCAAACCTACCGTCCAGCGCCCCGGCATCGGCACCACGGGGCATTCGCCGGGGCTGCCGCGCGGCACACCCGAAACAACCCGCCTGTCGGTGAAGTACCAACGCGTGTTCCACCTCAATCCCGACAACCTGCTGGACTACGAATCGATGACCTCGCCAAGCCTCGCGACGCGTTGGCCGACGCGAGCGCAGCGGGGAGAACTGCTGGGCGTGGCGGCCTCGATCAATGGTGATCTGATTGGCCTGGCCGTAGCCGAGCGCTGGACCGATGAACACGCGCAACCCGCAGCGGAACTCATTTCCCTGAAAGTGCTGCCCGCCTATCCGGAAGGCCCCATCAGCGAGCGGCTCGTCAAACAACTGGAAGCGCTCGTTGGCCAGGCGCTGGCAGGGCCGCCGCCCGGGTAAGCTCGATGGGTGCGCAAGGCTGCTACGCGCCAACTGAAATCCCCGGAGTGGCAGGCGCCACCCACCCGTTGCCTGGCCCGGACGGAGTTCCTCCATGAGTTCGCCCCTGTTCAGCGCCCCGATCGTCAATCCCTTCGGGCTCGACACAGTCAACTCATGGGCAGCACCGTCCTGCGTGGACAGCGACGGCGATGGCGATTTTTACGACCGCACCGCCGACGTGGTGTATGGCAACGTCGATACGGATCCAGCGCCTGGGTTCTCCCGCAAGGTGCTGGGACCTGCGACTCTTGTAATCGGGGACTTCTCCTCTGTGTGGGTGGCGATGCAAGGCTTAGCCACGTCGAAAAGAGAAATTGGCCTGCGCTAGACTCGGGGCCTCCTCACCATCGCGTAGTACCGCATGATCGCGCAAAACCTGCAGCCCCCCCTCCCGCCAGCGAGCACCACCCCGGGCGCTTCGCCCAGCTTCGCCAATCCGCTCGGCAATGCCTTCGGGATCACCCTCGTGGGCAGCTATGCCAGTCCGGCGTTTGCTGATATCGACAACGACGGGGATCTGGATCTCTTCATCGGGGACGACAGCGGGCTGTGTCTGTTCGTCCAGAATTCGGGCAGCGCGAGCGCCCCCGCCTTCCACGCCGTGTGGGATGGCTTTGGCCTCGAGGATGTCGGGCGCTACGCGAGCCCGAGCTTCGCGGACATCGATGGCGATGGCGATCTCGATGCCTTCATCGGCAACTACGACGGGGAAGTTCGCTTCTTCCGCAACAGCGGCACGGCGAGTGCGCCTGCCTTCACCCCCGAAATCGACAACGGCGGCCTCGGCGACATGGGCTATGGCGCGAAACCCGCCTTCGTGGACATCGACGGCGATGGCGACTTCGACGCCTTCGTCGGCAGCCAGGCCGGGACCATCCACTTCTTCAGGAATACCGGTAGCGCGGGCGTACCGGCCTTCTCGGCTGAAACCGGCAATGGCGGTCTCGTCGACGTCGGCTCCCAGGCCAGTCCGAGCTTCGCCGACATCGACGGCGATAGTGACTTCGATGTGCTGGTGGGCGAGCGCGGGGCGGGCTTGCGCTTCTTCCGCAACACTGGTGATGCCACGACGCCCGCCTTCAGCGAGGAAGCCGAACACTTCGGGCTGTATGGCGTGGGCTCGCACGCCAACGCCACGTTCGCGGATCTCGACGGCGACGGCGTGCTCGACGTGCTGGTGGGTCGGGTTGATGGCAGCCACTATTTTTTTCGCAACACGGCGGGTAGCAACGTGTTGCCGGTGGTCCCACCGCCACCCGTCATCCGCTATGTGGACACGGCCTTCAAGGACGGCTTCGCTGCGCGAACCTTCCGCCTGGACGCCTCGGACGTGGACGCCGGGGACCAGCTTGGCGCTAATCTCGAAGGCGGCACGGACACCGGCAACGGCACAGTCACGCTGAGTGGACCCTATGGCAGCCTGGTGCTTGATCGCGCCAGCCGCGAGGCCATTTTCACGCCCAACGCCAGCGCGATCGAAGCGCTCGCCGCAGCAGCCAGCGTGAGCATAACGTTCACGGTAACCGACGGCACCGGCACTGTCGCGCAAGTGCTCAACATCGAGATTTCACAGCGCGGCACGACGGAATCGGCAGGCGACGACGTGCTGGTCGGCACCGCCGCGGACGAGGTCTTCGATGCGCTCGGCGGGGATGACCAGATCGACGGCGGCGCGGGTATCGACACGGCGGCTTATGGCTCGGCCCCGGGCGGGGTTGTCGTCAGCCTTACCTCAGCCGCCGCGCAGGACACGGTAAGCGCGGGCATGGATACGCTCGTCCGCATCGAGAACCTGTCGGGCTCCGCGTTCGCTGACCACTTGAGCGGCAACCTCGGGGCCAACCGGCTGGACGGCTGGACTGGCGCAGATCTGTTGGCGGGCCTCGCCGGCAACGACACTTATCTCGTGGACAACGCGGGTGACGTGGTCACCGAGGTCGCCAACGCGGGCACGGACACGGTACTCACCACACTTGCCAGCTACACCCTGGGCGCCAACGTCGAAATCGGCCGGATCACGGAGGGGAGCACGGCGAAACTGGCCGGCAATAGCCTCAACAACACCCTCGTGGGCGGCGCGGGCAACAATGTGCTGGTAGGCGATATGGGCGTGGACCGGCTGACCGGCGGCGCCGGCGCGGACACTTTCGACTTCAACCGCGCCCGCGAGACAGGCCTCACCAGTGCGAGCCGCGACACCATCACCGATTTCACGCACGCTCAAGGCGACCGGCTGGACCTCGCGACCATCGACGCCAACACGAACCTTCCCGGCAACCAGCCCTTCACCAAGCCGGTAAGTTCGTCGCTGGCATTCTCCACCACGAAGACCTTCAAAGCCGCCGGACAGCTTTACTTCGACAAGGCCGCGCACGTGCTCTACGGCAACACGGATGTGGATCCCGCGCCAGAGTTCAGCCTCAAGGTGTTGGGTGCCACGAGCCTGGTCACGGGCGATTTCCTGCTGTGAGCCCGGATCCACGAGAATCCGCGCAGGCCTGCTTCCAGCAGGGGCGGACTGCGCGGCGCGACGGTGATGCAAGCGCCGCCACCGCCCTGTTCCGCCGCGCCATTGCACTGGACCCAACCTACATCCCGCCTTACAACAACCTGGCCACCTTGCTGCAAGGTCTGGGTGAATCCGCTGCAGCCGTGGCGCTGCTGGAGCAGGCGCTCCAGCTGGGGCCGGACAAGCCTGTCTTGCACTGCAACCTCGCCAGCGCCCGGCAGATGCGCGGCGAGCTAGCCCTGGCGCGAGTCGGTTTCGAGGCAGCGATTGGACTGGATCCCGGCTTTTTCCTCGCCCATTTCAACCTGGGCAAACTCCTGGCGACCGAGGAAGCCTGGGCCGAGGCCGCGAGCGCCTACACGAAGGCCCTGCAACTCAAACCTGACGCTGGCGAGGTGCACCTCGAACTTGGCCATCTTTACCGCCAGCGCGACCGCTTCGACGAGGCGCTGGACTGCTACAAGGCTGCAACGCGCCTGATGCCGGATTCGGCCGCAGCCCTCAATACCCTCGGTGCGCTCCTGCAGCAGCGTGGGGAGAGCAAGTTTTCGCGCCACTGTTACCAGCGGGCGCTCAAGCTAGCGCCCGATTTCGCCCTGGCCCACGCCAACCTCGCGATGCTCTGCGAAAACGCCGGCGAACTCGAAACGGCCATCGCGCACTACACGCGGGCGGTAGCACTGCAACCGGACATGCTGAACGCCCACTACAACCTCAATTACCTGCGGCTGAAACTCGCCGACTGGGAAGATCTGGACGCACGCATCGCGTCGCTGGCACGCCTTACCGCCGCCCACCTGGCGGAAGGTCGCACCGTCTCACTGCCGCTCTTTTCGCTGCTGTCCCTGCCCTTGCCCGCCGAACTGCTGCTGGCCGTCACCCGCAACATCGCGGACGGCCACGCCAGCGCTGCCCGGGCAATGCGCATGGATTTCCCGGCGCAAACCGTTGCCCTGGATCCCTCGCCGCCCAGGCTGCGCGTGGGCTATGTCTCGCCCGATTTCCGCCGCCATGCGGTGGGGCGCCTCATCCACGAGATGTTCCAGCACCATCGGCGGCCTGATTTCGAAATCTTCGCTTACAGCCTCTGCCCGGTGGAAGATCGTTTCACCACGGCCATCCGCGCAGGCTGCGACCATTACCTGGACGCCAGCGAGCTCAGCGTGCCGGCGCTGGCCAAACGGATCCGCGACGACGGCATCCACATCCTCGTCGATCTCGCGGGCTATACCTCGAACGCACGCACCACCCTTTTTGCCCTCAAGCCAGCCCCTGTGCAGGTTCAGTTCCTGGGCTATCCCGGCACCATGGGCGCCGACTTCATTCCCTACGTCCTTGCCGACCAGACCCTGATCCCGCCCGCCGCCCGCCAGGGCTATACCGAGGAAGTCCTCTACCTCGACCACGCCTGGGTGTCCTCGCCCATGCTGATCCGGGACACCACACCGAGTCGCCATGACTTCGGCCTGCCCGAGACCGGCGTGGTGTATTGCTGCTTCAACGGGATCTACAAGATCGAACCGCGGGTCTTCGGCTGCTGGATGCGAATCCTGGGGCAGGTGCCGGGAAGCGTGCTGTGGCTGGCCGACGGTGGGCGAGCCCTGGTACGGGAGCGAATGCGCGAGCGCGCTGCCGCGCACGGCGTCGACCCGAACCGCCTGGTGTTCGCAGGGCACAACCTGCCGCACGCGGACTACCTTGCCCGTTATCGCGTCGCAGACCTGTTCCTGGACACCTTCACTTATAACGCCGGTTCAACGGCCGCAGGCACCCTGTGGGCCGGCTTGCCCCTGCTGTCCTGCCCCGGGCAAACCTATCCCTCGAGGATGGGGGCAAGTCTGTCCCACGCCGGAGGATTTACCGATACCCTCTGCGCCTCGGAAGCTGATTACGAAGCCCGCGCCGTTAGCCTTGGACAGGAACCAGCGCAGCTGGCGGACCTCAAGTCCCGACTGGCAAGCGCCGTGAGAGACGCGCCGCTGTTCAAGCCCGAGCGCTTCGTCAGCAACCTGGAAACCACCCTGGCAGCGCTTTGGCACCGGGTGGCGACGAAGGCGTGAAACCATGGTCCCTCCTCCTGGGGCACGAGCTTCCTGAACTGTGACCGCGTACTGATTGATCCCTTATATAGGTGCTAGGCTTATTTGAAGGCCAGCCAGATCGTGGGGCGGGTACGTCGGAGCTGATTTCCCCGGAAATCCGGGCCTCCGATGGCAACCCGGGCGCAGACCGCTTGCGCATGCCAGGTCGCGGCAGCCGTGTCCAAGTGTTCTCGCTCAAACAGGATGGGAGATCTGTCATGTCAGATCCGCAATTCAGGCCCACGCCGCAGATGGATCCCTTCGGTCTCGCCGATGTGGGCTACTCGGCGACGCCAACCTTTGCCGACCTTGATGCCGACGGCGATCTGGATTTGCTGGTCGGTAACCTTGACGGCAATCTCCAGTACTTCCGTAATGTCGGCAGTGCCAGCGCCCCGGCTTTCGTCCACGATTCTGGCAATCTTAACCTCCCTGACGTCGGCTCATTCGCCGCCCCCACCCTGGGCGACGTCGATGCAGACGGTGATCTGGACCTGATTGTCGGCACGCTCACGCCGACGGGCGCCGAAATCCGGTTCTTTCGCAACGAAGGCACCAGCCTCGTCCCCAGTTTCACCAGCCAGGCCTCGGCCTTCGGCCTCATTGCCCCCGTAGACAACCTCGGCCCCCAGGTCTTCCCCACGCTGGTCGACATCGACCGCGATGGCGACCTCGACGCCGTGGTCGGCACGGGCAGCGGCGCGGTCTTCGTCTACATGAACACCGGCACCGTCCAGGTGCCCGCATTTTCATCGGAAGCAACCGACCTCGGCCTCGGGGCCAACGGGGCCTACGCCCGCCCGAGCTTTGCGGACCTCGATGGCGACGGGGACCTCGACGCCCTCATTGGCTACGGGGATGGCAACTTCCACTACTTCCAGAACAACGGCACGGCCACCTTACCGTTGTTCAGCGCCGAGCCTGCACTGAACCCGTTTGGCTTTGGTGACATCGGCGCGCACGCGGCGCCGGTACTCGTCGATATCGACCATGACGGCGACCTTGAAGCCTTCGTGGGCACGGACCTCGGCCACATTGCCTTCTTCTCGTCGGACCACCCGGGCATCACCGTCACCCTCAGCAACGGCGCGACCGCCGTGGCAGAAGGCAGCGGCGGCGCCACGGACACCTTCAACATCGTCCTGAGCAGCGCGCCCCTGGGCAACGTCGTGATTGCCCTGGACTTCACCAGCGGGCAAGTCACGGCCGATCTCGCCAGCCTCACCTTCACGGCCGACAACTGGAACGTGGCTCAAACGGTGACGGTTGCAGCCGTTGACGACCGGCGTGGCGAAGGCGCCCACCAGGGCATCATCCAGTTCCACGTCGGCGGCACTGACTCCCTGTACTCCGGCTTTGCCGTTGCCCCGGTCGTGGTAAACATCGCGGACAACGACCTGCCACAGGTTGATCCCACTTTCGCCGCGCCACTGGTAAACCCCTTCGGCCTCTACGGCGTGGGCGCGAACGCGAGCATTGCCCTGGTCGACATCGACAGCGATGGCGACCTTGATGCGTTCCTTGGCGGCGAACTGGGCAACAACATTTTCTTCCGGAATGGCGGCACCGACCTCGCGCCGACATTCGCCGCCGAACAGGACGATTTCGGCCTTTACACCGCGGGCAGCCAGGCCAAGGCCAGCTTCGTCGACCTCAATGCCGATGGGGATCTGGACGCCTTCCTCGTGAGCCCGGACGGGAGCACCAGCTTCCGCATGAATGTCGGCACCGCCAGTGCCCCGGCCTTCGTCAGCCAGGCCGGCAATTTTGGCCTTGGCAATCCCGGGCGGAACGCCAACCTGACCTTCGTCGACATCGATGGAGACGGTGATCAGGACGCCTTCGCCGGCCAGGCCAGCGGTGATTTCACGTTCTATCGCAACATTGGCACCACGGGCGAACCGGATTTCCAGCAGGAAACCGGCGTGTTCGGACTGGCCAACGTTGGTTCCAACGCCAGCCCGAACTTCATGGACATCGATGGGGACGGTGATCCGGATGCCCTGGTCGGCACGGGCACCGGTGATTTCATCCTGTTCCGCAACGCAGGCTCGGCAACCGCGCCGAATTTCATCAACGAAGCCAGCAATCCGTTCAACCTCCTGGGGGTCGGCGGCGCTGCCTCGCCGACCCTCGCCGACGTCGATGCCGACGGCGATCCGGACCTTCTCACCAGCGACCAGTCCGGCAACGTGCAGTTCTTCAATAACACGGCACTGCGCCCCGCCGGGCTCACCATTACGGTGTCGGATGGTTCCACGCTGTTGTCCGAAAACGGCATGACCGACGGCTACTCGGTGGTCCTCAACCGCGCGCCGACCCACGCCGTCGTGGTTTCGCTGGTCACCAACCACCAGGTCACCACCAGCGATGTCGCAGAACTCGTGTTCACGCCCGCGAACTGGGACATCCCCCAGACCGTCATGCTCGCGGCGATCGACGACACCGTGGGCGAAGGCAGCCAGTTGGTGGTGGTCGCCCATCGCGCGAGCAGCGCGGACAGCCATTACGACGGCTTGGTCATCAACAGCGTGGTCGCCAAGGTCTTCGACAACGACCTCGCGGTAACCGCACAACCCAGTTTTGCCAATCCCGAGGCAAACCCCTTTGGTCTCGCCAATACAGGTCCGAGCGCGAAGCCGGCCTTCGCCGACCTCGACGGTGACGGCGATCTCGACGTCGTCGTCGGCCTCAACGACGGCAGCTTCCGTTTCTTCCGCAACGAGGGCTCGACAACCGCGCCAAGTTTCGTGGCGAAAGGAGAGACCTTTGGCCTCGGCAACGTGGGCAGTATCGCCAGCCCCGCGTTCGTCGACATCGACACCGATGGCGATCTGGATGCCTTCGTGGGCAACCTCAACAGCAGCACCGCCTTCTTCCTCAACGTCGGTACCGCCACGGCGCCGGCCTTTGTCCAGGAAAGCAGCAGCTTTGGCCTCGATGACGGTGGCAACGGCGCCGACCCGGCCTTCGTCGACATCGACGGCGATGGTGACCTCGATGCCTTTGTTGGCCAGTGGGGCAGCGACACCCTGTTCTTCCGCAACGTCGGCACCGCCACGGCACCCGAATTCTCCGGGGAAAGCGACAATTTCGGCCTTGCCGGCGTGGGTCTCGGCGCGAGCCCGACCTTTGCGGACCTCGACGGAGACGGTGACCTCGACGCCCTGCTTGGCCAAGCCGGCGGCGCCATGTTGTTCTACCGCAATCTTGGCAGCGCGCTGTTGCCGAACTTCGTCAGCGAATCAACCCAGCTTGGCCTGACCTCGGTACAATCCGCCGCGTCGCCGGAGTTCGTCGATATCGACGGTGACGGCGATCTTGATGCCCTGATCGGCAACGGTAAGGGCGATCTCCTGTTCTTCCGCAACACGGCCGGGACGAACGCCGTACCTGTCGTGTCGCTGGCACCGGATGACGCGCGCTACGTCGATACGCGCTTCGATGACCGCTTCGGGGTCGTTACCCGCCAGTTCACAGCCACCGACGCCGATGGCAACACCAAGACCTTTGGCATCGCGGGCGGCATCGACCTCGGAGCACTCGTGAGCAAGGCCGGTGACTACGGCCTGCTGACCATCGATAAGGCGAGCGGCCTGCTGCGCTTCACGCCGAACGATGCTGCGATAGAGGCTCTGAACGCCAACGCCTCGGCGGAATTCACCGTCACGGTGACCGATGGTACCGGCACGGTCAGCGCCCCATTCCGGGTGAACGTAACCCAGGACGGCGCGACCGAAAGCAACGGCGACGACACCCTCGCCGGCACCACTGGCAATGATTTCTTCGACAGCCTGGCGGGCAACGACACCCTCGACGGTGGGGCGGGTATCGACCAGATTTCCTTTGCCTCCGCACTCTCAGGCGTCACGGTGAGCCTGGTGATCACCAGCCCTCAGGACACCGGTGGCAGCGGCGTGGATACCTTGTTCAATTTCGAAAACATACTGGGCTCGGCGTCCAAGGACTTCCTCACCGGCAACGCGCTGGCGAATGTTCTGAACGGCGGCGCGGACGCCGACAAGATGGCCGGGGGTGCAGGCTCTGATACCTACTACGTGGACCACGTGGGAGACCGCGTAAGCGAGGCCGGCACCGGCGGAACGGCAGATACGGTGTACAGCAAGCTCGCCAGTTACACGCTCCCACCCAACGTCGAAATTGGCCGCATCAATACCACTGCAGCGGCGAACCTGACGGGCAATACCGGCGCCAACACGCTGGTTGGCGGCACCGGCAAGAACGTGCTGGTGGGCGGACTTGGCGCGGACAAGCTCGCCGGCGGCCTGGGCGCCGATCGCTTTGAATTCAATACCCTGGCGGAATCCGGCATTGCGACGACGACGCGGGACAGCATCCTGGACTTCTCACACGCGCAGGGTGATCGAATCGATCTCTTCGATCTGGACGCCAACAGCGCCGTCGCCGGCGGCCAGGCGTTCACCAAGCTGGTCAGCAGCGCCACTGCCTTCAGTGCGAGCAAGTCGTTCACGGCCGCAGGGCAGTTGTACTACGACCAGACCGCGGACGTTCTTTATGGCAACACGGACAGCGATCCAGCCGCCGAGTTTTCGATCAAGGTGCTGGGCGTCACCTCGCTCGTCCCGGGCGACTTCGTGCTCTAGCACGGCTTGCCGAGCCAGCACCATGAAGGCAGACGCCCACCTTGAACGCCTTCCGTGCTCCTCGTTGGTGGCGCAGCATGGTGGGATGGCGCCTGGATGCGAGACGCGTGTCGCAATTACGTAGCGCCCACCCTGTGGACATCGTTCAAACTGCCGATGTCCTCATGATGATGGGCGATGGCCTCCTGCGAGTCGCGCGCGATACGAGCGTCCCTCCCTCGGTCGCTGCCGCGTCCTGACAACCGGCCACGGCCTCGCGCTTCAAGACGAGCATTGCGTTAAGCACGACCCAGGAGTACCCGAGTGTCCAGCCCTTTGTTTGGTCCGCCCCTCATCAACCCGTTTGGACTGTTCGACGTGGGCGCGAGCGCAAAGCCGGTGTTCGCCGATCTCGACGGCGACGGGGACTTCGATCTTTACGTCGGCAGGAGCGACGGCCTCGTCAGGGTCCTCCTGAACACGGGTAGTGCCAACCTACCGGCCTTTACCAACGCCGGCATCGCCACGCTCGGCCTGATCAACCTGGGCACCTTTTCCGCGCCCACTTTCGTTGACATCGACGGTGACGGCGACCTTGATGCCTTCCAGGGTAATGGGGTCGGCAACACCATTTTTTACCGCAATACCGGCACGGCCACGGCGCCTGCCTTCTTCAAGCAGACCTCGGCGTTTGGAATCAGCGATGTCGGCGACTATGCCGCGCCGGCCTTCGCGGACATCGACCACGACGGCGACATGGATGCCTTCATCGGCGGCAAGGACGGCGTTACGCGGTTTTTCCGCAACCAGGGGACTTCAACGGCCCCCGCCTTCGTGCTCCAGACCAGCAACTTCGGCCTTACCGACGTCGGCAACCGTGCCGCTCCCGCTTTTGCCGACTTCGACCAGGACGGCGACCTCGACGCCTTCATTGGCAACGCCAGCGGTGGCATCACTTATTTCGTCAACTCGGGCACGAACGTGGCACCGGCCTTCAGTGAGTCCACCACGACGTTTGGCCTTGTTGGCGGTGGCGGGCTCAATGCCTCCCCGGGCTTCGGCGACATCGATGGCGATGGGGATCTCGACGCCTTCGTCGGCACCCAGGACGGCAACACCACCTTCCAATTGAACGGCAATCCGGCCCCGGTGACGATTGCCATCAACGGCGGCGTCCTCACCCTCACGGAAGGTGGCGCCAACGACTTCTACACGGTGGTACTGAACGTCCAGCCCATCAGCAATGTCGTCATCGGGCTGATTCAGGATGGCCGGGTAACCGCACTTGCCTCCTCGCTGACATTCACGCCGCAGAACTGGAACATCCCCCAGGCCGTCACCGTAAAGGCAGTGAACGATACCGTTTACGAGGGCACCCACTTTGGCCTCATCCAGCACACGGTCATCAGTGCCGATCCCCAATACGGTGGCAAGGCCGCCGCCCCCGTGTCAGCCACCATCACTGACAACGATCTCATTCCCGGCGAAGCCAGTTTCTCCCCGCCGCTGACCAATCCTTTCGGCATCACCAACGTCGGCTATATCTCGCACCCCGAGTTCGCCGACATCGACGGTGACGGGGACATGGATCTCTTCATCGGCACCTACGACGGCACGACGCGGTTTTTCCTCAACGCGGGGACTACCAGCATGCCCGCCTTCGTGCTCCAGACCAGCAACTTCGGCCTTGCCGACGTCGGCAAGAGCGCCGCCCCGGCGTTCGTCGACATCGATGCTGACGGGGATCTGGATGCCTTCGTAGGCAACGCAGCGGGCCAAATCGTGTTCTTCCGCAATACCGGGACGGTCAGCACGCCAGGCTTTACCAGCGAAACGGGAAATTTCGGGCTGGCCTTCACCGACACCTACGCCACCCCGACGTTCGTCGACATCGATGGGGACGGCGACCTCGACGCCGTGATCGGCGGCTACAGTGGGAGCACGGTGTTCTTCCGCAACAGCGGCACCGCTAGCGCCCCCAACTTCGGCCCAACGGCAACCAATGCCTTCGGTCTTGCGCAGGTCGCGTCCAATGCCACTCCGAGCTTTGCCGACATCGACGGCGACGGCGACAAGGATGCCTTCATTACCGGCTTCTTCGATGAAATCATCCTTTCCCGCAATACGGGAGGCCTGAACTCGCCGAGTTTCAGCACCGACACAGGCACCTTCGGCCTCGCGATTACGGGCATGCGGGCAGTGCCGACCTTCGTCGACATCAACGGTGACGGCGACCTCGACGCCTTCATCGGGGACAACTACGGTGACCTCCAGTTCTTCGAAAACCTGCGCGTAAACAACACCAACCCGGTACTGGGCTTCGCAGCCACCATCAACTACATCGACACGGTGGTAGACGACGCCTTCGCGCCGATTACCCGCTCCCTGAAGGTCACCGACGTCAACCTCGGCGATTCGCTCACCTTCGGGATCCTCGGTGGCGGCGACGACGGCACCACGGCCAGCTTCACGAGTGATTTCGGCGTCCTGACGCTCCTGAAGGCCACCGGTGTATTTACCTTCCTGCCGAACGACGCCGCCATCGAGGCCTTGAGCAGCGCAGCGAGCGAAGACTTCATCATCACCGTAACCGACGGTATGGGCACGGCCCAGCGCTTCCTCACGCTCAGCATCGCGCAGAGCGGCGTGACCGAAACCGAGGGCGCCGACGTGCTCACCGGCACGGTCGGCGATGACCTCTTCGATGGTTTTGGTGGCGACGATATCTTCAACGGCCTGGCGGGTAACGACACGGTCGGGTTCGGCTCGGCAGCCGTTGGCGTCACGGTAAGCCTGGCGACGACCCAGCTGCAGGACACAGGTGTCGGCAGCGTCACGCTCAACAGCATCGAGAACCTGACGGGCTCCGCGTTCGACGACGTGCTCATCAGCAGCAGTGGCAACAACATCCTGAATGGCGCGGGGGGTGCCGACACAGCGTCTTATGCCGCGGCCACCGGAGCCGTGAGCGTAAGCCTGCTGGTGGCCGGCGCGCAGGACACCGTGAACGCCGGCGCCGACACCCTCGTCAACATTGAAAACCTCACCGGTTCGGCCTCCAACGACACCCTGACCGGCGACGCGCAGGACAATGTCCTCGACGGCGGTGCTGGCGTGGACATCCTCACCGGTGGCGACGGGTCGGACACTTACGTCGTCGATAGCCTCACCGATGTCGTCAACGAAACCAATCCCGTAGCCGCTACGGGCGGCTTCGATTGGCTCTTCACTTCGGTGAGCGGGCTCACTTTGCCCACCAATGTCGAGAACGGCCGAATCCTCGAGCTGGGCACGCTCGAGGCCCCCTTCACCCTCACCGGGAACGCCCTCGACAACATCCTCATTTCCGGGGATGGCGACGACGTCCTCGATGGGGGCGTCGGCAGCGATACGGCCGACTACCGGTTTGCCCCGGATGGCGTGACGGTCAGTCTTACGGCCAATGGCGCACAGGACACTCTCGGTGCCGGTAGCGACCTGCTGCTCAGGATCGAGAATCTCACCGGCTCCGACTTCGACGACAACCTGACCGGGACCGCAGCCGCCAATCGCCTGGACGGCGGTGCAGGCGCCGACGTGATGAACGGCGGTGATGGATCGGACGTTTACACCGTCGATGACCCCGGCGACGTCGTGATCGAAACAAATGCCAACGCAACGACCGGTGGCACCGACTGGGTGTTGAGCAAGCTCGCTGCGTACACCCTGCCCAGCAATGTTGAAAACGGGAAAATCGCCGGTTCAGGCGCGGCCAGCCTGACGGGCAACTCGCTCAACAATGAACTGGTGTCGGGGGAAGGCAACAACACCCTGAACGGCGGCGCTGGCACCGATACGGCTGATTACAGCACTGCCGCAGGCGCAGTGACCGTGAACCTGGGCATCGGCCCGCAGGCCACCGGCGGTTCTGGCACCGTTACCCTGGTTTCCATCGAGAACCTGCGCGGTTCGGCTTTCGACGATGTGCTGGGCGGTAACGTCGACACTAACCTGCTCGACGGGGCAGCAGGCGTGGATACGGTGACCTACGCGACGGCCACCGGCAGTGTCACCGTCAACCTCGCACTCACGACCGCCCAGAACACGGTCGGCGCGGGCACTGACACCCTGCGCAATTTCGAGAACCTGACGGGCTCTCGCTTCGATGACCTCCTGACGGGCAGTGCAGGTTCAAACGTGCTGGACGGCGGCGTGGGTGCCGACAGAATGACCGGGGGCGACGGCGCCGATACCTATTACGTCGACAACGTGGGCGACCTCGTGGTCGAAACCAACGCGTCACTCCTCATCGGCGGCCGCGATCTGGTCCTGAGTAACCTGGCCGCCTACACCCTGCCGGCTAACGTCGAGGACGGCCGAATTGTCCTGGCTGGCCTCGCCAGCCTGACCGGTAACAGCCTCGACAACGTCCTGTTCTCCGGCCCCGGGGACAAGATCCTGAATGGCGGCGCGGGCAATGACACCGCGAACTACAGCCTGTCCACCAGCCTGGTGACCGTGAACCTGGCGATCACCGGTCCCCAGACCACCGGGGGCGGCGGCATGGACACGCTGCTCAACCTCGAAAACCTGACGGGCACCGCATTCAGCGACACGCTTACCGGTGATGGCGGCGCCAATATCCTCGACGGCGGCGCGGGCGCAGACGTGCTCACGGGCGGTGATGGTTCGGACATTTTCTACGTCGACAACATCGGCGACACGCTGGTTGAAACCAGTGGTGCAAACAGCGGGACCGACTGGGCGTACAGCTACCTGGCCACTTTCCTGCTGCCAGCCAACATCGAGAACGGGCGCATCCTTGCCAGTGGCTCGGCCGATCTCCAGGGTAATGCGCTCAACAACGTGCTGGTCTCCGGCACTGGCAACAACATCCTGGACGGCGGTAGCGGCATCGACACCGCGGACTATCGCAGCGCCAGTGGTTTCGTCACCGTCAGCCTCGCAGTCCTGACGGCGCAGGCCACCGCCAGCTCCGGCCTCGACACCCTGCTCAGCATCGAAAACCTTACAGGGTCCGGCTTCAACGATCAGCTGGCGGGCAACGCCGGTAACAATGTGATCGATGGTGGCAATGGCACCGACACCCTCACCTACGCCGCCGCCAGTGGCCGGGTCACGGTGGATCTCGCCCTTGGAGGCGAACAAGACACCACGAATGCGGGCATGGACACCCTGATCAGCATCGAGAACCTCGTCGGCACTGCACTCGATGACGTCCTGGGGGGCAACGCCAGCGACAACGCCCTGAGCGGCGGTGCGGGCAACGACCTCCTGAATGGCGGTGCGGGCAACGACCTCCTGAACGGCGGCGACGGCATTGACTCCCTGACCGGTGGGTTTGGGGCGGACAACCTGAACGGCGATGACGGCAACGATGTCCTGAACGGCGATGACGGCGATGACAGCCTGGCCGGCGGCGGCGATGTCGATAGCCTCTTTGGCGGCGCCGGGAACGACATCCTCGACGGCGGCACTGGTGCGGATCAGATGTCCGGTGGTGGCGGCAACGATACCTACTTCATCGACGACGCCGGGGACGTGGTGACCGAGGCCAGCGGTACAACCGCCGGGATCGATACGGTCGTCAGCAGCCTCGCGAACTACAAGCTGTTATCGAACTTCGAAAACGGGCGCATCGACAGTGCCGCCAACCTGAACCTCAGCGGCAACTCGCTCAAGAACGCCCTGACCGGCGGCGCGGGCAATAACGTCCTGTTCGGTGCGGGTGGCGCGGATACCCTTAAAGGTGGCCTTGGCGCGGATACCCTTAAAGGTGGCCTTGGCGCCGACTTCTTCGACTTCAATACCCTCGCGGAATCCGGGATCACGACCACCACGCGCGACACCATCCTGGATTTCACCCGCAGCCACGGCGACCGGATTGACCTCGTGGGCATCGACGCCAACACGGCAGTGGCCCATAACCAGGCGTTCAGCAAGGTCACGAGTTCGGCCACGGCGTTTTCGGCGACGAAGACCTTCACCGGGGCGGGACAACTTTATTTCGACACCAAGTCCCACGTGCTCTACGGCAACGTGGACGCCGATCCTGCGGCCGAGTTCTCTATCAAGGTGCTCGGCATCGCGAGCCTCGCCAAAGGCGATTTCCTGCTCTAGAGCCGGGTACGGCCCCCTTCTCCGGCGTGGGAGTTGATCAGCACTGCGGCTTCTTGATTGTTGCATTGCCGCATTCGAAGGCTACACTCCAGGGTACCCACCCACCCGCCACCCGCGCGAGGAGGCGAACCGCATGTACCGTCTAATCCATTCCCTGGGCCCGCTCGACCGCCCGAGCTTGAAGGATCATTTCCTCCACCTTTCCGACGATGATCGGCGCCTGCGATTTGGCGGCGCGCTGCCGGACGACATGCTGGTCGAGTACGTCGACCGTATGGACTTCGGCCGCGACCAGGTGCTTGGCGTGTTCGACGCCCGTTTTGAAGTCATCGCCGTCGCCCACGTCGGCTTACTGCCGGACGGCACGGCCGAGATTGGCCTGAGCGTCCTGCAGGAACACCGCCGTGAAGGCCTGGCCCTGCGCCTGGTCCGTCGTGCCATCAAGGGCGCGACGATTTATGGCTGCACCCGCTTGTGGATCCACTTCCTCACCGAAAACCGCGCAATGGCGACCTTGACCCGGAAGCTGGGGATGCAGATCACCTCGGTGCTCGGCGAATCCGACGCTTACATGGTCCTGCCTGCGGCGTCCGCGCTGGAAATCGGCGTCACGCTCTGCAGCGAGCAAATCGACGCCATGCTCGGCGCGTTGCGGCACTGGGTGCCCCGCGCCGCCTGAACGCTTATTTGTCGTCCAGCACCCACACGCCATTCCAATCCGATGCGGGCGGCGACAGAGCGAGGCGCGTGCAGCGCCCCACGTAGAGCGCAGCGGTCTGGTCGGCGGGATTGATCGCGAGGACGTCGCTGAAGGCGCTGCTGGCATCCGCCCAGCGCTGCTGGCGGTAGAACACGAGGCCGTTGCGGAACTGGCGCAAGGCGTCCATCAGGCCGGGGTAGGACTCCTCGGAGTGGTAATCCATCACCTCGAACACCGCCACCGGCTGGGTCTTGCCTTTCACCACGACGAGATCGATTTCGCGCGTCGTATAGGTCGCCCGCAACCGGCGGTAGGTGAATTCGCTGATGAGGATATGCGTGCCGTATTGCTTGCAGGCCGATTCCAGCCGCGCGGCCAGGTTCACGCCGTCCCCGATGATCGTGAAGTCCATGCGCTTGCGGGAGCCGATATTGCCGGAGACCACCACGTCGGTGTTGAGTCCGATGCCGATGTCGATCGCAGGCTTGCCTTCACTGGCGCGCTGCTGGTTCCACACGGTGAGGTCACGCATCATGCCGATGGCCGCGCGCACCGCGCGGTCGGCGTCGTCGTCGTGCGGCACGGGGATGCCAAACGCCGCCATGATGGCGTCGCCGATGAACTTGTCGAGCATGCCCTCCTCGCGCTGGATGCAGTCGACCATCAGCGTGAAGTATTCGTTGAGCAGGGCCACTGTGCCCTGTGCGCCGAGTTGCTCGGTAATGGTGGTAAAGCTGCGCACGTCGGAAAACAACACCGTCGCCGTGACGGACTGCCCGCCAAGCACTTCGGCGCCGCTCGCGATCAGCTTGTCGGCAATCCCCGGATCCATGTAGCGCGCCATCGTCGACTTGAGCCGCTTTTCGTTGCTGATGTCCTCGATCATCAGCATCGAACCAATGCGCTGCTTTTCAACCGACAGCAGGGGCAAGGCGGTGACGTTCACCGACATCACCTCTTCGCCCACCACCAGTTCCGCGTCGACCATGGTCTCGGTGCCTTCGGTCTCGGCCACCTGCTTAAGCTTGTCCAGCACCCAGGCATTGGGCCCGGTGAAGCACTCGGCCGCCGGCTTGTGGAGGAGGTCTGCCGGGCGCACCCGCAGGAGCCTCGCGCCGGCCGCGTTGCAGGTGACGATGCGCTCCTGCTCGTCGAGCGTGATGACGCCGTTCGACATGGATTCGAGCATCGCCTCGTTGTAGTTCTTCATGTTCTGCACGTCGGCGAACAGCTTGGCGTTCTCCAGCGCAATCGAGATCTGCGCGGTGAACGCGCGCAGACGAGACTCGTCCTCGCTGGAAAACGGTCCTCCGCGCTTGTTGAGCACCTGCGTCACCCCGATGGTCTTGCCTGATTTGTTGGTAATCGGCACGCAGAGGATAGAGCGCGTGAAGTAACCGGTCTGCCGGTCGAAGGCCGGGTTGAACCGGAGATCCGCGTAGGCGTAGGGGATGTTGATCGACTTGCCCGTGGTGAACACGGCACCCGCGATGCCCACGTGGTTGGGCAGCCGAATCTGCATGGACTCCAGGCCCTGCCCCACTTCCGACCACAGCTGGCAGGTCTTGTCATCGTTGAGGAACAGGGTCGAGCGCTCAGCGTTGAGGAGCCGCGTGGCCTCGCTCATGACCTTCTGCAGCAGCGAACCGAGCTTGATGTCTGCCGTCACGTCGGACACGACGTCGATGAACGCCATTTCCTGCTGCCGCAGCGCCTGCATGCGTTCGATGAACTGTGTGCTCTGCAGCGCCACGGTGCCGTGGCTGGTCATCGCCTCGAACAGCTGCAGGTCCTGCCGCGTGAAGCGTCCGCCCTTCTTGTTGAGCGTCTGGGCCACGCCGATGATTTCGTTCTTCACGGTGCGGATGGGCACGCACAGGATGCTGCGAGTGATGAAACCGGTCTGTTCGTCGACGGAACGGTTGAAGCGGGGATCGTCGTAGGCTGCGTGGATGATCAGGGCTTCACCGGTCGTGAACACATGCCCCGCGACGCCGCTGGAGTTCAGGATGCGGATTTCACGCTGGATGTTGCCTTGCGCGATGCGTGAATAAAGCTCGTTGGTGCTGGGGTCGTTGAGGAACAGCGACCCGCGTTCGGTTGCCAGTTCCGCCGTGGTCAGGTCGACCAGCGCCCGCAAGACTTCGTCGAGGGTGTCGTAGGACGCCATCTGGCGCGTAACGGCAAGCAGCAGTTCGGCCTCGCGCAGGCGCCGGCGCTCGCGACGGTCGATGGCGGGCGCGCCGGCCTGGTCCTTCGGGAGGGGGGCTTCGGCGTCTTCGCCCGTACGCTTATCCATGGTGGCTCACCTGTTCCAGCTGTTCCCGCAACAACACGATGGTGTTGCGCAGGTGGGTGATGTCCGTGCGGGCGGTCGTTTCGCCATGCGTCACCGCGTTGTCCCGATCCAGGCGCATGGATTCGAGTGCTTCGCGCAGTTGGATAATCGTCGCCTTGAACTGCTCGAGTTCATGGTGGGCGACCGTTTGCAGGTTCTGCGCCGCCGCCTGGTGCACGAGTTGTGCTTGCTCAAGCGTCACTCGGAGCGCGGCCACGGCGTCTTTCAGCTGGGCGATTTCCTGCAGCCCGGCGGCATGCGCCTGCTGGACTGCAAAATCACGCTCCAGCCGGGCCCGTTCGAGTTCGTCGCGCAATGCCGAGATCGTCGTCCTGAGCTGGCCGATTTCACCCGCCGCCCCCGTCTGCACCGCCGTCACGCCGGCACGCGCGTCGGCCTGGAACTGCTCCAGGGCTTCGCGCAGCGCAATCACGGTGCGCTTGAGGTCACGGACCTCGGCGCGCTCAAGGGTGAGTTCGACTTCCAGTTCGTCGCTCATGCCAGACGGACTCCCGGGGATCTTCGTGCCGTGGTCAGGTCCTGCCCAGCGGTCTGGCGGGCACGCAGCGGTTCAGGCCGCGTGGACGCCTGCGACCAGTTCCGGCCACCGCGCGAAACTGCCTTCGCCGCCCATGGTGGAATACAGGGAGATGCGATCAAGCACGCCTGCGTAGCGTTTACGCAAGGTCTCGCCCAGGGTGGCCGATGGCGCGAACACCACGATTTCGTCCAACAGGGCATCCGGCACGTGCGCGCCCATGTCGTCCAGCTTTCCTTCACGCATCATCTGGCCCAGCTTCTTGCAGAGATCGCCCTGCCCGTGGAACTCAAGCACGGTGGCATAGCTTGGCGTGGACGCATAGAACGCAATCTGCCGGCGCACCGAAGCTTCCATCCTGGCGCGCTCGATCTCGGTGTCGCCGGTGACCACGAAGACCGGCGAATAAAGCTCCAGGTCATCCACGGTCTTGCCGCGCGAGCGCGCGCCCTCATCGAGCGCCGGGCGCACCACGTCCCGCAGGTAGGGCACCGTGTGCATGGGGTGGACGTGGAAGCCGTCCGCGCACTCGCCGGCCGCGCGGCACATGCGCGGGTTCACGCCTGCCAGGTAAATCGGTGGGAAGGGAAAATCGAGCGGACCCGGATTGAAGAACTCATTGATGAGTTTGAACTGGTAGAACGGGCCTTCGTAAGTTGGCTTGGCGCCGGTCTGGAAGGTATTCCAGATGGCACGTACGCAGTGGATGTAATCGGTCACGCGTGCGGCCGGGTGATCGAAGGGCATGGAGAAGCGCCGTTCCACGTGCTGGCGAATCTGCGTGCCAAGGCCAAGGCGGAAGCGGCCACTGGAGTAGCGCTGCAGATCCCAGGCGATTTGCGCGGTGGAGAATGGCGTGCGGGCGAACGCCACCGCGATATTGGTCCCGATCTCAAGCCTGCTCGTGGCCGCGGCGGCAAATGCCAGTGGGAAAAAGGCGTCGTGGGCGGCTTCGAAGGTCCAGACGCAGTCGATGCCCAGACTTTCAAGTTCCCTTGCACGGCTGGCCACTTCGGCCGGCGCCATGGCCGGCATCAGGCTGTCGATTTTCACTTGGTCTGCCCTTTGGTGTTTTCCTGCATGGATTTCACGCGTCGCCTCCCAGTACGTGGATGATGACGCCACCGGATTTCTCGTCGTCCTCGAGGGTCACCAGCTTGCGGCTGGCGGCTTCCTCCAGCAGCTTGCTGAAGGACTTGAAGCCGTAGTACGACTCGCTGAAGCCAGGGCGGCGGCGCTTGATGGCCTGCTTGACCATCGAGCCCCAGATTTTGTCTTCGGTTCCGCGCTCGGCGATCAGCGCGTCGACCGTTTCCATCACGATGTCGAGTGCTTCCTGCTTGCGATCGGTTTCGGCCGGCGGGCTCGTCTTTCCATCCGGTGCCTTGTCGTTCTCGGCCTGTCCCTTGTCGCTCGTGGCCGTCGCCTTGCGGGCCCGCGGACGGCGCTTTTCCTTTTCCACCCGCACGAGGTCATCGTAATAGATGAACTCGTCGCAGTTGGAAATGAGGAGATCAGAGGTGGATTGCTTCACGCCGACGCCAATCACCTTCTTGTTGTTCTCGCGCAGCTTGCTCACCAGGGGCGAGAAGTCGGAGTCACCGCTGATCACGACGAAGGTATCGACGTGGGACTTGGTGTAGCAGAGGTCGAGCGCGTCGACGACCAGGCGGATGTCAGCCGAATTCTTGCCCGACATCCGCACGTGCGGGATTTCGATGAGTTCGAAGGCGGCTTCGTGCATGGTGCCCTTGAACTCCTTGTAGCGGTCCCAGTCGCAGTAGGCCTTCTTGACCACGATGTTGCCCTTGAGCAGGAGTCGCTCCAGGACCTTGCCGATTTCGAACCTGGAATACTTGGCGTCGCGTGCGCCCAGGGCGATGTTCTCGAAATCGCAGAACAGCGCCATGATGCTGGTGTCTGATGGAATAGCCATGCTGGTGCGTGCTTCCCTGGCGGGGCCGATGGCCGCGCCGGCTGGATGGACAAGGCGGCATTGTAAGGGGGGGCTTCGCCGCCGCCTACCGCGCCCCTGGCGCCTCGGGCATGATGCGGGCACCCCGCCCTCGACAGGATGCCCCATGGCCACCGACATCATGCTCACCGATACCTGCGTCGATTACCGCCCGATCAGCGAGGCCAGGAAGCTCAAGGGCCTGCGCCTGATCCTTGGCGCGTACGCGATCCCCGGCCCCTGGCGGGAAGCCTGCAAGGGCCTCTTCCACGTCAAGCAGGTGCCGTTCGTGTCCGTGGCGACTGCCAGCGCCGGGCGGTCTGATCTCGAATTCGGCATGACTGAAGCCGACAACGAACTCATGGAATGGACCGGCCAGGCCAGCGCGCCGGTTGCCGCGTGGAACGACGAACGCCCGGTCTCCAGCTGGCTGGAGCAGGTCAACCTCGCGGAGCGCATCAATCCGGAACCGCCGCTGGTGCCCGACGCCGCGGCCGATCGCGTACTGATGTTCGGCTTCCTGAATGAGATTGCCGGCGAAGGCGGACTCGGCTGGACCAAGCGCATCGGCATCATCCATCGCAAGCTCCCCACCTTGCCGCCGGGAGATCCCGCGCGGGTATTCTGGAACCACCTGGCCGCCAAGTACCGCTACACGCCGGATCTTGGACGCGCCGCGCCCGCGCGAATCGCCTCGATCGTCCATGCGCTCCACCTGCAACTCGTGGCCTCGCAGGCCAGGGGAGAGCGGTATTTCATCGGCGGACGCCTTTCGGCCCTGGACCTCTACTGGTCGACCTTCGTGACCCTGCTCGATCCCCTCCCGCCCGCGCTGTGCCCGATGGCGACAAGCTTCCGCGAGCACTACGCCAACCCCGACCCCGAAGTGCAGGCGGTGCTGTCGCCCGAGTTGCTGGCCCATCGCGATTTCATTTACCGCGAGCACCTGGAACTGCCCATCGTCTTTTGAGCGCAAGCGCGCGCCTTCCCCGCGGCGACAGCGGTCGCCACCGGGAAGGCCTTGGCGCTCAGAAAGCGTCCGCTTCCAGCGCCATCATGTTCTCCGCCCCGGCTTCCACCCGCGCCCGGTGCACGGCAGTTTCCGGCAACAGGTGCGAGGCGAAGTAACGCGCCGTAATGAGCTTGTTCGCATAGAAGCTCGGGTCACTGGCACCGGCATCGAGCGCGCGGATCGCGGCGCTGGCCATCGTCAACCACTGTTCGCCCAAGGCCACCAGGCCCATCAGGTGCAGGAAGGCATGTGAACCCGCTGCGGCGTTGTCGGGCTTCATCAGCGCGTTCCGCATCAGCCACTGGGTGGCGCCGTGCAAATCGCCCAGGGCCCGACGCAACGCGTCCACGAGCCCCTGCAGGCGCGGTTCGGCACTCGCGTTGTTGAGTGCGTGTTCAATCCCGGTCAGCCACAGCCTGAGCGCCCGGCCGCCGTTCATCGGCAGCTTGCGCGCCACCAGATCCAGCGCCTGGATGCCGTTGGCGCCTTCGTAAATCATCGCGATGCGCGCGTCGCGCACGAACTGCTCCATCCCCCATTCGCGCACGTAGCCGTGACCGCCCAGGCACTGCTGGGCATTGGTCGCGTTCGCATAGCCCTTGTCAGTGAAATAGGCCTTGATCACAGGAGTGAGGAGCCCGATGAGGTCGTCCGCCTGCTGGCGTTCTTCGGCGGTTTCGGCCACCTGCGCCAGATCCACCTGCAGCGCGCCCCACAGCATCAGGCTGCGCGCAGCCTCGTTGAAGGCGCGGCTGTCCATCAGCATGCGGCGGACGTCCGGGTGGACGATGATGGGATCGGCCTTGCCGGCGGGATTCTTCGGGCCCGACACCGCTCGTCCCTGCAGGCGTTCGCGGGCGTATTTCGCGGCGTTCTGGTAGGAGACTTCAGACTGGCCGAGGCCCTGTACGCCCACCCCGAGCCGCGCGGCGTTCATCATGATGAACATCGCGCGCAGGCCCTTGTCACGCTCGCCCACCAGGTAACCGGTCGCGCCGTCGTAGTTCATCACGCAGGTGGCGTTACCGTGGATACCCATCTTTTTCTCGAGGTTGCCGCAGGCCACCGCGTTGCGTGCGCCGAGGCGGCCCGCGTCGTCCACCAGGATCTTGGGCACGATGAACAGCGAGATGCCTTTCACGCTGTCCGGGGAGTCCGGCATCTTGGCCAGCACGAGGTGGATGATGTTTTCGGTGAGATCGTGCTCGCCGGCGGAAATGAAAATCTTGGTGCCGGTGATGCGATAGCTGCCGTCCGATGCGGGTTCGGCGCGGGTGCGCAGGAGTCCGAGATCGGTGCCGCAATGGGGTTCGGTGAGGTTCATGGTGCCGCTCCAGCGGCCTTCCAGCATCGGCGGTACGTAGCGCGCCTGGAGTTCGGGGGAACCCACCGCCTCGATGGCGGCAATCGCACCCAGGGTCAGCATGGGATACATGGTGAAGGCCATGTTGGCGCTGATGAAGTATTCCTCCAGCGCACTGGCGACGAGGTGGGGCAGGCCCTGTCCGCCGAACTCGGCCTTGCCTGCCAAGGCGCCCCAGCCACCTTCGGCAAACTGGCGATAGGCTGCGCGAAAGCCGGGCGCCGTGGTGACCTGGCCGTCGGCGGCGCGCTGGCAGCCGTGGAGGTCACCGATCTGGTTCAGGGGTTGCAGCACTTCCTCGGCGAACTTGGCGCCTTCGGCCAGGATGGCTGCGGTGAGGTCGGGAGTTGCGTCGGCGAACGCCGGCAGGCCCGCGTAGCGCTCGAGCCCGAGCACTTCGTTGAGGATGAAAAGACTCTCGCGCACCGGTGCCTTGTACTCGGCCATGGCCCTGCTCCCCGTCCTGTTTTAATTCGCCGATAGTAGCCGCTTCCGAAGGCTCCCGGCGTGGGCCGGGCGGACTGCGGCGGCGCGCTAGGCGATGTCCCCCCGGTTCATTAGAATCGACTGACATGAGCTACACCCCCCACCCTGCGACACCTACCATCCAGACCCGCTTCGCGGTGACCCTGGCGCGTTTCGGCGGGGAACTGGTGTGGTCGACGACCTACACCGGAACCCGGGCCGCCCTGATCAAGGCCTGCCTGGCCAGCAAGGCCCAGTTTCCCACCCTGACCAAGGCCCGCTCCTCGGCCAACGGCGCGCACCAGGAGTCGGGACGCTGGTACCTGTGGCAGGAAAACCCGCTGGATGACGTCTGGAGCATCACCTACTACTCCGCCGGCTTCCTCGATGAACTCGACAAGGAACAGCTTCTCGCCCTGCAACGGCACCTCCTGCAGGTCCTCCAGATCACGCCGGAAACCATCGGCGCAATCGTGCTTGAATGGCGCAAACACGCCGACCGCGAGCATCCCTGAAGCGCCGGGCGCCAGCGGCCGGCTGGGTACCACCCCAGCTGGGTGGTACGCCGGGACAGGATCCGGGCCGAGTGGTGCTCAGTCGCGAACTCGTCGTTCCGCGCGGCATGCCCACCTCGGCACCAGAAGCCCTGGCGGCAGTCACGGGACTGTCCAAGCTCCGGATTAAGGACGCCATGCATAAGGGCGCGGTATGGCTGCAGCGGGGCACGCGTAAGCCGTTCCGTCTCCGGCATATCTCCACCCCGATTGAAGGCGGCGACCGACTCTCGATCCATTACGATTCAGCGGTGCTTGAGCGCGCCCCCCCCGCGGCGCGACTCGTCAGCAACCAGGCGCGCTACAGCGTCTGGTTCAAGCCGGCGGGCCTGCTGGTGGACGGGTCACGCTATGGCGATCACGCCACCCTCGCCGCCCAGGTCAGTGCCACGTTCGGCGAAAAATTCGAAATCCACCTCGTGCACCGGCTGGACATGGAAGCCAGTGGGCTGGTGGTTGCCGCGCACTCCGCCAAGGCCATGGCGCGCCTCTCCGCGCTCTTTGCCGAGCGGCGCGTCGACAAGCGTTACCGCATCACGGTGCTGGGCGATCTGCGGCCACGCGGCGCACTGGGACGCATCGAGCAGCCACTGGACGACAAGCCCGCCACCAGCGAGTGGCTGGTCGAGTCCTACGACCCTGCCCGCAACACGACCACCGTCCAGGTGCGCATGCTGAGTGGTCGTTACCACCAGATCCGACGCCACTTCGCCGGCATTGGTTTTCCCGTCATCGGCGACCCACGCTACGGCAGCGGCAACCAGAACGAGGCCGCCCTGCAACTCGAGGCCATCGGGATCTGCTTCAGCGACCCCTGGCGCAACGAGCCGGTGGGCTTCGGGGAGTGCGCCGAGTTCATAGCGCCGCTCGCGACACCATGAGCCTGCGCAAGCTCGATCCCGAGCACGACACCTACGTGGCGCTCGCCACCTACCGCCGCGATGGTCAAGAAGTCCGCACCCCGCTGTGGATTGCCGGGACCGGGCCTGAATTCCACTGCTTCAGCGCCGGCAATGCGGGCAAGATCAAGCGGATCCGCACCAACCCACGGGTGAAGCTTGCACCCTGCGACAGGCGTGGCGGCGCGCTTGGTGAATGGCGCGAAGCCCGCGCCCGCCTGCTGTCCGACCCGACCGAGATTGCCACCGCCCACGCCGCCCTCCGGCGCAAGTACGGCTTGAAGATGTGGATAGCCGACCTGGCGTCCCGCCTTGCTGGTCGCCTCGGCAACCGTGTCTACCTCACCTTTGCCCTGGAATCGCCGGCCCCATGACCCCGCCCGGCCCCACCCTGGCCGCCACGCCCACGATCAATTTCGAGCACCCGCTGGTCGCGGCGTTCGTCAAACGCCATCGCGGCGACGGTTCGCTGCAGGACCAGGTGGTAAGGCTTTACTACGCGGTGCGGGACGAAATCCGCTACGACCCCTACTCCATCGACTTGAGCCTTGAAGGCCTTTCCGCCAGCCACGCCCTTGAAACCGGGCGTGGCTGGTGCGTGACCAAGGCGGTGCTGCTGACCGCCTGCGTGCGGTCGATCGGCGTCCGCTCGCGCCTCGGCTTCGCGGACGTCAGGAACCACCTGTCCACCGAGCGTATGCGCCGCCTGATGCAGACGGACGAGTTCGTCTTCCACGGCTACAGCGCAATCCGGCTGCACGGCCAGTGGGTGAAGGCGACGCCCGCGTTCAACCTGTCGCTGTGCGAGAAGTTCAGGATCAAGCCGCTCGAATTCGACGGCACAGCGGATTCGATCTACCACGCCTTCGACCTCGACGGCCGGGAGCACATGGAATACCTCCGCTACCGGGGTGAGTTCAACGACGTGCCCGTGGCTGACATGAAGGCCGAGTTCGCCCGCGTTTACCCGCCCATGATGCAGGCGCTGGAGACCGGCGACTTCGACACCGAAGTCGCCGCAGAGACAACCGCCGCTAGTCGATAAGCGAGGTCACCACGAGATCCGCGAGCCGCTGCAGGCGCTCGCAGTGGTAAGTCTCTTCCATGAGGCCGGTGGAGAGGAAGGCAAAGCTCAGTTCCTGCACCGGATCCACCCAGAAGCAGGTGGAGCCCGCACCCCAGCCGCAAAAAGTACGCGGGCTCGAGAAATTGCTGAGCGGGCCGGGCTGCACGCCTTCGCCGCGGGTAAAGAAGCCAATGCCGATGTTCGCGGGCCAGGCCTGCCAGCCACGGGTGTCGCGCGCGTAGTCGAAAAGCACGTTGCGCAGCTCGCCGGTGTGGTTGCGGGCGCAGTACTCCAGCGTGCGCGGCGAAAGGATGCGCACGCCGTCGAGTTCGCCGCCGCGCGCCAGCATCTGCACAAAGCGATGCAGGTCGTCGATGGTCGTGAGGTAACCGCCGGCCGGCACTTCCGCGCCTTCCATGGTCACCACGTGGCCCACGCCAATCACGTCCTCTGGCGTGAACATGCCAGCTTCCTCGTAGCAGGCCACCACCGGGCACAGCCGTGCGAGGAGATCCGCGCGGGGCCCGAGGCTGGTGTTGGCCATGCCAAGCGGCTGGAACAAGTCTTCGGTGATGATGCGACCAAAGCTGCGCTGCCCGCCGTCCACCCGCCGCAGCATCTCCGCAATCACCGCGTGCGCGACGATGATGGAGTAGTTCACCCGTTCGCCCGGCAGCGACTCCGGCCGCTGGGCGGCGACCCAGGCGGTGAGTTTGGTGACGTTGGTGAGCACCTCGAGCGGCGCTGCGGGAATCGCCGAGAGCAGTCCGCTGGTATGGGTCATGAGCTGGAACAGGGTGATTTCGCGCAGTCCACGCGACGAAAATTCCGGGATGACTTCACGCACCTGCATCGCGAGGTGGAGATCGCCACGCTCAATCCGGTTCAGCACCAGCGCATTGGTGAACTGCTTGCCGATGGAGAACGACACGAAGCTGTCGTCCACCTTGAGCTGCCGGCCGGCGGCTTTGTCAGCATGTCCAAGCGTGAGGTCCAGCACCACCGCACCACGCCGCGCCACCCGCAGGTTGGCGCCGTGGTAACGCCCGGCCAGGAGGTCCTGGTTGATGCGTGCTGCTACCCGCCCGAGTCGCGTCGGATCAAAGCCCTGGCGGGCTGCTGCCGTGGTCACCATCCGGAGGTCTCCCCGTCATTGCTGTGGGTTGGTTGGTCGTCGGGACCAGCTTCAAATCTTCTTCGGGCCGTAGCTTGCCTGGAGGCTGTCGAGCGGCGACTTCTGGATGCCGTGGTTGGGAATGGGATAGCGCAGCCCGTTGTTGCTCAGTGCTTCAAGCCCTGCCACCGCCCCCGGCAGGAAGCTCGGCGGCATCGCCATCAACATTTCCTCGTCCAGCACGCCGCCGAACTTGCGTTCCGCGTAGCAGGGGATCGACAGCGAAGGCTCACCGGTCTTAAGCGCATTGCCCCAGGAATCGGCGCACGCGCTTTCGCCTACGCAACTGAAGTTCAGCTTGCGGTAGTTCCGGTACTGCAGGCCGTTGACCAGGGTAATCATCTGGCCCGGGGTCCCGTAAAGGAGGCAGATATCCGGGTTGTCGAGACGGCCTGCCGTAAGCGGTGACACCGCCACGGCTGCGTATTCGCCATGGCTCGCGCAACTCATCGCTTGCTGGTGCGCGGCGGTGTCCTCGAGGGTGGCGTACCACACGCCTTTCATGGGTTCGCCGCGCAGCCATTCCGCATTGGCCGGATGCAGGCCTACCACCGCGCCGCATTGCGCGCCCATGAGGTTGTCCATCGTCACGCCCAGGGTCCAGCCGAGCCAGCGGCCCTGGCCCACGATCTGGTCGAAGGCGAGCTTCTCGCCCACCGGAGGCCGACGCATCCTGGGCACGGCCATCATCCCGGCCTCGGTGCGGAAGCGTTTCAGGCCGATCGGCGTCGCCTTGAGGCGAAGATAGCGATTGAGCGCATCGACCAGCGCCGGGTAGTCGTAAGCAGTGTCGTCGCCCCAACAATTCGCACTCATGGCCGTACCCTCACGAGGCCCATCCCCTTGAACGTCATCACGGGCTCACCGCTTGTATCCAGCACGTCGACCTGGTGGTGGAGCAGGCCACGGTCGGGCTTTGATTTCGAGATACGCGCGTCGAGCACTGTCACCTTCACTTCCAGCACCATCCCGGGCCGCACGGGCTTGAGCCAGCGGATTTCATCGAGGCCGGGCGAACCCAGGCCGCCACGGGAAGAAATGAACTCATCGACCATCAAACGCATGACCGCCGAACCCGTGTGCCAACCGCTCGCGATGATCCCGCCATACGGGGAGGCGGCCGCCGCGACCGCATCTACGTGGAAAGGCTGGGGATCGAAGCGCCGCGCAAAATCGATGATTGCGGCTTCGTCCAGGCTGAAGGTGCCAAGCGTGTAGGTGGCACCGGGATCGTAATCCTCGAACCAGCGCTCGCCGGGTGGATTCGTGAAGCGGGCTGGGCGCATGGGGGACGCTCAAGGTGGGGACCGCCGCACTATAGCCGGGGTGCAGGTGGACTGCATGCGGGGCTACCGTGCATCATTCGACGCCATTGACGCGCCACAGGTGGCTGCGGAATCGGGGAGGTTGGACGAGTGGTCATCCTGTGGCTGGCGATCTATTTCGGCGTGCTGGCGTGGTCCGCCTTCAATCCTCACGACTATCTCACGTGGTGGCTGGAAGTGGCTCCGGCCCTCATTGGCCTGCTGCTGCTCTGGGCCACCCGACGCACTTTCCCGCTCACGCCGCTCGCCTATATCCTGGTGCTTGGCCACTGCATCGTCTTGATGATCGGCGGGCACTACACCTATGCCCACGTGCCGCTGTTCGACACCCTGCAGGCCACCTTTGGTTTTGAACGCAACCACTACGATCGCTTCGCGCACCTCGTCCAGGGCTTCGTGCCGGCGCTGCTGGCGCGCGAAATCCTGTTGCGCCGTCGGGTGCTGGCGAAGCGGGGCTGGCTGGGTTTCCTGGTGCTCTGCATCTGCCTCGCGCTCAGCGCGAGCTACGAACTCATCGAATGGCGTGTCGCCGTGGCCTCGGGCACGGCCGCAAACGCCTTCCTTGGCACCCAGGGTGATCCCTGGGACACCCAGAGCGACATGGCGCTCGCGGGTCTCGGGGCAATTTTGAGCCTGATGGCGTGCCGGCGCTTCCACGACCGGCAACTGCGCAAGTTCAGTTCGCTCTAGCAGCCTGTCGGACTTGGGGCGTCGATAGCGAGAATCGGCCCCAGCCAGGACAGTTGGTGCCGGATTTGCAGGCCCATAGCCCGGCTATGG
>JAYTTZ010000240.1:0-5075 GCA_043744805.1 Gammaproteobacteria bacterium
GCGAACGCCAGCGGACGCCCGTCGCTGCGCGAGAAGTAATAGGGCTGCTTGCCGCCCTGTTCTGGTTTCCATTCATACCAACCACTGGCCGGCACCAGCACTCGCTGCCTGCGCATGGCGTGGCGGAACATGGGTTTTTCCGCCGCTGTTTCGCTTTTGGCGTTGATGGGCTGGGCAAGCTTGCCGGCTTCCTTCACCCAGCTGGGCAGGAGGCCCCAGCGCGCGGCGATGACGTGGCGTTCGCCTGCGGGGTGTTCACGGATCACCGGATGGTAAACGCCTGGGGTCAGGTTGTAGCGGGGCGTTGCGGGGAAGCCCTGCGCATTGAACTCGGCGGCCAGGGTGGCCGCGTCTTCGGCCAGTGCGTACCGACCGCACACGGCTGCGCCCTACCAGTGCCGCGGGCGGCCGATGTCGAGGTGGACGAAGTTCGAGCTTGCGTAATAGCCCACGCCGCCGAGGCCGGCATCGAGCGCCACGTCGCGTAGCCGAGAAATGCGCGTGTCGGCGAGGCGCACGTCGATGGCCATGCCCTGCATGTGCAGGCTGCCCGAAGCCACCCCGGGGGAAGTCTTGTGGAGCATGCGGTTGGTGGCCGGTGAGCGGAAGGCCGAGATGATTTCAAAAGGTGCATCGCTGCCGATGCGCCGATGGAGGTAGTTCAGCTGATCGAGCAAGGTGGGCTGGACGGGATACACCTCACCGGTGCGGAAGTCGCGGAGCAGGTGGTTGATGGCCCGGAGCGCGGCAGCGTCGTAACGGCCGTCGCGGAAGTAGCGGATGTCCAGCGTCTCTCCCGTGTGCAGGTGCCTGAAGGCCAGGCTGCGCGCGGACTGCGGGCGCGCGGCGGCCGGCAAGGCGGTGGCCGTGAGGGCTGCGGCACAGGTGGCAAGCCAGCGGCGCCGATTGAACACGCGACCAGCGCGCGAATCATGTTCCATCCATTGACCTCCAGGTCCCTGGTTCACAACGGCAAGAGTCCCAAGGACCCGCGGTAAAGCCCGGCGCGCAGTGCCAGCGCTGGAAACAAGCCCCAAGGCCGGGGCGTACTCATGGGTAGTATAGGCAGACCCAACCCGGACCGAACACGCCTATGCCAAGCCTGACTGCCCGTTTGCCCCAAGCCCTGCTCTGCGCCTGCCTGCTCGCAAGCCTGCCCCTCAAGGCCGACGTGGGATCTCGACTGGCGGAACTCACGCCCGGCGTGCTGCTCGTCGGCGAACGCATCGACATGCCCGAGATGCTGGCCAAGCTGTACGAAGGGCACCCGTCGCAGCGCCTGTGGAGCCCGCAGGGGCTGGCTTCACTGAACCAAGCCATCGCGGCGAGCGCGGACGACGGCCTGCAATCGCGCGACTACTACGCCACCTCGCTGGCCCGCGAGGAACTCGACGCGGACACGCGCGACCTGCTGGCGAGCGCGGCGCTGATGCGGTTGGCCTACAGCCTGCGCTTCGGCAAGCTCAATCCTGCGCTGTTTGATCCGGACTGGAACTACTCGCGACGGCTGGCAAACACCGATCCGCTGCAGTGGCTGCGCCAGACCATCGCACGCGGCGAAATCCCGATCTCGCTGGCCGCCATCCGGCCCACCGGCGACTACTACGTGGGCTTGCGCAAGGCGCTGGCGCGCTATCGTGCATTCGACGAAGCCGGCGGCTGGAAGGCATTGCCGGCCGGACCCACGCTTAAACCCGGCATGGAGGACCCGCGGATTCCGGCGCTGCGCCAGCGCCTCGCGGCGGAAGGCATCGCAACGGGCCCGGGCAGCGACGACACCTACGATCCCACGCTGCTGGAAGCCATCAGTACCTTCCAGGCACAGCGCGGCCTCACCGCCGACGGCGCCCTCGGCGCCGGCACCCTGGCAGCGCTCAACGTGCCGGTGCGCGATCGCATCGACAACCTGCGACTCAACATGGAGCGGCTGCGCTGGGTATTCCGCGATTTCACCCGCGAATTCGTGGTGGTAAACATCGCCGGCTACCGCGCCGCCTATGTGGTGGACGGCCAGCCGCGCTGGACCGGGCGGGTGATCGTGGGCAAGCCCTTCCGGCAAACGCCGCTCTTCAAGGCCGACCTGCAGTACCTGGAGTTCAATCCCACGTGGACCGTGCCGCCGACGATCCTCAAGGAAGACATGCTGCCCAAGCTCCGCCACGACCGCGCCTTGCTGAAGCAGAAGAACCTCGAAGTGGTGGACGCCGAAGGGCAGGTGGTGGACCCCGCGAGCGTGGACTGGCAGCGCTTCCGCTACGCGCTGCGGCAGAAACCAGGCGCCGAAAATGCGCTGGGCCGGGTGAAGTTCATGTTCCCCAACACCCACGCGATATACCTGCACGACACGCCCGCGCGCGAACTCTTCAACCGCACCGAACGCGCTTTCAGCTCAGGCTGCATCCGGATTGAACGGCCGCTGGATCTGGCCGAGGCCCTGCTGGACGATCCCAAACGGTGGAACCGCGCCGCGCTGGAAGCCCTCGTCAACAGCGAGCGCACGCAGCGCGTGAACCTGCCGCGCCGGGTGCCGGTGATGCTGATGTACCTCACGGCCTTCCCGGCGCCGGACGGCAGCATTCGCTTCCAGAAGGATTTCTACGGACGGGATCCCGCGCGCCAGCGTGCGCTGGACGGGCCGTTCATGCTGAGTGCGCTTGATCAGTAGGCGGCCTGCGAACGTGCGGGCTATTTCTCCGTCAGCACCCACACGCCATCCCAGTTGTCAGCCGGCGGGGTGGCGAGGTAATGGCCGCAGCGTTCTATGTACAGCCGCGAAGTCTTTTCCCCGGGATTGGCGGCTGCCGCAGCGGTGAAGGCGCGGATGGCATGGGTCCAGTCGCGGCGGCGATAGGCGCCGAGGCCTTCGCGATAGGCTTCCAGCACTTCTTTCAGGTTGGGGAAGCTCGCCTCGGTGTGGTAGCCCAGCGATTCGTACACCGCGACCGGACGTTCCTTGCCTTTCACCCGCATGAGATCGATCTCGCGCAAGGTGAAGTCGCGGGTGAGTTCCTGCACCGTGCTTTCGCTCAGCAGGATGCCGGCGCCGTAGTACTTGGTGGCGCCTTCGAGGCGCGAGGCCAGGTTCACGCTGTCGCCGATGACGGTGTATTCCATGCGCTTGGGCGAGCCGATGTTGCCCACGATGACGTTGCCGGTGCTGAGCCCGATGCCAATCTCGAGCGGCACCCGGCCGTTGGCGCGGCGCGTGTCGTTGAGGTTGCGCAGCGCGAGCATCATGTCGTTGGCGACGGTGACGGCATTGTCGGCGTCGTGCGGACCGCCGAAAGGTGCGCCGAACAACGCCATGATGGCGTCGCCGATGTATTTATCGAGGATGCCGCCGTTGTTGAAGATGACGTCCACCATGGTGGCGAAGTACTCGTTCAGCATCGACACCGTTTCGCGCGCGCCCATCGATTCGGACATCGTGGTGAAACTGCGCACGTCGGAGAACAGGATGGAGATCTTCTGGTCCTTGCCGCCGAGCTGGTCCTCGCCCGCTTCCAGCAACTGGTCCACCACTTCCTTCGACATGTAGCGTGCCATGGTGCTTTTGACGCGCTTCTCGGCGGAGATGTCTTCCAGGATCACCATCGAGCCGATGGCGTCTTCGGTCGAATCGCGCAGCGGCACCACGGTGAGGTTGACCGACGCCGTTTCGTTGGTGGCCAGCGCGATGGTGGCATCTACGGAGATGTCCGACTGCCCGGTCTGTTCCACCCGCGCCACGGCGTCGAGCACCCACTGGTTGGCCTCGCCGAACACCTCCTGCGCCGGCCGCCCGATGAGCTCGTGTCCTGCGGCGCGCAGGATGTGGGACGCGGCGGCATTGGCGGTGACGATGGCGCGCTCGCCGCTCAGGGTGATCATGCCTTCGCTGGTGGAACGCAGGATGCTTTCGTTGTAGTTCTTCATCTTCAGCACGTCTTCGAACAGCTGGGCGTTCTCCAGCGACACCGCGATCTGCGCGGTGAAGGCGCGCAGCCGCGCCTCGTCCTTGGTGCTGAACTTGCCCCCGCGCTTGTTGAGCACCTGGGTGACGCCAATCGACACGCCGGTCTTGTTTACGATGGGCATGCACAGGATGCACTTGGTCTCGAAACCCGTGGAGCGATCGATCTCCGGGTTGAACAGCGGGTGCGCATAAGGGTCGGGCACGTTCTGAAGCTGGGCGGTCTGGAACACCTGGCCTGCGATGCCGGAGGTGTCGGGGATGCGGATTTCGTGCTGGGCGAGGCCTTCCGCGTAGCGCGACCACAGGGTGTCGGTCCTGGGGTCGTGGATGAAGAGCGTGCCGCGCTCCGCGTCCAGCAGTTCGGTGGCCGCGCGCATGATGCGCTCCAGCAGCACATCAAGGTTGAGTTCGCCGGCAAGATCGTTGGTGACTTCGAGGATCTTTACTTCCTCGCGCAGGCTCGCCGTCATCAGGTTGTAGCCGCGGAAGAGATCGGCGTATTCGTCGGTGCCGGTGATGGTAAGTTGGCCGTCGAGGGTGCCGCCTTCCACTTCGTTCATGGCGGAGATGAGCTTGGCGGCCGAGCGGGAAACTTCGGATGCCGTCAGCACCGACATGATGAGCGCGCCGAACATACACACGATCACCACGCCCACGATCCAGATCCAGAGCGGGAGCAGTTCTGCCGGGCTCGCCTGGACGCCGAGGTGTTCCAGCAGGAGTTCGACCTTGAAGATGATCGACGCCGCGAAGAACAGCAGCGGCAGAGCCGTGACGAAAATCGAAAGATAGAACAGCTTGCTCTTCAGCCGGACGGAAATGAGCTTGGAGCGGTGCTGGTCGAGGATGCGCGGGCAGCGCTCCCACAGGCGCACCAGGGTGTTGGAGAGCTCCCGCGAGATGGCGAAGTATTCGATGATCGCGTGGGAGGGCGAGGCGAAGAAGAAGATGATCGCGCCGAAGGCCAGGATCTGCCAGGTGAGGAAGCCGGAGCCCACCAGGTGGTTGGTCCCGACCATGCCAATCATCACCAGGGTGGCGGCCAGCGGCCCATGGAAGAAAGTCACGCGCAGGATTGAGTAGAACGGCAGGTTGAGCGCCCGCACGATGGCGCGGGAGA
>JAYTTZ010000241.1:0-5052 GCA_043744805.1 Gammaproteobacteria bacterium
GATGGACCCGCTCGTAGCTGCCGTCGCTCTTTAGCTGCCACGCCCGGCAGTTGTCCTGCAGGTAGTTCTCGAGGCCCTCCTTGATCACCCGGTCGCGCAGGCGTTTGTCTTCCACCGGCAGGCAGGCCTCGATCCGGTTGAAGAAATTGCGGCCCATCCAGTCCGCGCTCGAGAGGTAGACCTCCGGGCTGTCGTCGTTCTGGAAGTAGAAGACCCGCGAATGTTCCAGGAAGCGCCCAATGATCGAGCGGACCCGGATGTTCTCCGAGATTTCCGGCAGGCCCGGGCGGAGCGCGCAGACGCCGCGCACGATGAGTTCAATCTTCACCCCGGCGCGGGACGCTTCGTAGAGCGCGACGACGGTGTTCACCTCCACCAGCGAGTTCATTTTGGCGATGATGCGGGCGGGGCGGCCATTGGCGGCGTTTTCGGCCTCGCGTTTGATGAGCTCCAGGATCCGTGGGTGGAGGGTGAACGGGGATTGCAGGATTTTCTTCAGCTTGCCGGCCCGGCCCGGCGCCGTCAGCTGGTGGAAGATGCGCTGGACGTCGGTGCCCAGCGCGTTGGCGCAGGTGAAGAGCCCAAAGTCCGTGTAACTGCGCGAAGTGTGCAGGTGGTAGTTACCGGTGGACAGGTGCACGTATCGGCGCAGTTGCTTGCCCTCGCGCCGGACCACCAGCAGCATCTTGGCGTGGGTCTTGTAGCCGACCACCCCGTAAACGACATGGGCGCCCGCTTCCTGCAGGCGCGTGGCAAGCTCGATGTTGGCCTCCTCGTCGAAGCGCGCTTTGAGTTCCACCACCACGGTCACTTCCTTGCCCGAGCGCGCCGCATCCACGAGGGTCTTCACGATGGGTGAGTCGGGGCCGGTGCGGTAGAGCGTCTGCTTGATCACCAGCACGTCCGGATCGAGTGCGGCCTGGCGGATGAAGTCGATCACTGGCGCGAAGGACTGGAAAGGGTGGTGGAGCAGCAGGTCGCCTCGACGGAGCACGTCGAACATGTCGGCACCGGGCGGCAGCCGGCGCGGCCGGCTGGGGCTGAAGGTGGGGAATTTGAGGTCGGGCCGATCAATCATTTCCGGCACCGTCATCATCCGCTGCAGGTTCACGGGCCCTTTGCAGCGGTAGATGTCGTGCTCGCCCAGGTGGAACTCGTGCTGGAGCAGGCGCGTCATCTGCGCCGGGCATTCATCGGACACCTCGAGGCGCACGGCGTCGCCAAAGCGGCGCTGGTGGAGTTCGCCTTCCAGTGCGCGCAGGAGATCTTCCACTTCCTCGTCTTCCACGAAGAGATCGCTGTTGCGCGTGACCCGGAACTGGTAGCAGCCGGTCACCCGCATGCCGGGGAAGAGGTCGTCCACGTGGGCGTGGATGATGGACGACAGGAACACGAACTCCAGCCGCTCGCCGGTCAGCTCAGGCGGGATCTGGATGATGCGCGGCAGCGAGCGGGGCGCCTGGACGATGGCGATGGCGCTGTCGCGGCCAAAGGCGTCGCGGCCTTCCAGCGACACCATGAAGTTGAGGCTCTTGTTGAGGATGCGCGGGAACGGGTGCGAGGGATCGAGCCCGATGGGCGAGAGCACCGGCATCAATTCACGGTAGAAATGCCGTTTCACCCAGCGTGCCTGGCGTGTGTTCCAGTCGCTGCGCCGGGGAAATCCAATGCCCTCGGCGCTCAGGGAGGGCAGTAGCAGTTCGTTCAGCACCCGGTACTGGTCGGCCACCAGCAACTGGGCGGTTTCCCCGATGCGCCGGAGTTGCTCTGCGGCGCTCAGCTGATCGGGACCAAGCTGGGCCGCCCGGTAGGCCACCTGCTGTTTCAGGCCGGCGACCCGGATTTCAAAGAATTCGTCGAGGTTGCTGCTCGCGATGCACAGGAAGCGCAGGCGTTCCAGCAGGGGGTTGCTTACGTCCTTGGCCTGCTCGATGACCCGACGGTTGAACTCCAGCAAGGACAGCTCGCGATTGATGAACAGCCGCGGGTCGGAAAAATCGATGGTCTTGGCATCCATGGACGGACGAAACTCCTCTGGCGGGCACGGCGCGGGCAGACTAGGGTGCGCTGCTAAGATGCCGTGCGCCTAGATCGCAGTAAAGCAAACCCTTGCGGTAACCCATGAGCAGACCTTCCCGAAAACCTTCCGTTCCCACCCGCCGCCGTCCCACGCTTGCCGAACGCGCCGACCGGCACGTGCTGTACGAGAAATCGGTGCAGGACGCCGAGGCGGAAGTCGACTTCGTCGAATCCACCTTCCGTAGCTTGCGAGGTCGCCGGCCGGAGAGCCTGCGCGAAGACTTCTGCGGGACAGCCAATGTCTGCTGCGAATGGGTGTCCCGCCACCGGAACACCACCGCGGTCGGGGTGGATCTGGACCCGGAAGTACTGGGCTGGTCGCGGGAGCACCGGTTGCCCGCCCTGAAACCCGCCGCCGCCAGCCGGTTGCGGCTGGTCGAGGGCAATGTGCTCCACACCGGCGGCCGCGCGGTCGACGTGCTCCTGGCCATGAACTTCAGCTACTGGCTCTTCAAGTCCCGGGCGGAGCTCAGGGACTACTTCGAAGCGGTGCGCCGGAACCTCAAGCGTGACGGCGTCTTCATCCTCGACTGCTACGGCGGTTACGACGCTTTCCGGGTGCTCAAGGAGCGCCGCAGCTATCGCACCCACACTTACACCTGGGAGCAGGCCAGCTACAACCCGGTGACCGGGGCGATGACCTGCCACATCCATTTCAAGTTCAAGGACGGCTCCAGCCTGCCGCGGGCCTTCAGCTATGACTGGCGGCTATGGACGTTGCCGGAACTCCGGGAGCTGCTGGAAGAGGCCGGCTTTGCCCGGTCGATCGTGTACTGGCAGGGCTGGGACGAAAAAACCGGGGAGGCCAACGGCCAGTTCGCCGCGACCGAGAGCGCCGACCCCGACGCCGGCTGGATTGCCTATATCGCCGCCCTGAAGTGAGTGAACTGTCATAAGCCGGTTATATTGTGCCGCCTTTGAACGCTTCCAAGCCCACGCCAAGGAGAGTCGCCTTGAACCCTGAACTCCGTATCTGTGCCCTGGTCCTCGGACTCGCCTTCGGCACCGCCGCCGGCGCCGAAGTCATTGCCGGCGAGCCGATCGACGACACCATTGCCGATTACACCAAGGCCAGCGGGGTGTCGGGCAGCCTGTCGAGCGTGGGTTCCGACACGCTCGCCAATCTCATGACCCTGTGGGGTGAGGACTTCAAGAAGCTCTATCCCAACGTCACCATCCAGATTCAGGCGGCCGGCTCGAGTACCGCGCCGCCAGCGCTGACCGAAGGCACTGCCACCCTCGGCCCGATGAGCCGCCAGATGAAAAGCGAGGAAATCGAGGCGTTCGAAGCCAGGCATGGTTACAAGCCCACGGCCATCCCGGTCGCGGTCGACGCCCTGGCCGTCTACGTCCACAAGGACAACCCGATCACGGGCCTCACCCTGGCCCAGGTCGACGCCATCTACTCCGCCACCCGCAGCTGCGGTTATGCCAAGGACATCAAGACCTGGGGCGAACTTGGCGTGGCGGGCGAACTGGCGACCCAGGTCATCCAGTTGTTTGGCCGCAATTCGGTCTCGGGCACTTACGGCTACTTCAAGGAAACGGCGCTCTGCAAGGGCGATTTCAAGAACAGCGTCAACGAGCAGCCCGGTTCTGCGTCAGTGGTGCAGGGCGTGACCAAGTCCATCAACGGCATTGGTTACTCGGGCGAAGGTTATCGAACGTCCGGCGTGCGCATGGTGCCCCTTGCCCGCAAGGAAGGCGCCGACTACGTCGAGGTCACCCGCCAAGCCGCCCTTTCCGGCAAGTACCCGCTGGCCCGCTTCCTCTATGTCTATGTCAACAAGCACCCCAACGAGCCCCTGCCCCCGCTGGAAGACGAGTTCCTGCGCATGGTGTTGTCGCGGATCGGCCAGAACACCGTCGTCAAGGACGGCTATATCCCGCTGCCGGTGAAGATCGTTAACAAATCTCTGGGACTATTGGGCAGCAAGTAAGCCAGTCGCCGCGCGACGGCCAGCGCCAGGGTCGCCGTCAGGCAAGGTGGCGACCCGCTCGATTCCACACAGGGCTCCACAGTGACCGATGACCGACTTTCCAACGTAGCCGCGGCAGGACTGGCTCGCCGACGAGGCCGTGTCATCAAGGATCGCCTTTTTGGCTGGACCATGGCGGTTGGCGGCATCTCCGTCATCGCCGCACTGCTCACCATTTTTTTGTACCTGGTGTGGGTGGTCCTGCCGCTGTTCCTGCCGGCGGGGCTCGACGCACTGCCAACCCGGGCCAAGCTGGGCGGCGACGTGGTGCACCTTTCGCTCGAAGAAAACGGCGACTACGCCTTCGTTGTCCACGGTGACGGCAGCTATCAGTTCATCGAATTGAAGAACGGCGCAGATCGCGGCCATGGCACCTTGCTGCCTGCAGGGAGCCACCTGGTGCCAGGGCTGTCGGGATATCGCAAGCACGGCGCCATTGCCCTCGTCCTGCCGGACGGCAGGGTGAAAGTGGTGAAGCCGGCCTACCAGTCGACGTTCGTCGATAACGTCCGGGGCGTGAAGGCAAGCGTCCAGTACCCTGCCGGCGAGGCGCCCATTACCTTGCTGGAAGACGGCGCCCTGCCGCAGGCCGTGACGAGTGCCAGCAATGGCACCACGACCACGATTGCCGCGGTGGCTGCGGGCGGACAACTGGTGCTGGCGCACGTCGCGCCGGGCGCAGGCCTCGCGCTCGACACCGACAGCGTAGCGCTGGAAACGACGCTCACCCCGATCAAGCGGAGCGGCTCGGGCGCCGTGGCGCACGTCCTGGTGGATGACGACCAGCAGGAGCTCTATACGATTTCCGCCGACGGCGAAGCGGAGTTCTTTGATATCCGGGACCCGTCCACCCCCAAGCACGTCCAGACGCTCAAGCTGGTGCCGGCAGGCACCGCCGTGACCGACGCCCGCTTCCTCGCCGGTGGCACCTCGCTGCTCGTTGGCGACAGCACGGGCCGGGTCGCCCAGTGGTTTCCCGTGCGCGATGCCGAGG
>JAYTTZ010000242.1:0-4944 GCA_043744805.1 Gammaproteobacteria bacterium
CGGAAGTTGTTGTTGATCTTCGGATCGCACAGCTGGTGGCGCCATTCGCGGCCATCGGTGCCGGCGGTGTGCAGGCAGACCATGGGGATACCGTTCGGATTGCCGGCTTCCTCGAAATAAATGCGGTATTCGGTGCCCTCGTAGGGCACCCAGACGTAGCGTCCGACAATGGGTTCAATCGTGGCCACAGGGGTTCTCCCGGGATGGATATCGTGGTGGGGGATTCAGACTTCGCGCATGCGATCAAAGGCCCAGAACATGGCGCGCATGTTCTGCCAGAGCACTTTCTGGTCGCCTTCCATCAACAGCTTGCCGTGCAGCGGGTGCGCCATCGCCCAGATATCGTTGAACATCGGCGGGGGGACTTTCTGGCAGAACTTGGCCCAGCTGGCCTCCGGTGCCTTCAGCGCAAGCTGGTAGCAGGTTTCCGGGCCGATCTGGTCCGTGAAGTCCGCCACCTTGCCGTTCCGAAAATTCACCACGAACTGCTTGTCGCCGAAGCCAAGCAGGATGTCCGCGGTGAGGTGCTTGCCGATCCAGCTCATCGGACCGTTGGCATTGACCGCGCTTTGCCAGCCGGTCATCCAGGACGTATCAAACATTGTTTTTTCCTCCCCTAAAGCCAAGGGTGTAGTTCTAGACCGGGGCAGTAGACCAACCGTCCAAAGGCGGTGTCAAGCAACGCGGCGGGGCACCGTCCGGTGCTGGAGCAAAGCTGGAATCGCGCCTGCGCCGAAAGCGATAACGCTGGGGAAGGCCAGCGCTTCCGGGTTGCAAACGGTGGACACGTGCCGTGAGAATGCCCGGCACTCCAGAGGGGAGGCGCGCGCCAGGCGCAAGCTTGCGGCGGCCAGTTTGCCGACACCCCGGCGAATCCCCGGCGAGCCCCGGAATCCATGCCCGTCGATGCAGGCGGCGCATTCCCCCAACGACAAACAGACCGGAGACCCATCCATGTCATTTCTCGCCAACGAGGCATTGCAGGCGCGCTTCGTCAAAGCGCTCAATGCCAATGCGGACTTTCGCACGCAGACCCTCATGTTCGACGGCTCGGTGCTGCTCGAAGTGGACGCCGACCGGCTGTGGCTGAAAATCTACCGCGGCAAGGTCATCGACCAGGCCACCGCCGTACCGGCTTTCGGCTACACCTTCAAGTTCAGCGGCAAGGAGTCGGCGTGGAAGTTGCTGCTTTCCGGCAAGCGCCGCTGGGCCGACCTCACCTACCCGGGCAAGCGTGATTTCAGCGACGACCCGGACTTGAAGCGCGTCGGCGAGATGTCGGTCGCCATCAGCACCGAAGGCAACCTGCTGGAAGCCGGTCGCATGACCGAAGCGATGTTCCAGTTGGCCTACACCCTCCAGTCTGCCGCAGCGCAGCGCTAAGCCCGAACCACAGGAGATTTCCCGCATGGCAACCCCAGAAGACATTCTCGGCCGCTACGTCAAGGTCAAGGGCACGCGCACTTTCTACGACGAAATCGGCGAAGGCCAGCCCATCGTCTGCGTCCACACGGCAGGCGCTTCGTCGCTTGAATACCAGTACATGATGCCCTTGCTCGCGGAACGCGGCTTCCACTGCTACGCGCTGGACCTGCCCGGCCACTCGCGTTCCTACCCGGTGAAATGGAAGCAGCACCGTTCCATCCACGAGCACGCCGAATTCGTGCATGCTTTCGTGAAGACGCTGAAAATCAAGAACCCCGTGATTATCGGCTGCTCGATTGGCGGTGACATCACCCTCGACTACGCCGCCCACCACTGGCAGGAAATGGCCGCCGGCATCCCGATGGAAGGCCTGGCCCGGTCACCGACCTTCCCCTTGCCGTCCACCATGATTCATCCGGCGTGGGCGCCGGGCTGGCAGGACATGATGGAACGCGCCGCCATCGAATCCCTCAACCGCAACTGCCCGCCGGATAAGATTGAAGAACTGCGCTGGCAGCATCGCGGTTCGCAGGTCAGCGCGGTGGGCGACCTCGAAGGCTGGGCCACCCACGACGTCAGCACCAAGCTGAAGGGCGTGCTGTGCCCGATGCTGGTGGTGCGCGGCGAGGATGACTTCTGGTTGCCGAAGGAACTGGTCGAGGAAACCGGCCGTCTGCTCCAGAACAGCCAGGTCGTGCACCTCAAGAACATCGGTCATTACCCGATGTTCGAGGACCCGCAGCTCGTGGCCAAGCTGGTCACCGACTTCTGCCGTAAGCACGGCATCGTGAAGTAGCGACCACCGGTAAGGAACCCCTGGATGAATCCAGGCCGGATTTTCCTGGGGACGCGCCCCGGGGTGACGCTTCCCACCCCGGGACTTCGCAGGCTCAACCCTTCGCCAGTTCCTTCAACTGCTCGCCCCAGTTGCGATACGAGCGCAAGGGTGTCCAGGTGATTTCCGGCACGATGTGCGCATAGCCGAGCTTCCAGATGGGCAGGCTGTGGATGATGGCGTCCATGGTGTCGCCGCTGTCCACTTCCATCACGGCAATGACTTCGTACTTGCCGGCGACTTTCCAGATGGCCTTGATGGCGCCGGCGTCCAGCGCTTCGATGGCGGCTACGGATTCCTGGCGCCACACTTCAAAAAATTCTGCATTGGTGGCGGATTCGGGCTTGGCGATTTTGGCCCAGAACAAAACTTCCATGGGGTTCTCCTCGTGTTTTGGGGAGGGGGGAGGCGGATTGGCGCAGGCGTGGCCTGCGTGGGCGCAAGCATAGTGTGCTGGCGCGGGGCTTCGATATGGGTTTTCGCGTCCCGTCTCGAAACCCGCGGATTTTCCGGGCAGGCTTCCTCTGGATGGAGGACGTCCCTGGCTTGACCCCTCCCGATGGGGTCTATTGAATACCGCGCTTCCATGCGGGTTACCCGAACTCCCGTAACGATCGGACGCGCCGTTCCCTCCCGTTCACCCCAGGTAATTTGCCATGAGCACGATTCCACACCAGCACCCCGACGACGTCCGCGAATGGCGCCACCGCCATGTACCCGTCTACAACGACAACCGTCTCAAGCTCGGCATCTTCGGCATGAACTGCAGCAACGGCTGCACGATCACGCACGCCGAGACGAGCTTCGTGCCCACCTACGAACACAATGTGAAGATCGCAAAGCTGGCCGACGAACTGGGCTTCGAAATGCTGGTGCCCGTAGGGCGCTGGAAGCACTTCGGCGGCACGACCAAGTTCAACGGCAACAACATGGAAGTGTTCACCTGGGCCACCGCCATGGCCTGCAACACCAGCCGCATCATGCCCTTCGCCACCTCGCACGTGCCCACGGTGCATCCGCTGTTCGCCGCCAAGCAGGCGGCGACGATTGATCAGATCTCCAACGGCCGCTTCGGCCTCAATATCGTGTGTGGCTGGTTCCGGCCGGAAATCGAAATGTTCGGAATCGAGCAACTTCCGCACGAATCCCGCTATGGCATGGCCGCGGAGTGGCTTGAGGTCATTCGCCGCGCCTGGCTTGAACAGGACTTCGACCACCAGGGCAAGTTCTACCGCGTGAAGGGTGGCTACCTCGATCCCAAGCCCGTGCAGCAGCCACACCCGGTGCTGATCAACGCAGGTAATTCCGAGGAAGGTCGCGAGTTTTCCGCGCGCCACGTCGACTTCAACTTCATCACCATGGCCACCAAGGAACAGGCGTCCGGCATGGTGCAGGACATCCACCAGCGCGCTGCCAGGCATGGGCGCCAGATTGGCGTGATGAGCTACGGCCTGGTCTGCTGCCGCGACACGGAAGCCGAAGCCAAGGCGCTTTACGACCGCATCGTCGCTGGCGGTGACTGGGCCGCCGTGAACAACATCATGTCGCTGCTCGGCATGGAGAGCAGCTCCTTCGACGAACAGATCAAGAGCTTCGGCGAGCGCTTCATCGCGGGCTGGGGCGGCTACCCGCTGGTCGGGACGCCCGAGCAGGTGGTGGCGCAGATGGTCGAACTGCGTGATCTGGGCATCGAAGGGTTCATCCTCACCTGGCTCGACTACTACGAAGAACTCAAGTATTTCGGGGAGCGCGTGCTGCCGCTGATGAAGCAGGCGGGGCTGCGGGTTTAATCAATAACGTCCGACGCTCGGACGGGAGGACACAGATGGGCAGGTTGCAGGACAAGGTAGCGATCATCACCGGCGCGCTCGGCGGTCAGGGTCAGGTGGCGGTGCGTCGGTTCGTGGAGGAGGGCGCCAAGGTGCTGGCCTCCGACATCGCGGCGCGCGCGAATGGCGAAGTAGCAGCGCTGGCGAAGGCGCACCCGGAGTCGGTGGCCTACGTGGGCGGCGACCTGCGGGACGCGACGTCCATCGAGAAAATCGTCCGGACCGCCATGCAGCGCTTCGGCCGGGTAGACATCCTCTACAACAACCACGGCATCATGGTGGGCAAGCCCTTCCTCGATACCACGGTGGAAGAACTCGACGACCTTCTGGCGGTGAACCTCCGCGCCTCGTTCATCCTGAGCCAGGCGGCAGCGCGGATCATGGCGAAGCAGGGCAACGGCAGCATCATCCACAATTCCTCGGTGGGCGGCATCGTGGGCTTTCCCAGCATGGCGGCTTACGGCGCCTCCAAGGGAGGTCTTGCCCAGCTTGCACGTTCGATGGCAACGGACCTCGCGACTTTCGGCATCCGCGTCAACGCCATCTGCCCCGGCGTGGTCGATACCAATATGCCGCGCCGTTACCTCAAGGACGTGGAAGACAAGGACGCGGCGTTCAAGAGCATGGCCGCGATGCACCTCATGAATCGTCTCGCCGAGCCAATCGAGATCGTCAACGTCGCGCTGTTCCTGGCCTCGGACGAGGCGTCGTACATGACCGGGGCAGTGATTCCGGTGGATGGCGGGCTCACCGCGATCTAGCAGCCTGTCGGACTTGGGGAGCGTCGGCTGCGAACCGACCGCAGCCGTCCATTCGGCACCGTCTTTTTGCCCCATAGCCGGGCTATGGGCCTGC
>JAYTTZ010000243.1:0-19106 GCA_043744805.1 Gammaproteobacteria bacterium
TGCCCCCGCAGTGGCGCAACGGTGATGAACGTCGACTCCTGCGGTACCCCGAGTTGATCGACGGGAATGGTCTTGAGTTCGATGCCAAGGCCCGTGAAGTCGGGCAGGGGCCGGGACGCAGCATCTGCGCCCAGTGCGAGTTCGAGCAGCGCGCCGGCAAAGCCCTTGCCGCGGCGAGGCTCCAAGGGCACCGCGAGGTCAAAGCGCGCGGCGAGTTCGCCAATCGTCAGGCCTGCAAAGGCCTGGGCGCGGGCCAGCAGCGCAGCTTCAGAGGTGGGTGGCAGGACGCGCTCAGACATTGAGCGCCGTCAGGATCTCCTGGCGCAGGGCGTCCTGGCGCTGTTCGTCGTCCAGTGGCTGGTTGTCGAAATCAGTGATGTGGAAGTAATCCTCGGCGCGCTCGCCGATGGTGCCGATGCGGGCATCGTGCACGCGGATCCCCTGGTGCTGCAGCGCCTGGCCGACGAGTGCGAGGAAGCCGGGTCGGTCGGCGGCGATGACTTCCATCACCGTGCGCCCATGCACGAGGTCGCCGGCAAACGTCACCGACGCAGGTACGCTGAAATTCTGCAGACGACGATTGACCGCAGGGGCGCTGCGCGCGGTCGGGATGGACTGCGCCTTGAGCGCGCTGCGGAGCCGGCCCTGGATGTCGTGGATACGTTCGGGTTCGGTAACGATGCTGCGGGATTCAGCTTCCAGCACGATGAAGGTGTCCAGTACATAGCCCGCATTTGAAGTGATGATCCTGGCGTCCTGGACGTCGAGGCGCAGGCGATCAAGCGTGGCGGTGACGATGGCGAAGAGGTAGTCGACGTCGGGCGCGTGGATGAACACTGAGGTGCCGCCCACGTTGTCGAAGTTACGCAAGGCCACCAGGGGAAGGTCGTCGGCATCGGCCGCGAGGATCGTGGCCGTATGCCACGCAAGTTCCACCGGGCGGTGGCGCAGGAAATAACCGTCCCCGAGGGTGCTCCACAGCAGCGCCACGGCGTGCTCGGGGCATTCGTCGGGATCGAGCAGGCGGCGCGCCTCCTCGCGGGTGATGTTGATGCGTTCGGCGCGCTCGACGCCCAGATCGGCGCCGCTGCGGAGTGCTCGCTTGGTGCCGAGGTAGAGCTCGAAGATCAGCGAGCGCTTCCAGCTCGTCCAAAGCTGTGGATTGGTCCCGCGTATGTCGGCGATCGTCAGCAGGAAGAGGTAGTCGAGGCGCGTCTCGTTGGCGACGAGTCCCGCAAACGCTTTCAGGACGTCGGGATCGTAGATGTCCTGTCGCTGCGAAGTCGATGACATCACCAGGTGGTTGTTCACCAGCCAGGCCACCAGGTTGCTGTCGTAATGGCTTAAGCCGTGGGCCTGGCAGAACGCCATGGCCTCCTCGCCGCCGAGTTCACTGTGGTCGCGGCCGCTGCCCTTGCCCACGTCGTGGTAGAGCCCTGCGATGTAGAGCAACTCGAGCTTGGGGATTTTCTCGATGGCCTGGCGCACCAGTGGAGGCTGGTCGTCCTCCGTCACGGGAAACGAGAAGCGACGCATCGTCTGCACCACGAACAACAAGTGCTCGTCGACCGTGTAGACGTGAAAGAGATCGAACTGCATCAGCCCTTCGATCCGGGCGAACTCCGGCAGGTAGGCGGCGAGCACGCCATAGCGGTGCATGCGCATCAGTTCGTGTCCGATGCGGCGCGGCTGACGGATGATCTCCATGAACAGGCTGCGGGCGCGGATGTCCTGGCGCAGTTTTTCGTCGATCAGGTGCAGGTTCTCGCGGATGAGACGGATGGTGCTGGCGCGTACGCCCTTGATCCACGGATTGCGCTGAATGAGCAGGAACAGCTCCAGCATGGCATGCGGGGTGCGCTTGAAGACGAGGTCGTTGACCACCTCGATGTAGTTTCCACGCAGCTGGAAGCGCCGATTGAGCGGCGAGGCGCGGGCCTCGCGCTCACGCTGGACGATGGCTTCCTGGAACAAGCTGAGGAGCATTTCGTTGAGCCGCCCGAGTTCCCGCACCGTGCGATAGAAGCCCCGCATGAATTGTTCGACCGCGCGGTTGTTGGATTCATCCACGAAGCCGAAGACTTCCGACACCCTGCGCTGGAACTCGAACAAGAGTCGGTCTTCGCGCCGGCCGGCCATGAAGTGGAGGGCGCACCGAATGCGCCACAGGTGGTTGCGGCCCCGCACCAGCGCACGGTATTCGTCGGTCGTCAGGAACCCGTGGTTGTTAAGGCCGTGCAGGCCCGTGGCGCGGAAGTGGCGGTTGGCTACCCACGCGATGCTCTGAATGTCCCGCAGGCCGCCGGGACTCTCCTTGATGTTCGGCTCGAGTTGCTGGAAGGCGTCGTTGAAACGCTGGTGCCGCTGTTGCTGCTCGGTCATCTTGGCCATGAAGAAATCGTCCACCGGCCAGATCTCGCTTGGGGCCGTGGCGCGTTGCAGGTCGTCCAGCAGGGCCTGGGGACCCACCACCACGCGGGCTTCCATGAGGTTGGTCATGATGGTGATGTCTTCTGTCGCCGCGCTGATGCATTCGGCTAGCGTGCGCACGCTGTGGCCCACTTCGAGGCTGATGTCCCACAGGAAGGTGATGAACCCGCTCACCCGCTCCTGGGTCGGCTCATCGAGGGGGTTGGCCAGCAGGATGCAGATATCGACGTCCGAGTAAGGCAGCAACTCGCCCCGGCCGTAGCCACCAACCGCGAGGAGCGCATGGGGCGAATCCGCAAGCGACCAGCGGCGCCAGGCGCGGACCATGACCTCGTCGATGATGGCAGCGCGCAGGTGCACGATTTCCACCACTGGTGCGCCACCGAAGAAGCGCTGCTTCAGGCGTTCGTGGGCCCGGGCGAGGACGGCCCGGCACGCCGCAGGCTTGCCCTGTTCGAAGGCCGCCTCCAGCGCGTCGAAGTCTAGCGCCTGCTCGAGGGTTTCGTCAGGCAGGTTGAACGAGTGGTTCACTGGCACTGGTGTCAAAGGATTCTTCGGTTCGGGCCGTCAGCACTTCGTGGCCATCGGGCGTGACGAGGAGGGTGTGCTCCCACTGGGCGGAAAGGCAGTGGTCCTTGGTGACCACCGTCCAGCCGTCGGCCAGGAGCTTCACCTGGCGCTTGCCGGCGTTGATCATGGGTTCGATCGTAAAGGTCATGCCGGGCTGCAGCACGTAACCCGTGCCACGCTGCCCGTAATGGAGCACCTGGGGCTCCTCGTGGAAATCCTGGCCGATGCCGTGGCCGCAGTATTCGCGGACTACCGAGTAGTTGCGCGCCTCGGCATGCTGCTGGATGGCCCACCCGATATCCCCCAGCCTGGCGCCCGGACGCACCAGCGAGATGCCGAGGAGCAGGCATTCATAGGCCGTTACCGCCAGGCGCTGCGCCTTGATGGAGGGTTCGCCCGCATGGAACATCTTGCTGGTGTCCCCGTGGAAGCCATCCTTGATGACGGTGATGTCGATGTTCACGCAGTCCCCGTCCTTCAACCGTCGGTCGCTCGGGATGCCGTGGCACACCACGTGGTTGACGGAGGTACAGATGGATTTGGGGAATCCGTGGTAGTTAAGGGGCGCCGGGATGGCCTGCTGCTGGTCGACGATGTAGTCGTGGCAGAGGCGGTCGAGTTCTTCGGTAGAAACACCGGGAACTACGTAGGGCGCAATCATTTCGAGGACGTCTGCAGCGAGGCGGCAGGCCACGCGCATTTTTTCGATTTCGGGCGGACTCTTGAACGTGACAGGCATCAGGGGCGTGGTCCAACTCGTTGTTGCATCTGAGGTTCCATGTTATAAAGCGCGCGCCCTCGGGGCAATGACATTACTCGACTTCAACACTCCACACACGCGTCAGCAACCGTCGCCCGGGTGTCCGCCTCCAGCGGATCGGCTGTACGGGACGCGTGGAGGAAAAACCCAACCAGGAGATTCCATGGCAGACGTATCCATGCGCCAGATGCTTGAAGCTGGCGTGCACTTCGGACACCAGACCCGTTTCTGGCACCCCAAGATGGCGCCCTACATCTTCGGTGAGCGCAACAAGATCCACATCATCAACCTCGAAAAGACCCTTCCGCTGTTCAACGACGCGATGAACTTCATGGGTCGCCTGGCCTCTCGCCAGGGCAAGATCCTGTTCGTCGGCACCAAGCGCTCCGCCCAGGACGCCGTGGAGCGGGAAGCCCAGCGCTGCGGTATGCCTTACGTCAACCGTCGCTGGCTCGGTGGCATGCTCACCAACTTCAAGACCGTCAAACAGTCCATCAAGCGCCTGAAGGAACTCGAAGACACCATCAAGAACGGTGGGCTCGATCGGGTGACCAAGCGAGAAGGCCTGCAACTCCGCCGCGAATACGACAAGCTTCATCATGGCCTGGCCGGGATCAAGGACATGGAACGCCTGCCGGACGCCTTGTTCATCCTGGACGTGGGCTTCGAAAAAATCGCCATTGCGGAAGCCGCCAAGCTCAAGATCCCTGTCATTGCCGTGGTCGATACCAACAGCAAGCCCGACGACGTGGCCTATGTCATTCCGGGCAACGACGACGCGCTCAGCGCCATCAACCTCTACACCAAGGCCGCAGCAGATGCGGTAATGGATGCCCGCAGCACCCAGACCACCGGTAGTAGCCTGGGCGATGACTTCGTCGAGCTAGACACCTCCGGTGCCCCGCTCCAGCGTGGTGACGATGCCCGCAAGGGCGCTCCGCGCCGCAAGCCCGCCCCTGCTGCGCCGGAAGCCACTGCTGCTGAGTAACTTGCCTTTAGCCCGGGGCCCAGCGCCCCGGGCTACCTTCCTGGAGACATGATCTATGCAGATTAGTGCCAATGCGGTAAAGGAGCTGCGCGAGCGGTCCGGCGCCGGAATGATGGAGTGCAAGAACGCGTTGGTCGCCACCGAAGGCGACCTCGAAGCCGCACTCGAACACCTGCGGAAGTCCGGTGCCGCCAAGGCCGCCAAGAAGGCTGGTCGCATTGCCGCCGAAGGCTCGGTGGTCATCGCCGAAGGCGCGGGCGCCGCTGCCCTCGTCGAAATCAACTCCGAAACCGACTTTTCGGCCAAGGATGAAAACTTCCTGGCCTTCGCGCAGGCCGTGGGCCGCACCGTGCTCAGCATACGTCCGGCCGACCTCAACGTCCTTGCCGCAACGCCGCTTGACGGTGGCAGCGCTACGGTGGAGGAAGCGCGCCAGCAGTTGATCCTCAAGATCGGCGAGAACATCACGATCCGCCGCTTCGAAATACGGACCAGCCCCACGGGCAACATTGGCACCTACCGGCACGGCGCCCGCATCGGCGTGCTGGTCGAGCTTGAAGGCGGCACCGCGGAACTCGCCAAGGACATCTCGATGCATATTGCGGCCAGCAACCCGGTCTGCATCGCCGAAAGCGATGTTCCGGCGGAGCTGCTCGCCAAGGAACGCGAAATTTTCCTCGCGCAGGCCACCAACAGTGGCAAGCCGGCCGACATCATCGAGAAGATGATTACGGGCCAGCTGCGCAAGTTCGTCGGTGGCATCAGCCTCCTGGGCCAGCCGTTCGTGAAGGACCCTGACACCACCATCGGCAAGCTCATCGGCAAGGACGGCAAGGTCAAGAGTTTCATCCGCTACGAAGTGGGTGAGGGCATCGAGAAGAAGGAAGTGAACTTCGCCGAGGAAGTCGCTGCGCAGGTGCGCGGCGCCTGAAGCCAGTCCAGGCAACCGCCGCAGATGCCCAGGGGGCGACGCGATCGTCGGAGAAAGACCAAGTGAGCAGTACCAGCGTGGCTGAGCCGAAATACCGACGGGTACTCATCAAGCTGAGCGGCGAAGCGCTGCTTGGCAACGAAGACTACGGCATCGATACGGGCGTCCTGCAGCGCGTCGCCCTGGATATCCGCGAATTGAACGCCATGGGCGTGCAAGTAGCCATCGTGATTGGCGGTGGCAATATTTTCCGTGGCGCCGGCCTTGCCGCCTCGGGCATGGACCGGGTGACGGCAGACCAGATGGGGATGCTGGCCACGGTCATCAACGCGCTGGCCATCCAGGATGCGCTTGAACGCGAAGGCCTGTTCGCCCGGGTGATGTCGGCGTTGCGGATCAACGCGGTGTGTGAAGACTACATCCGGCGCCGGGCCATCCGGCACCTGGAGAAGGGACGCATCGTGGTGCTCGCCGCCGGCACCGGCAACCCGTTTTTTACCACGGATTCGGCCGCCAGCCTGCGCGCGATCGAAATCAACGCACAGTTGATGATCAAGGCCACCAAGGTCGACGGGGTCTACAACGCCGATCCCGCGCGCGACCCGCAAGCCGTGCGCTACGATGAACTTGACTACGACGACGTCCTTGACCGCAAACTCGCGGTCATGGATGCCACGGCCGTGGTACTTTGCCGCGACAACGGTATGCCCCTGCGAGTGGTCAACATGACCCAGCCGGGGGCTTTCCTGCGCGCTGCGCTTGGTGAAAGCGTAGGTACGCTGGTCACTTCAAAAGGTTAGACACATGCTGAAGGACATCATCAACGACGCCAGCACCCGGATGGGTAAATCGATCGAGACCTTCAAGATCGACCTGCAGAAGGTCCGCACCGGGCGCGCCCATCCGAGCCTGCTGGACCATGTGATGGTCAATTACTACGGCACGCAAACGCCGATTACGCGCGCCGCCAACGTCACCATAGAAGACTCCCGCACCATAGTCGTTTCCGCTTTCGACAAGCAGATGATTACCGCCATCGAGCGCGCCATCATGGAATCGGACCTTGGCCTGAACCCCAACACCGCCGGCACGGTTATCCGTCTGCCGCTGCCTCCGCTTACCCAGGAGCGCCGGCGTGATCTGGTCAAGATCATCAAGGGCGAAGCTGAACAGACGAAAGTCGCCATCCGCAACATCCGCCGCGATGCCATGAACGACGTGAAGGAATTGCTGAAGGAAAAGGCAGTCTCCGAGGATGAAGCCCGCAAATCCGAGGAAGACATCCAGAAGACGACCGACGCCCACATCAAGAAGGTCGACGAGGCCTTCGTGGTGAAAGAGCAGGAAGTCCTGTCGATCTGACCAGGCGCCCCACATGAACAACGGATTGCCCCGACATGTCGCCATCATCATGGATGGGAACGGGCGCTGGGCGAAGCGCCGCCAGCAACCGCGCATTGCCGGCCATCGCGCCGGGGTCGAAAACGTCAGGAACCTGGTACAGCACTGCGCCAAGCTGGGCATCGAGTGCCTCACCCTGTTTGCTTTCAGCAGCGAAAACTGGCACAGGCCTCCCACCGAAGTCCGCCTGCTGATGGACCTGTTCGTCCACGCCTTGCGGAATGAATCCCGCAGGCTGCATGAAAATGGCGTGCGACTGAGCGTGATAGGCGACCGCAGCGCGTTCCCGGGGCGTCTCCAAAGCGCAATTTTCGATGCGGAAGCACTCACACGTGACAACACCCTCCTGAATATGGTGGTGGCGGCCAATTACGGCGGTCGCTGGGACCTCACGGAAGCTGCGCGCAAGCTTGCACTAGAGGCCCAGGCCGGGCGACTCAGTCCCGCCGACATCACGCCCGAACTGCTTGGCAGCCACCTCAGCCTTGCCGGCATGCCCGAACCCGATCTGTTCATCCGCTCCGGTGGCGAGCAACGCATCAGCAACTACCTGTTATGGCAGCTTGCGTATACGGAACTGTATTTCACCGATTGTCTCTGGCCGGATTTCGACATCGCCCAGTTCGAGCTGGCTTTGGAAAGCTTCCGGCAGCGCCAGCGACGATTCGGCAAGACGGGCGAACAGGTGGAGGCCGAAAGCGCGCCATCCCGCCTGCGTCACGGCACCCCCTACTAGCATGGGGCAAGCGGGCGCAGGCGGCACGGCAAGTCCGCGCACTCGTGCCTTAGCCAAGCGCATTGCTACGGCGGCCATCCTCGGTCCGCTGCTGGTGGGAGCAATCCTGTGGCCCCAAGCCCTACCACTCACCGCCATCCTCACTGTGTTCCTGGCTGCTGCCGCGTGGGAATGGAGCGCGCTGGCTGGCGTGCACGCGACGACCACGCGATTGCTCTATGCCTTAACAACGACGGTGCTGGGCTTGGTAGCGCTGCAGCACGTCACGAACGCCGATGCGCGCTGGGCGCTGGCAGCACTGGCGGTTGCCGGCTGGAGCGGGGCGACCTTGCAGCTAGTCCGCGTTGAACGTGGTGGGGCGCTGCCGACGTGGCCCACCCCCGCAAACCTGCTTCTCGGCTGGCTGGTGCTGCTGCCGTTCTGGCTTTGTGTGCTTTGGCTGAAAATGCTCGATTTCCGCTTGTTGCTTGCGCTGGCCGCGTTGGTCTGGCTGGCAGATTCACTCGCATATTTCGGTGGGATGCGCTGGGGAAGACGACGCCTGGCGCCGCGCATCAGTCCTGGAAAGACCTGGGAGGGCGTGGCGACAGCCGCATTCGCGGCGCCGCTGGTGGCGATCGTCCTGGCCTTCGAACTCGGCGCCGGCTCGGTGCACATGGTGGCAGCACTGAGCGCGCTCGGCATCGCCACCATTGCCAGTTCCATCGTCGGCGACCTGTTCGAAAGCCTGCTCAAGCGTCGCGCCGGCGTGAAGGACAGCGGCACCTTGCTGCCGGGACACGGTGGTGTCATGGATCGAATAGACAGCCTGACGGCCGCAGCACCATTGTTTTATCTGGGGGTTACTTTGCTGGTACCGAACTCATGATCGCGATCACCATTCTGGGTTCCACCGGGACGATTGGCGTCAACACCTTGGACGTCATTGGCCGCCATCCGGGCCGATTCGAAGTCTTTGCCTTGACCGCCAACCGGAACGTCGAAGGACTGCTGGCGCAGTGCCTGGTCTGGCGTCCGCGCTTCGCGGTCATGGTGGACGTGGTGGCCGCGAAATTGCTGCGCCAGCAACTGCGCGACTGCGGTGCTGCCACGGAAGTGCTCGAGGGCGTGGCGGGACTTTCCGAAGTCGCGGCACACGAGGACGTGCGCCAGGTCATGGCGGGCATCGTCGGGGCGGCTGGCTTGCTGCCAAACCTGGCTGCCGCGAGGGCCGGCAAGCGGGTGATGCTCGCCAACAAGGAATCCCTGGTGATGTCCGGGGAACTCTTCATGGAAGCCGTGCGTGCAAACGGGGCTGAGTTGCTGCCCATCGACAGCGAACACAACGCCATTTTTCAATGCCTGCCCCCAGGTGCGACCGGCGCGCCGGCGCGCCTCGGCGTGCGGCGCATCCTGCTTACCGCCTCTGGCGGACCGTTTCGCACGCGGGAACTCGAGACCCTGACCTCAGTCACACCGGACGAGGCCTGCGCGCATCCCAAGTGGGTGATGGGCCGGAAAATCTCGGTCGACTCGGCCACGATGATGAACAAGGGCCTGGAGATCATCGAGGCCTGCTGGCTGTTCAATACTGGTCAGGAGACGGTTGAAGTCGTGGTGCATCCGCAAAGCGTCATCCATTCCATGGTCGAGTATGTCGACGGTTCCGTGCTTGCCCAGTTGGGCAACCCTGACATGCGCACTCCCATTGCCTACGCGCTCGGCTGGCCTGAACGGATTGACTCCGGGGTTAAGCCGCTCGATTTCTTTACCATCGGCCACCTTGAGTTCCAGGCCCCGGACGATCGCCGATTCCCGAGCTTGAGGCTGGCCCGCGAGGCCATGCATGCTGGGGGTACGGCACCCGCAATCTTGAACGCGGCCAACGAGGTTGCGGTCGAGGCCTTCCTTGAAAAGCGACTCCCCTTCCCGGCCATTGCCGCCGTGGTCGAACAGACCTTGGGGGCTTTGGCCCCGCGTTCGGCGCACGAACTTGAAGTCATCCTTGAGGACGACCAGCGGGCGCGCGAAGCGGCCAGCAGGTTCGTACGAGATGCCCACTGATGCTTGATCTCCTCCAGACGCTGCTCGCCTTCGTCGTTGCTCTCGGGGTGCTGGTCGCGGTCCATGAGTACGGCCATTACGAAGTCGCGCGCCGCCTTGGCATCCGCATCCTGCGGTTCTCGGTCGGTTTCGGCCCGGTGGTGTGGAGTCGCAAGGTGGGGCCTGATGGGACCGAATTCGCGTTGAGCGCCATCCCGCTTGGCGGCTACGTGAAGATGCTCGACGAGCGCGAAGGTCCGGTCGCGCAGGCAGAGCGGCACCGGGCGTTCAACACCCAGAGCGTGGCCCGCAGGATGGCGGTGGTGGTGGCAGGCCCGCTGGCCAACTTCCTGCTGGCAGTCGTTCTATATTGGTGCATGTTCATCGTCGGTGTCAGCGGGCCAAAGCCCGTCATCGGCGAAGTGACGGCGGGGGGCGTCGCGGCGATTGCCGGCCTCAAGCCGGGTGATGAAATCATCCAGGTCGACGGCCGGCCCACCGCCCTCTGGGATTCAATCATGTCCACGGCGATCGACGCCATCCTGGACGCTCGCGTGGTGGAATTGACGGTGCGGCAGCTGGACGGCGCCGAGAAGCGCTGTGCCCTCGATTTTTCCCGGCTGTCGGTGGACGACCTGACCCGTGGGGAGTTCTTCGCCAAGATTGGCTTCAAACCCCGGCGCCCAACCATCGCACCGGTCATTGGCAAGCTGGTGCCGGGCGAGCCTGCCGACCGCGCTGGCCTGCTCGCAGGAGACGTTCTCAAGCGTGTTGATGGCGAGGCTGTCGATGACTGGATGGCGTGGGTGGCGCGGGTACGGGCGCACCCCGGAAAGGCCATGCACCTCGTGGTGCTGCGCGGCGGCGCCGAGGTGGAACTCGCAATCACCCCGCAGTCCAGTAGCGTGGACGGCAAGCTGGTGGGACGCATCGGAGCCGAGGTCGCGGCGAGCAGCCTTCAACCCGACGATACGCCGCAGGTCACGGAGCGTTTTGGTCCACTCGACGCGGCCAGCCACGCACTGGAACGCACTTGGTCGGTGTCCGCGACCAGCCTGAAGTTCATGCATCGCATGTTGGTCGGCGAGGCCTCCACCGAGAACTTGAGTGGTCCCATCAGCATTGCCCAGATCGCGGGCGCGTCGGCGAAGTTAGGTGCGTCGCGCTTCCTCGAATTCATGGGACTCGTCAGCGTGAGTCTTGGCGTGTTGAACCTCCTGCCAATTCCGCTGCTGGACGGCGGACACTTGATGTATTACTGCATAGAAGCCATCATGCGACGGCCTCTCCCGGAACGCCTGCAGGTCTACGGACAGCAGCTCGGATTGATGGTCTTGATGTGCCTGATGGGCCTCGCGGTATTCAACGACATCATGCGAAACTTCTGACAACGCTGGCGACCACGAAAACAATCTGAGATGCGGAAAACGCGAGTATCGCGCTGGCTGGCACTGCTGGCCGCAGGTTTATTCCTGCATAACGTCCACGCCGACGAGTTCATCGTCGACGACATCCGCGTCAACGGACTCCATCGCATTGCGCCCGGTACAGTCTTCAACTATCTCCCCGTCACGGTCGGCGACCGCGTAAACGAGAAGCGCAGCCAGGAAGCCGTGCGCGCTTTGTTCAAGACGGGCTTCTTCAAGGACGTCAAACTCGAACGCGACGGCGACGTCCTGGTCGTCTCCCTGGTCGAACGCGAGTCCATCGCCGACATCACCTTCAAGGGCAACAAGGCGATCAAGACCGAAGACCTCGTCAAGGGCTTGAGCGAAACCGGCTTTGCCAAGGGCGAAGTCTTCAACGAAGGCAAGCTCGACAAGGTCACGCAGGAACTCCGCCGCCAGTACTATTCCAACGGCAAGTACGGCGTGAAGATTGAGCCCAAGGTCATCCCGCTCGACGACAACACCGTCACCGTCGCCTTCAACATTTTCGAAGGCGAGGCCGCCCGGATCCGTCAGATCAATATCATTGGCAACAAGGTGTTCTCTGACAAGGAACTGCTCGGCACCTTCAAGCTGACCACGCCGGACTGGCTCAGTTGGTTCAGCAAGAACGACCAGTACTCCAAGCAGAAACTCGGCGGCGACCTTGAGTCCCTGCGCTCCAAGTACCAGGACAACGGTTACCTCGACTTCCACGTCGAATCCACGCAGGTGTCCATCACGCCCGACAAGGCCGACGTCTACATCACCATCAATATCGCGGAAGGCGAGCAGTACACCATTTCCGAAGTGAAGCTCGCTGGCGAGCTCATCGTCAAGGAAGGCGAACTCTTCAAGCAGGTCGCTACCAGGAAGGGCGCGCTGTTCTCCCGCAAGGAAGTCACGCAGACCACCAAGAACATCACGGACAGGCTGGGTGAGGAGGGCTACGCCTTCGCCAACGTCAACTCGATTCCGAAACTCGATCGCAAGACGCGGCAGGTTTCGTTGAGCTACTACGTCGATCCCGGTCAGCGTGTCTACGTCAGACGCGTCAATTTCTTCGGCAACGCGAAGACCCGTGACGAAGTCCTGCGTCGCGAAATGCGCCAGATGGAAGGCGGCTGGATTTCGACCGCCAAGGTCGATCGCTCGAAGGTCCGCTTGCAGCGCCTGGGCTACTTCGAGGAAGTTAGCGTTGAGACGCCCGCAGTGCCGGGCAGCGTTGACCAGGTAGACGTAAACATCAAGGTCAAGGAGCGTCCGTCCGGTAACCTGATGCTTGGTGTCGGCTTCTCGCAATCACAGGGCATCATTTTCAATACCAACCTGACGCAGAGCAACTTCCTCGGTAGCGGCAAGAACGTCAACCTCGCGTTCAACAACAGTGAAGTAAACCGGACCTTCCGCGTGGGTTACGTGGATCCCTTCTGGACGATCGACGGCATCAGCCGCGGCTTCAACCTTGGCTGGTCTGAAAGCCAACCGGGCGCCCGCCTCAACAATGTCACGCGCTTCAGTTCCCGGGTGGCCAGCGCTGGCATGAACTTCGGGATCCCGCTGACCGAGTTCAATACGATTGGTTTCGGGGCAAGCTTTGAAGACACCCAGATTGGCATCGACCCCAACTTCCTGTCGCTGGAGGTCGCCCGGTTCATCGCGCTCGAAGGCAGCAAGTTCAAGACCATCCGATTCAATAGCCAGTTCTCGTACGACACGCGCAACTCGGCGATTTTCCCGACCAAGGGCACCCTGCAGCAGATCCGCATCGAACTGGCAGCGCCACCAGGCGACTTGAACTACTGGAAGGTGGATGTTGATTCGCGCGTGTTCCTTCCGATCTATAAGGAATACGTGCTGCTCATCAAGGGCCTGATGGGTTACGGCGACGCCTACGGCAACACCTTCGAATTGCCGTTCTTTGAAAATTTCTACGGCGGTGGCCCGCGGTCGGTCCGCGGCTTTCAAGAAAGCTCGCTCGGGCCCAAGGACCAGTTCGGGGACTCGCAGGGCGGTAACCTCTCGCTCGTTGGCAACGCCGAACTCATCCTGCCAATTCCTGGCCTGAAAGAGCTCAAGTCGGTACGGCTCACGGCCTTCTTTGATGCCGGTAACGTCTATTCGACCAAGGGGACGTTTTTTACCGCGCCAGAAGATCTGGACCTCTCGAAGCTGCGGACGTCGACCGGTCTGTCGGGTGTCTGGCTATCGCCGTTCGGTATGCTTTCGGTTAGTATCGCCCAGCCTTTGAACGACCAACCGAAAGACAAAATCCAGAAATTCCAGTTCACGTTCGGCACCAGTTTCTAGACGGAAACTGGCCGGGCGAGACACGTGGCCCACGCTTCCGATGGGTTCAATCCAACCAAATCTCAAGTTGCAGAGCGAAGATTATGTCGAAGTTAAACCTTATTCTTGGTCTTGGAATTGCCGCCGCAGTCGCGATGTCCCCCAGTGTTTCGGCGGCCGACTACAAAATCGGCGTCGTTCAGGCTGTGCGCGTACTTGAAGCCGCCCCGCAGGCAGACGCGGCCAAGAAGAAGCTTGAGACCGAGTTTGCCGGCAAGGACAAGACGCTGGTTGCCAAGCAAAAGGATCTGAAGGCAATGGAAGATCGCGCGGCCAAGGACGCCGCGATCATGAGCGAATCGGAGCGCAGTCGCCTGGAGCGCGACGTCATGAACATGCGACGCGAACTGAAGCGCGATTCCGATGAGTTCCGTGACGACGTCAATTTCCGCCGCAACGAAGAATTCGCCAAGATCCAGAAGATGATCGTCGAAGCCATCCAGACGATTGCCTCGGAACAGAAGTACGACCTGGTGCTTGGCGAGGGTGTTATTTTTGCCAGCAAGGCCGTCGACATCACGGACCTCGTGATTGAGCGACTGAAGAAGGCTGGCAAGTAGTCCCGGGTGATCCCTCGGCTGGCGTCAAGCAGTGGCGCCGGCAGACTCCCGGGTAGGAGTGTTCGACGGGCAGGGGCTCCCCGGCCTTTGCGGAAATTGATACGAAGCCTGCCTGCCCATGCTGCCCCTGTGGGGGCGACCCGCGCGCGTCGGACGGAGGCGTCCCACTACTCAAGGCCAGGCGATGCCGCACACCATGGTGTGGGGTCGGAGGACAAACTGTGAGCGAAAGCCCCTCGGCGATCGATATTCGGCAGATCGATATCCGGGAGATACTCGATATGCTTCCGCATCGCTACCCGTTTCTCCTGGTTGATCGAGTGCTTGAATGTGTTCCGTTCAAGTACATCAAGGCCATCAAGAACGTCACCTTCAACGAGCATTTCTTCACCGGACACTTCCCGGGAAAGCCGGTCATGCCCGGTGTCTTGCTGCTCGAAGCCATGGCCCAGGCTACCGGGCTGTTGGCGTTCCTTTCGTACAACGCCCGTAACGACCACGCGAGCATGTACTACCTCGTCGGCGTGGATAACGCCCGCTTCCGGCGGCCGGTCGTGCCGGGCGACCAGTTGTTGTTGACGGCAACGCTCAAGCGTTGCATCCGCGGCATCTACAAGTTCGAGACTTCGGCACATGTAGGTAACGACGTGGTAGCGGTCGCTGATTTCATGACCACCGCGATGGAGGGGCGCGCTTGATTGATCCGGCGGCGCGCGTGCACCCCGACGCTCGTCTGGCCGACGATGTCACGGTCGGCGCATGGACCAGCATCGGGCCTTTCGTCGAGATTGGGCCGGGCACGACAATCGGCTCACATTGCATCATAAAGGGGCCCACCCGGATCGGGGCCAATAACCGCATTTTTGCTTTTTGTTCGATCGGTGAAGAACCTCAGGACAAGAAATTCGATCCCGATTGCGGTGCCAGACTCGAGATCGGCGATGGCAACACCCTGCGGGAATACGTCAGCATCAACCGGGGAACTCCGGGCGGCGGTGGGGTCACCCGGGTGGGTAACAGCAACTGGATCATGGCCTACTGCCATATCGCGCACGACTGTACGGTGGGCAACAGCACGGTGTTCGCCAATAACGCCACCTTGGCTGGGCACGTGGAAATCCAGGACTACGCCATCCTTGGGGGCTTCGTTGGAGTGCACCAGTTCTGTCGGGTGGGCGAAAGCAGCTTCGCTGCCATTTCCGCAGTCATCGTCAAGGACGTGCCTCCGTTTTTCATGGTCGAAGGCAATACGGCGCGTGCCCGCGCCGTCAACCGTGAAGGCCTCAAGCGCAGGGGCTTTTCCACGGAAGCCATAGAAAACATCAAGCGCGCCTACAAGACGCTCTATCGGCAAAGCCTCACGCTCGAACGCGCGCTCGAGGAACTCGCTCCGCTGGCCACGCAACATGCAGAAGTCGCACGGCTGGTGAGCTTCATCGGGGCGTCCGAGCGCGGAATCGTGCGCAATAGGGCGGGCTGAGTATCCACCGGAAATGCCGGAACTCGAACCTGCCGACGTGAGATTGGCTGGGCCTTCCCCTGTTAACGCCTCGCTTATCGCCCTGGTGGCCGGCGAGGCCTCCGGTGATCAGCTTGGCGCGGATCTTATCAATGGCCTGCGCGCTCGTTTCCCCGCCGCCCGCTTTATCGGCATGACCGGCCCGCGCATGCGCGCTGCCGGCTGCGAATCCCTCGCGGACATCGAAGAACTGAACGTCATGGGGCTGGTGGAAATCGTGCGGCACTATCCCCGCTTGCGCGCCCTGCGCTCGAGGCTTGCGCGGCAACTCACCAGGCTCAAACCCGACGTGGTCGTTGGCATCGACGTGCCGGACTTCACGCTCTGGCTGGAGGCGCACTGCAAGCGGCAAGGCATCCTCGCCGTGCACTATGTCTGCCCGCAGGTATGGGCCTGGCGTGCGCAGCGCATCCCCTATATCGGGCGGTCGATCGACCACATGCTCACCCTGTTCCCCTTCGAAGCCCCGTTCCTCGCCGAACATGGCATTGAAGCGACCTTCGTCGGGCACCCCCTGGCCGATCGCCTGTCGGCCTTGCCGGATCGACGGGCCCTGCGTCGCGCGCTCGCACTGCCGCTGGACGTCCCGCTGGTTGCCCTCATGCCCGGGAGCCGGCGACAGGAGCTTGCCCGCCATGTCGGTCTATTCCTGCTGGCCGCGAAGCGCCTGTACCAGCGCAAGCCCACGGCCTGCTTCGTGGCTGGCGCCGTGCACGCTGCGGCCGCCCGGCGCATTCGGGACGCCCATGCGGCGCTGGCGCCCGAGTTACCGCTGCAGGTGCTTGAAGATCGTGCGAGCGATGTCCTGGTGGCCGCCGATGCCGCGCTGGTGGTTTCCGGCACCGTGAGCCTTGAATCCGCGCTGGCGGGCACCCCGGCCGTGGTGGCCTACCGGCTTGCACCCTTGAGCTATTGGTGGCTCAAGCGACTGGTGCGGGTTCCCCACGTCGCGCTGCCCAACCTGTTGCTGGGTCGGCGCCTTTTCCCGGAATTCCTGCAGGACGCCGCCACCCCGGAAGCCCTGGCAGCAGCACTTGGCACCTGGCTTGACGACGAGGATGCGCGAAAGGCGTGTCGCGACGCCTGTGCCGGCCTGCATCAGGCCCTGGCCCGTTCCGCCGGGGATTCAGCGGCCCGCGCCATTGAATGCGCGCTCTCCCGACACCGGACCGCTGCCCTGTGATTGCGGGTGTGGATGAGGCGGGCCGAGGGCCGCTGGCCGGCCCGGTGATGGCGGCGGCCGTTATCCTTTCGCCCGGCGTTCCGATTCCAGGCCTGAATGATTCAAAGCGACTTACCGCGCGTCGGCGCGAGCGCCTCCATGATGAAATCCGGGCGAATGCAGCGGCCTATGCCCTCGGCGTCGCCAGCGTCGAGGAAATCGACACCCTGAATATCTTCAGGGCCAACCTGCTGGCCATGCAGCGCGCGGTCGAAGGCCTCCCGGTCGCACCGACCCTCATCCTGGTGGATGGCCTGCACGTGCCGTGCGTCGCATGCGTAGCCCGTGCAGTGGTCGGCGGCGATGGACTGGAGCCCGCCATCATGGCGGCATCGATCCTCGCGAAAGTGACGCGTGATCGCCTGATGGATGAACTCGACGCGCAGTATCCGGCCTATGGTTTCGCCCGGCACCGTGGCTATGGCACGGCCGAACACCTGGCGGCCCTGCGCGTCCACGGCCCTTGCCCAGCGCATCGCCGGAGCTTTCGCCCGGTGGCCGAGAGCCTCACGCGATGAGCCTTCGCGTGTGCAATCCTGTACCCCTTGCCAGGTGGCTCCGCCACCCGCTGGACCCAAGCTGTTCCGGAGCCAGGCCGTGACCACCAATACATTCGTCCACCTCCACCTGCACACCGAATACTCCCTGGTGGATGGCATCGTGCGCATCGATGAACTGGTGCAGCGCGCCCGGGCACTTGGGATGCCGGCGGTGGCGGTGACCGATCAGAACAACCTCTTCGCGCTGGTGAAGTTCTACAAGGAAGTGGAGCAGGCCGGCTTGAAGCCCATCATCGGCGCCGAACTGTGGTTGCGATCGGCCGAGGAGGGGGGGGGCAGGTTCAGGCTCGTGGTCCTTTGCCGCAACGCGGAAGGCTATCGCAACCTGAGCCGCCTGCTGACCCGTGCCAACCAGGAAGGACAGGTACAAGGTATCCCGCATGTCGAGCGGAGCTGGCTTACCGAAGGCACTGCCTCGGGGCTCATCGCACTTGCTGGAATCCACAGCGACATTGGGCTGGCGCTAGCGGACGGGGCGCAAGCCCGCGCCCGCGAGCGGCTGGACCAGTGGCTTGGGATCTTCGGGGATGCCTTCTACCTCGAAGCCGTCCGCACCGGGCGGGCGGGAGAGGAACGCTTCATCGAAGGTGCGCTGGATCTCGCCGCGGCGACGCACGTGCCGATGGTGGCCAGCAATGACGTCCGTTACCTCGAAGCCACGGATTTCGATGCCCACGAAACCCGCGTCTGCATCCACGAAGGCCGTACCGTCGCCGATCCGCGACGCCCTCGCGCCTACTCGACCGAGCAATACCTGAAATCCCCCGCGGAAATGCGCGAGCTGTTCGCTGATCTCCCGGAACTGGTGGACAACGCATGCCACATCGCGGAGCGCTGCAACCTCCAGCTGGAGTTCGGCGTCTACCACCTGCCGCAATACCCCCAGGTGGGCGAGCAGACGGTGGAGGAACTCCTCTACGCAGAAGCCAGTGCCGGACTCTCGCGCCGCTTGGAGAAACTCGGGCAGGTTCGCCCGGAGCCCCCTGATCCACTGATTTATGCCGCCCGGCTTGATATCGAACTGGGCGTCATCGCCAAGATGGGCTTCGCCGGTTACTTCATGATCGTCGCGGACTTTATCCAGTGGGCGAAGCGCAATGGCATCCCGGTGGGTCCAGGGCGCGGTTCGGGCGCCGGTTCGCTGGTGGCCTACTCGCTCGGGATCACCGAGCTCGATCCCCTGCAGTACGACCTCCTCTTCGAGCGCTTCCTCAACCCTGAACGCGTCTCCATGCCCGACTTCGACGTCGATTTCTGCATGGACCGCCGCGATGAAGTCATCGACTACGTGATGGAACGCTACGGGCGCGATCGCGTCGCCCAGATCATCACCCACGGCACGATGGCAGCGAAGGCGGTGCTGCGCGACGTCGGTCGCGCGCTCGGTTTCCCCTACGGTTTCGTCGACCAGATCGCGAAGCTCGTGCCCTTCGATCCCCAGATGACACTCGAACGCGCGATGGCCGAAGAGCCGCAGCTGAAGACGCGCTACGAGCAGGAAGAGGACGTGAAGTCGATCCTCGAGCTAGGCCTCGCGCTGGAAGGCATCGCCCGCAACGCGGGCAAGCATGCCGGGGGCATCGTCATCGCGCCCCGGCCGCTCACGGAGTTCATGCCGCTGTACTGCGAAC
>JAYTTZ010000244.1:0-4869 GCA_043744805.1 Gammaproteobacteria bacterium
GGGCGAGCGTAGGGAACAGGCCCAGCCGCACGGTGCCAGCCTCCGGGTCCTGGCTGCGGCGGGCGATTTCCACCATCTGCTGCACATCGGCGATAACCGCGCGCGCGCGCTCGGTGATGTCGCGGCCAATCGGGGTCAACATCACCCGGCGTGGCGCGCGCTCCACCAGCAACACCCCCAGTTCCTCCTCCAACTTCCGGATCTGCGTCGACAAGGTTGGCTGGCTGACGAAGCTGGCGGCGGCGGCGCGACCGAAGTGCCTGTGGTCGGCGAGGGCGACGAGGTAGCGAAAATCGCGAAGATTCATGGCGGCTCCCAGGTTTGTCGTCCCGAACGTCCCCCAAGGGGACTTCCTTCGGGGCGCAGTGAGGGACCTGCTTTATCGACGCAACGCCGCGAAACAGCAGATTCCTCACTGCGCTCGGAATGACAATGATTGACTCGAACTATCGCCATCATAGGAACAATTCGTTTCTGCAATCAATCGCGGTCGTCTACCTGCTGTGCGCCAAGCTCAAGCATCTGCCCCGCAATCCGTGGGTGCCGACACCAGCGTCATGATCGGGCCGTTTCCACAGGAATCGCGACTAAGCCGAATATTTCCACGACGGGAGCAGCCCTGGAGGAGTCAGTCTTGACAAAGCCCTGCAAAGGTGGCGTAGAATAAAATGGTGTGCTGTCGTTTTCGTTTCGTCTGCGGTTGGCCCAAGAACAGCCACTTCGGGGTGTACCACAAGGAGACGCTCACCGTGAAGCACTACAGACTCCCGGCCGCGCTCGCGGCCAGCGTGTGGCTGCTGGCCGCCTGCGGCGGTGGCTTCACCGAGCAGGCCCAGCCCGTCATCGTGGCACTGAGCGTGCTGTCGAGCCCGGCGCAATTTGTGTCGGGCGGCGACGCCCGCGTCGAGGTGCGCGCCGCGCCCGAGCTGCACGGCCAGCTCGAGCTCTGGCTCAACGGCGCCAGGATCGAGCACCGGTTGGCATCCAGGGGCGACCGGTTGGAAGGCTTGGTCGCTGGCCTGGCGATGGGCAACAACCGGCTCGAGGTGCGCCATCGCAACGTCGTGGTCGCGTCGCTCACCCTGAGCAACCACCCGATCACCGGACCGATGTTCTCGGGCGAGCAACAGACACCGTTCGTCTGCAACACCATCCAATCCGGCGTCGGCAGGCAGCCGCTGGTCGATAGCGCCGCGCCGCCGGGCTACCGCGTCACGAACACGGCGGGCAGCACGATCGGCTACAGCCGCAATTGTTCGATCGACAGCTTCGTCAGCTACTGGTACCGCAACACTGCGGGAGCCTTGATGCCGATGCCCACCGGCGGCAGCCGGCCGGCCGACATGAGCACCGTCACGCTGGCCGACAGGCGCACGGTGGACTTCGTCGTGCGCCGCGAGATCGGCTCGATCAACCGCTTCCTGTACAGCATCGCGATGCTGGCGCCCGCCGGCGACAACCCGGCGCAGTCCGACACCAGCCTGTGGAACGGCAAACTGCTGTACTGGTTCCAGGGTGGGGTGGCGATTGGCCGCAGCCAGGGCATAGTGCACGGCGGCTCGATGAACCTCGACATCCTCGGCCAGGGCTACGCCATCGTGCATTCGAGCGGCAACAGCACCGGCACCCAGTACAACATGACCTTGGCTGGCGAGACGGCAATGATGACCAAGGAGCGTTTCATCGAGCGCTACGGCGTGCCGACCTACACCGTGGGCCTGGGCGGTTCGGGCGGCGCGATCCAGCAGTACCTGATCGCGCAGAACCACCCGGGCGTGCTCGACGCGCTGCTGCCGGTGCAGTCGTACCCCGACATGGTCACCCAGACCATCCATGTCGGCGATTGCGAGTTGCTCGAACACTACATGGACGCCACCGACCGCACGAATGCGAAGTGGCGGGTGACCAAGAACCGCAGTTGGCTGGTAGGCTTCAACGCGGAGGAGAACCCCCCCGGCGGCCCGAACACCCGGGTCAACGACCCGCTGGCGGCGGCCAAGACCGCGCTCGGCTTCAGCACGGCTGTCGGCAGCACCGAATGCATCCCCGGCTGGCGCGGCCTGACACCGCTGTCAATGAACCCGTGGTTCGGCCAGGCGCGCAACTCGGAGTTCTACGAACCGCAGAGCGCCATCGCGGCGATCCGCTGGACCCATTACGACGACCTGCGCAACGTTTACGGCGTCGACGCCAGCGGCGCGGCGCGGCCGACCTGGGACAACGTGGGCGTGCAGTACGGGCTGCAATCGCTCAGGGACGGCAAGATCACACCGGCCGAATTCCTGAACCTGAACTGGCACGTCGGCGGCTGGAAACACCCGAGCCAGATGGTGCAGGAGGGCTTTCCGTTCGTCGGCTCGTTCAGCCCCGCGACGTTCGACCCCTGGAGCCGGCGCAACATGAACCTGAGCCCGGGTTCCGACCAGCCGGCGCCGCGCACCCAGGGTGATGCCTTCGCGATGGGTCGCGCGTACAGCACCGGGCACGTGTTCGACGGCCGCCTCAACGTGCCGGCCATCGACCACCGCCAGTACATGGAGCGCGAACTCGACATGCACAACGTGCACCAGTCGTTCGCGGTGCGCCAGCGTGTGCTCACCCGCATGGGCCACTCGGACAACCTGGTGATCTGGTTCACCGACACGATGCCGGGTGTGCCCAAGGTGAGCCAGTCCATGGAGGCGCTGGCGGTGATGGACGAGTGGATGGCCAACATCCGCGCCAACCCGACGAACAGCATCGCGCAGAACAAGCCGGCGCGCGCCGTGGACAGTTGCTTCGACCTCAACGGCCGGCGCATGCAGGCCGGCGCCGGGGTGTGGGACGGCATCCTCGACAAACGGCCCGCCGGCGCCTGCACGCCGGCGTTCCCGCTCTACAGCACCTCGCGCATCGTGGCCGGAGCACCGATCGAGGGCGGCATCTACCGCTGCGCGCTGAAGTCGGTGGACGCGGCGCTGGCCGACGGCACCTATGGGTCCTGGGCGCCGCAGGTAAGTACGTTCGTGACCCAGCTCAGGAGGATCTTCCCCGAGGGCGTTTGCGACTACACCAAGCCCGACCGGGCGCGGCCCTGAGCCACCCACCCCTGCACCAGGAGGCCCGCTGTGCGGGTCTCTTGTTTTTGGGTGCGCCAGGCATGGCGCGCAGCGCCGTGACGGGCGCTGTCTTGATCGCTGTGGTGGCGATTGCGACGACTTGAAGGTGAAAGTCCTTGACCCACCCGGCAAGGGGAAGGGGTTAGCCGAAGGGCCGCCGCCGCGATCATGGCGATGAACAACATCTACTACCGCGCCACCCACCTGATCCACAGCGACGAGTACGGCCAGCTGCGCACCGGCCTGCGCATGAACGTGATCGCCAAGCCCGGCGTGGACAAGGTCACGTTCGAGCTGGCGTGCCTGGCGGTGTCGGCGATCAACGGCTGCGGCGCGTGCCTGGATTCGCACGAGCGCGTGATCCGCCAGCACGAGGTCAGCGCGCAGGGCGTGCAGAGCGCGCTGAAGATCGGCGCGGTCGTGCATGCCGTCGCCGTGACGTTGGAACAGAGTCAAGCGGCGGCTTGATGCGGTAGCCCACGGCCGACACCAGCTTCCTGCGGTTTACCTTCTACCGCGGGAGTTTTATTTGAGCTGCAGCTCGAAGCTTCCATCGCCGCGTTCCACCGCGATCAGGCGCAGGAACGGCGCCAGCCGCTGCTGGAACTGCGGCGGCATCTGCGCGGTGGCGAGGAACACCGACTGGCGGCCGTTGCCCCACGATCCCTGACCGTCGAGTTGCAGCGGCCCCTGCAGGGTAGCCAGGGTAACGCGGACCGCAGGTCCGTCGCCGGCAAGGCGCAGTTCGTACTCGCCCAGCGGCGACACCGGCGAGAGCGCCGAGCCGGCGTTGCGCCATTGCAGCGTGGCACTGCCTTGGGTGGCGCTGCGTCCGATGGAAAGATTCGATATCTGCAAGTTCACTTCGCCGGTGAGCCCCAGCGGTGCGAGTTTGGGTACGAGGTAACCCAGCGCCGTTGCCGGCAGATTGATGTGGGCGTCCGCGAGTTCGATCCGCGATCCGAAGATCGTCACCGGGAATGGCCGGGACCCCTGGTCGAGTTCGATCTCGTAGACCAGTCGCGCGCGCAGTAATGCGCCGGGCCGCAGACGCCACGCGAGGGCCTTTGCCACGCCGCTGCGTCCGCGCGCATCGCGGATCTCGAGCTGGCCTGTGCCCGACCACAGCGTTCCATGAGCCTCGGCCAGTCGCAGCCGTCCGTCGCTTGCACGCTGCAGGCGCGCATCGATGAGCGTCGCGGGCGCGGTGGCGATTAGGGCGAGGGTATAGGCCGCGCCCAACGCGGCCGCGAGCATCCTGCGCTTCATTGCGGTTTCGCGCGGACCAGGGTCGCCGTGATGCTGACCAGTCCCGGCGTGGTGGTCAGTGCTTCAATTCGGCAGGCGTCCAGACGGACCTGTTGCGATGTCAGGCCGGCGACCAGGTTGATCCAGTCCGCGAACGCCACTGCGCCGAATACCACCACCACCTGATCGGGGTCCGGCGCATCGATACGTACCAGCGCAGGTGCAAGCCCGGCATCGCCCACCCGGGCTTGCACCAGCGTGCGCAGATCGGTGGGCGAGGCGGTCGCGGCCGGGGCGGCACGCAGGTGGCCGTACTCGAGTGCTTGCTGCTCGAGGCTCGCTGCCTGTCCCTGCAGGGTCGTGACGCTTGCGCGCAACGGCACGCGGGCGCGCTGGGCCGACAGCACCAGCCACACATACAAGGTCGCCCCCAGCACTACGGCCAGCGCCGCAATGATCGCCCGCTCCCGCGGTGCCCGCGATTCCCAGGCCGTGCGCAGCCGCGCCCTCATGACGCCCGCAC
>JAYTTZ010000245.1:0-4865 GCA_043744805.1 Gammaproteobacteria bacterium
ATCCGGATCCGGCAGGGCGTGCGCTACGCGATGCTGGAAAACCTCGACGTGCTCGACCCGGAGACCATGGAACCCGTCCCGCGCGACGGCAAGACCATCGGCGAAATCATGTTCCGCGGGAACGTGGTGATGCGGGGCTACCTCAAGAACCCGAAGGCCACCGAAGAATCCCTGGCCCACGGCTGGTTCCACTCGGGCGATCTCGGGGTGATGCATCCCGACAACTACATCCAGATCAAAGATCGCTCCAAGGACATCATCATTTCCGGCGGCGAGAACATCTCGTCGATCGAAGTGGAGGAAGTGCTGTACCGCCATCCTTCCGTCCTTGAAGCCGCAGTGGTGGCGCGCCCCGACGAAAAATGGGGCGAAACGCCCTGCGCCTTCGTGTGGCTGAAGCAGGACGCACCGCAGGTCGGCGAGAAGGACCTCATCGCTTACTGCCGCGAGCACCTGGCGCACTTCAAGGCACCGAAGTCCATCGTGTTCAGTGAACTGCCGAAGACGGCGACGGGCAAGATCCAGAAGTTCAAACTGCGCCAGGAGGCCGATACCCTCGGCAGCCTGACCTGAGTCATCAAAAAATGAAAAGCGCGGGCTGCGTGCCCACAGGAGAGCGGACATGAGCAAGCAATGGGACACCCTGATCCGGGGCGCACTGGTCTTTGATGGCACGGGTAGCGCCCCGGTGGCCGAGGACGTCGCGATCAGCGCCGGCTGCATCGCGGCCCGCGGCAAGGACCTCGATGTCAACCTGGCTGGCGAAATCCACGAAGCCAGTGGCCTGTGGCTGATGCCCGGCCTGGTCGACATCCACACCCACCTGGACCTGGAAGTGGAACTCTCGCCCGGGCTGACCGAAGTGGTCCGCCACGGGACCACCACGGTAGTGTTTGGCAACTGCAGCATCGGCACCGCCTTCGGTGCGCAGCGCCGCGGCACGGACGATCCGATCCTCGACTGCTTCGCGCGGGTGGAGAACATCCCCAAGCACGTGCTGCGCAGTTGCGTCGACGTCATCGACTGGGACAACACCGGCGACTACCTGAAGCACCTTGACACGCTCAAGCTCGGCCCGAACGTCGCGCCGATGATTCCGCACTCGATGCTCCGCATCGAAGTGATGGGCATCGACGCGGCCGTGACCCGCGATCCGACACCGGAAGAGCTGGCGAAGATGGAGGCCTTGCTGGAGGAAGCCATGCAGCAGGGATTCGTCGGGTTCTCCACCGACAACATACCCTTCCACTACATGGCCAACGAGCCGAATACCAAGTTGAAGATTCCTTCCCCTTATGCCACCCGCAAGGAGCAGCGCCGGCTGCTGGACGTCGTGCGCAAGTACGACCGCGTGTGGCAGGTGACGCCGGACGCGCTCAACCGCATCGCCACGTTCAAGCGTTTCCTCTATACGAGCGGACGCCTGTTCGGCAAACCGCTGCGCACCAGCGCGCTCACGGCCATCGACCTCGTGCACCAGCGCGAAGTGTGGAAGACCTTCCTCGGCCTCGCGAAATTCCTGAACTCCTGGGTGATGCAAGGCAAGTTCCACTTCCAGGTGCTGTCGGCGCCGTTCAAGCTCTGGTGCGAAGGCCCGATCAATCCCGTGTTCGAGGAATTCGCCACCACCCGGCCGCTGCTGGAATGCGACATCGAGGATCGCGAAGGACGCCGCGCGATCCTGACCAACCCGGACTACATCGCCAAGTTCGAACGCGACTGGGCCGACAAGACCATCATTTCCACCTTCCAGCGCAACCTGGACATCATGTTCGTTGATTCGAGCCCGGTTCCGGAATGGTCGGGCGAGAACATGGCGCAGATCTACCAGCGCATCAGGCAGTTCTCCGCCGGCGACCACGGCGCTGCCCGCAGCGAGGCGGAAATCCACGCCTGCCACCTCGCGCAGGCCTCGCTGCAGAGCGACGCGGTGTTCTTCCTGCACCTGCTGCGCGAGTACGACCGCGAGATCCGCTTCCACTTCGTGGTGGGCAACGATCGACCGGAAATCCTGGAGCAGTTGCTGTTCGACGAGAACACCCTGCCGGGCTTCAACGACTCGGGCGCCCACCTCATCAACATGGCGTTCTTCGACGGCAACCTCATGACCCTGAAGATCGCACAGAAGCGCTCGCTCGAAAGGGTGGCGCAGGCCGTGAAGCGCCTCACCCGGGATCCGTCGGAATTCTTCGGGCTGGAGTCCGGCTCCATTGCCGTGGGTCGCCAGGCAGACGTGACCCTGGTGGACCCCGTGGCGCTTGAAGCCTACGACTCGGACGCCAACCGGCAGAAGGTCTACCGCGAGTTCCTGCGCGAAGCGCAGATCGTGAACCGCTCGGACGGCGTGGTGGACGGGGTGTATATCGCCGGCACCCGGGTATGGGCGCGGGATCACTTCCTGCCGGAACTCGGCACGAAGAAACTGGGCAAGGCCTTGCGCTACGCGGGACGCCCGGCCTGAGGCCTTACCTGCGGCGACTCCCTGGGCGCTGGCGCACCAGGGGAGTTGCCACAATCAGACGCGGGCGGCCATCGACTGCAGCTTGAGGCCGGCGCGAAAACGCTGGCTGTTCGCCACGTAACCTTCCGCGGATTTCCGCAAGCCCAGGATCTGTTCCGGGGTCAGCTCCCGCACGACCTTGCCGGGCGAGCCCATCACGAGGCTGCCGGCGGGAATGTGCTTGCCTTCAGTGATGAGCGTCCCTGCGCCAATCAGGCAGTTGGGTCCAATCACCGCGTTGTTCAGGATGACCGAGTTGATGCCTACCAGGGTGCTGTCGCCAATGGTGCAACCGTGGAGCATCACCTTGTGACCAATCGTGCAGTAGCTGCCGAGCGTCAGCGGGCAGCCTTCGTCCGTGTGCAGGACGGCAAGATCCTGCACGTTGGAGTGGTCGCCCACGGTGATGAGATCGTTGTCGCCGCGGAGCACGGCGCCAAACCAGATGCTGCTGTTGTGTTTCAGCAGCACCCTTCCCATGACCGCGGCGCTGTCGGCGACCCAGTAATCCCCTTCGCAGGTCACCTGGTGCTGGTCGAGTCGGTAAAGCATGGGGTTCAGGTCTCCGCGAACAGCCAGGGCGCGGCCTGGCGACGCAAGGTTTCGTAGGCGCGGATCTTCCCGGCAAGCTGGAGGGTTAGCGCGATATCGTCGAGGCCGTTCAGCATGCGGTGCTTCAAGCCTGCGCTGTAGTCGAAGCTGAACACCTGGCCGCCTGGGGTCACCACCGTCTGGGCTTCGAGGTCGATGGTGAGCCCATAGCCTTCAGCGGCCCGCGTCTCGTTGAACAGCTGTTCCACCACTGCGGCGGGCAGGATCACCAGCAGCAAGCCGTTCTTGGCCGAGTTGCCGTAGAAGATGTCGGCGAAGCTCGGCGCAATGACCGCGCGGAAGCCATGGTCGTAGATGGCCCACGGCGCGTGCTCGCGCGACGAGCCACAGCCGAAGTTGTCCCTGGCCAGCAGGATTTGCGCCTGCGCATAGCGCGGCTGGTTGAGGATGAACTCGGGATTGAGCGGCCGGCCTTCATTGGCCTTGCCCGGTTCGCCCTTGTCGAGGTAACGCCATTCGTCGAACAGGTTCGGGCCAAAGCCCGAGCGCTTGATCGACTTCAGGAACTGCTTGGGGATGATGGCATCGGTGTCGACGTTGGGCCGGTCGATGGGCGCTACAACGCCAGTGAGTCGGGTAAAGGCTTCCATGGTTCAGACCTCGCGCACGTCAACGAAATGACCGGCAATGCCGGCCGCAGCGGCCATCGCAGGCGACACCAGGTGGGTCCGGCCACCGTGGCCCTGGCGGCCTTCGAAATTGCGGTTGGAAGTGGAGGCGCAGCGCTCGCCGGGTTCGAGCTGGTCCGCGTTCATGCCGAGGCACATCGAACAGCCGGGCTCCCGCCACTCGAAGCCCGCGTCGCGGAAGATGCGATCGAGGCCTTCCTGCTCTGCTTGCCGCTTCACCAGGCCGGAGCCCGGCACCACCAGCGCGAGCTTCACGTTGGGCGCGAGGTGCTTGCCAGCCACCACCGCGGCGGCCACGCGCAGGTCCTCGATGCGGGAGTTGGTGCAGGACCCGATGAACACCTTGTCGATGGCTATCTCGACCAACGGCGTGCCCGGGGTAAGCCCCATGTAGCGCAGCGCGCCCGCGATGCCGCTGCGACGCACTTCGTCGGCCTCGGCGGCAGGATCGGGCACCCGACCGGAAATGGGCAGCACCATCTCGGGTGAAGTCCCCCAGGTGACCTGCGGGTCGATCGTGCTGGCGTCGATCTCCACCACCATGTCGAAATGCGCGCCCGGATCCGAATGCAGATCACGCCAGGCGGCGACCGCCCGCGTCCACTCCTCGCCCTTCGGGGCGCTGGGGCGTCCTTCGACGTAGGCGATGGTGGTGTCGTCCACGCCGATGAGGCCCGCACGGGCGCCGGCCTCGATGGACATATTGCACACCGTCATGCGCTCTTCCATGGTGAGCCGGGAAATGGCTTCGCCCGCGTACTCCATGGTGTGGCCGGTGGCGCCGGCGGTGCCGATGCGACCGATGATGGCCAGGATGAGGTCCTTGCTGAAAACCCCGGGCCGCAGGCTGCCGCCTACCTTGATGAGCATGTTCCTGGCCTTGCGCAGCACCAGGCACTGGGTGGCCATCACGTGTTCAACTTCCGAGGTGCCGATGCCGAAGCCCAGCGCGCCCAGCGCGCCGTTGGTCGCGGTATGGGAGTCCCCGCAGACGATGGTCATGCCCGGCAGGCTCCAGCCCTGCTCCGGGCCGGTGACGTGCACGATGCCCTGGCGCACGTCGCCGATGTCGAAATGGGTGATGCGGTGCTCGCGGCAATTGCGCGCGAGCGTTTCGAGCTGCA
>JAYTTZ010000246.1:0-4772 GCA_043744805.1 Gammaproteobacteria bacterium
GGTTCGGCCCAGCGATGACTGCTGGCCAGATCAAGGCGGTTGTCAGTGGCACGCGTAACGATCTGCGGACGATCGAGATATGCCGGCAAGGTCACCGGCCCAAGGCCCACCAGCGCACCGTGGCGCTCACCGGCGGGCACCTCGCTACCCGCGCCGGGCAGCACGTAGTAGCGCTGCGGCGGGCTGTGGGAACAGGCGGTGAGGGCGAGCAGCAGCAGGGGCAGCACAAACTTCCGAACGGACATCAGGGACTATCCTCCGCGCCGGACCGCCCGTGCAACAGGGATTCCGGCTGGGTTTCCAGGGTTTCGGCCAGTGCACGCAAGGCCCGCGCGGCGGCCGTGGTTTCCTTCATCATTTCGTTCAGGTGCACGGCGGACGCCGAGTCCTCGCCGACCGTTTCGCGCAGGGCGCGGGCGGTATTGGCGAGCTCCTGGCTGGCCTGCGTCAACGCCAGCACGGGGCCGGAATCCGCCTTCGTCAGCTCGGCGATGTTGTGCACGCCTTCATCGATGCGCGTCAGCGTGTTACGCCCGGCGCGCAGGGTCGTCGCGGCTTCGGCCAGGGCCTCGCGGCTTACGCGCAGGGTCTCCGCGGATTCCTTCAGTACGGCGCGCGTGTCGTCGGCGAGGTGCGTGCTGCGGTCATTGAGCCCGTCGGTCAGGGCCTGCAGGTTGGCGAGCGTGGCGTCGAGGTTCTTCAGCGCACTGCTGGCCGCCGGCGCGGAGACCAGCCCACGGATGGATTTTGAAATCACGGCCACGTCTTCCAGCAGCTTCTCGATGTTCAGCTTATCGAGCTTGTTGGTGAGTTCCTGCACTTCGGTCGGCAGGGTGGGGATTTCGCGCAGGTCGCCGTTGCCGTGCAACTGAGCGGGCTTGTCGGGGTAGAAGTCGAGGTCGATGTAGAGCTGGCCGGTGAGGAAGCTCCAGGTCTTCAGGCGCGCACGCAGGCCGTGCTTCATCAGCGGCGCCACGCCGCCCATGGATTCCAGCGTGGCCTTGTGTCCGTCGACCCCGGGCCCGTCGGGCGCATCGGTGCGAATCTTCACCGGCACCAGCACTTCGAAGTTGTGCTCGTCCACCGACAGCCCGATGGTTTCCACGGACCCGATCTTCACGCCGCGGAACACCACCGGTGATCCCACCTGCAGGCCCGTGGTGGACCCTTCGAAGTAGAGGTTGTAGGTGGGGCGATTGCTGAAGATGCCGCCGTCGGCCAGCAGGATGACGGCCATCACCAGCAGGGCCGCGCCGCCCAGCACGAAGCCGCCGATGATCTTGGGGTCCGCGCTGCGACTCATGGTTCTCCTCGCTTCAGGAATTGGCGCACCTGCGCCGGGCCTTCCTCCACCAGCACCTTGGGATCGCCGGTGGCGATCATCGTGCGGGTCCCGGCGTCCAGGAAGACCGAATTGTTGGCAATGGCAAAGATGCTCGGCAGCTCGTGGGTCACCAGCACGACGGTCGCGCCAAGCCCGTTGCGCAATTCAAGGATGAGTTCGTCGAGGCGCCGCGAGCTGATCGGATCAAGACCTGCGGACGGTTCGTCGAAGAACAGGATTGCCGGATCCAGCGCCATGGCCCGCGCCAGGCCTGCGCGCTTCTTCATGCCACCGCTCAACTCCGAAGGATAGAAGGCTTCATACCCCGCCAGCCCGACCAGCGCGAGCTTGAGCGAGACGATTTCCTTGATGAGTGGGGCAGGCAGGGTGGTGAATTCCCGCAGCGGCAGGCCCACATTCTCGTCCAGCGTCAGCGAACTCCACAAGGCGCCGGCCTGGAACAACACCCCGAAGCCGCGACGCAGCGTGGCCTGTTGTTGCTCGCTCGCGGCCCAGTAGTCCTGGCCGTCGTAGAGGATCGATCCCGCCATCGGCCGGCTGAGGCCGATCATCTGCTTCAGCAGCGTGCTCTTGCCGCAGCCGCTGCCGCCCATGATCACGAAGACATCACCCCGGTTGATGGTGAAGTCGAGATCCTGCTGCACGATACGCTCGCCATAGCCCATGGTGAGCTTGCGAACTTCGATATGCGGTGCGCTAGCCATCAGATCCCGAGCTTCTGGAAGACAATCGTCAGCAGCGAGGCCGACACGGTGATGAGCAGGATGCCGAGCACCACGGCGGAAGTGGTGCTTTCGCCCACCGCCTGCGCACTGCGCCCGCACTGCATGCCGCGCAGGCAGCCGGCATAGGCCACCAGCGCGCCGTACACCGTGCCTTTCGCCACGCCGACCAGCAGGTGGGTCATGGTGAGCGCGGCGACGGTCTCGTTGAAGTATTCATACACGCCGAGGTGGAACACCGTCGTCGCGACGACCATGCCGGCAAGGCAGCCCACCACGCCGGAATAGAGCGTCAGCAGCGGCACCATGGTGACCAGCGCGATCAAGCGCGGCAGGACCAGGTAGTCGATGGGGGAAACGCCGAGGGTACGGAACGCGTCGATTTCCTCGTTCACCTGCATGGTGCCGAGTTGCGCGGCATAGGCCGCGCCGGTGCGTCCGGCGAGGATGATGCCGGTCATCAGCGCGCCTACTTCGCGCACCATGCCCACGCTCACCAGATCGGCGATGTAGATTTCCGCCCCGAAGAGCGCGAGCTGGTTCGCGCCCATGTAGGCGAGGATGGTGCCCACGAGGAAGCTGATGAGCGAGACGATGGGCAGCGCCCGGGGCCCCGTATCCGCGACGAGGTACCAGAGGTCCTGCCGCCGGAAGCGCGCCTTGCCCCGGACGAATCGCTGCAGGGACAGCACGATTTCGCCTGCGAAATCGACCATCTCCAGCAGGTCGCGCCACACCTTGATGCTCGAGAGGCCAACCGCCTCGAGGTAACCGGGACGCGGCAGCTCGCCATGGGAATCGCTGCTCGGCGGCACTGCGAAAGCCAGGGTGAGCAGCCGCTGGAGGCCGTCCGGCAGCTGTTGCCGGTCTACGTCTATCTTGCGGCTGGCACAGTCACGAAGCAGCGCGGCGACGAAGCTCAGGAGGCTGGAATCCCAGGCGGCCAGGTCGTTTACCGCCAGCACGATGCGCTTCGCGTCGGCCAACTGTGGCGCGATGTCGGCGTAACGCGGCACGGCGAGGTACAGCGACCAGCGCCCTTGCAACACCACCCGTCGCTCACCCGCGTCGCCTTCAACCAGCACGACGCCCTCGGCGGGCGCGGCCATGCCGGCCGCTCCTGGACTGTCGCGCTCAGGGGGCGTGGCGGATGGCATGGCACTGGTGGATGCGCGGATTCCGCGCGAAGTCCAATGGCAAGGTGCGCGCGGACCAGTCCTCGATCTCGACATCGTCGAAGGCGTCGCGGTCGAGCTTGAAGCGCCGCAGGTTGGTGGAGAACACCAGCAGCCCACCGGGCGCGAGGCGGCGCAGGCACTGCTGGATGAGGAAGACGTGATCGCGCTGGATGTCGAGCGTGCTGTCCATCCGCTTGGAGTTCGAAAACGTGGGCGGGTCCAGGAAAATGAGCCCACAGGGCGTGATAGGCGCTTCCACCAGCCAGCGCAGGCAGTCGGCCACCACCACGCGGTGTGCGTACACCGGAAAGCCGTTCAACGAGAGGTTGCGCCGCGCCCAGTCGGTATAGGTGCTGGAGAGATCCACCGAGGTGGTGGTGCGCGCGCCGCCGGCCGCCATCTGCACCGTGGCAACGCCCGTGTAGCAGAAGAGGTTCAGCACGTCCTGGCCGTCCGCGAGCGTGCGCAGCAGGCCGCGCGTGATGCGGTGGTCGAGGAACAGCCCGGTGTCGAGGTAATCCCGCAGGTTCACCAGCAGCTTCAGGCCATCTTCCTGCACCTCGATGTAATTGCCGGCCTCGGCCTGCTTTTCGTACTGCGTGGTGCCGCGCTGGCGCTCGCGCCGCTTGAAGATAATCCGCTCCACCGGCACGTCCAGCACTTCGGGCATCACCGAGAGCGCCTCGTCCAGCCGTTCTCGGGCACTGGCTTCCTCGATGGTGGCGGGCGCGACGTATTCCTGTACGTGCACCCAGCGCTCGATGCCGGTGTAGAGATCGATGGCTACCGCGTATTCAGGCATGTCTGCGTCGTAGACCCGGTAGCAGCCAATGTGTTCGCGCGCGGCCCAGCGGCCGAGCTGCTTCAGGTTCTTGCGCAGGCGATTGGCGAACATCACCGCGCCCGGCGTGCGCGCCCCGTGCTTGGCCATGCGCGCCGCGGCGCGCGCCACCCGCTGGCTGCCGGGCGGCACCTGCGGGGCGAAGGACGCCGCCTCCAGGTGGAGGCGCAGCAGCCGGCATTCCAGCGGCCCATTGAACAGCGCATGGGTGCGGAAGGCCTTGAGCCCAAGCTCAAGCCCCAGACCCGCGTTGCCGGTGAAGATGGCGGCTTCCCAGCCCGCGAATTCGCTGCGCAGTTGCTGGCCAATCTGGCGATAGAGGGTGACGAGTTCGGCGTGCTCGCCAAGGCGCTCGCCGTAAGGCGGATTGGTGATCACCAGCCCCCGGGTGCCGGGCGGTGGCGCGGCGGCGGTGAGCTCCCGGCGTTCGATGTGCACCACGCCGTGCAGGCCCGCCGCGTTCACGTTTTCCAGCGCCGCGCGGATGGCGTCGATGTCATGGTCGTAACCAATGAGTGAACCGACTTTGCTGGCGCCCGCCCTGCGTCGGGCGTCGGCTTCTTCGACGAGGGCTTGCCAGGCGCCGGCATCATGGCCAAGCCAGCGCGCGCAGCCGGCGCGTTCGCGGAGCAGGCCCGGGGCGATGTCGCCAGCGATCAGCGCGCCTTCGATGAGCAAGGTGCCGG
>JAYTTZ010000247.1:0-53562 GCA_043744805.1 Gammaproteobacteria bacterium
GCCCCATAGCCGGGCTATGGGCCTGCAAATCCGGCACCAACTGTCCTGGCTGGGGCCGATTCTCGCTATCGACGCCCCAAGTCCGACAGGCTGCTAGCCTTGTGCACGCCTCGCGACGGCTTGGTCTTCTTCCTTGGAAGGGGAGATTTCGCGCAGCGGTAGCGGAGTCGGCGCGCCATCGAAGCGCTTGAGTTCGAAGCGGCCATCGTGATGCTCGACGATAGCCGAGCAGTTGTCGACCCAGTCGCCACAGTTCACGTACTGCACGCCCCTGATCTCCCGACAGGCGGCGGCATGGATGTGGCCGCAGATGATCCCATCGTAGCCACCGTCGGCCGCGTGCTGGGCGGCGACCTCCTCGAAGCCCTGGATGAAGCGCATGGCGCTCCCCAGGTGCTGCTTCACGTAGGCGGCGAGCGACCAGTGCCGCTCGATGCCAAGCACGCTGCAGATGCCCGACAGCACACCCTGGATCCACATCATGAGCTCATAGCTGTGGTCGCCCAGCACCGTCAGGACCCGCGAGAAGCGCGTGGCCTGGTCGAAGATGTCGCCGTGCAGGACCAGGTAGCGACGCCCATCGGCCGCCACGTGCACGGTCTCGTGTTCGAGGCGGATGTTGCCGAAGGACAATCCCACGTGCTCGCGCAGTACTTCGTCGTGGTTGCCCGGCACGAAAATCACTTCCACGCCGTGGCGTGCGCGCTTGAGGATTTTCTGGATGAAGGTGTTCTGGTCGCTGGACCAACTGACGCCGCGCTTCATCGACCAGAAATCGATGATGTCGCCCACCAGGTAGATTCTTTCGGCTTCGTGCTGCCGCAGGAACTCAAGCAGCCGCGGCGCCTGGCAAGCGCGGGTGCCGAGGTGGATGTCCGACAGGAATATCGAGCGCACCTCGAACATCAATCACCCCCAGGCTTGCGACCCACGAAGACGTAATACGGCACCTTGAGTCCGGGAAGCCACGGCACCGCACCGAGATGCTCGCCGAGATGGACGTTCTCGAGCCTGGCGCGCAGGTACGGCAGATGATCAGGGGAAAGATTGACACCGTCGTGACCAAACCACAGCGGCCACAGGCTGCGCTGCCAGAGCGGATGCCGTTTGAGTCCGGCGGCGGGGCTTGCACGCGAAACGTAGAAGTCCACCACGCCCAAGGTGCCCCCCGGGCGGAGCATCGCGATGGCGTTGTCGATGGCCAGGAACCACTCGGGAATCATGGTCAGCGCGTAGGAAAAATAGACCTTGTCGGCCGGGACCGCTGGCTGCCAGTCGGTGACGTCGGCTTCCAACACCTGCGCATTGGGCCAGCCAGCAGCGCGTTCGCGGGCCTTTTCCAGCAGGGAAGGGCAAAGGTCGACCAGGGTCAGGCTGTCGAGGGCCGGGATGCGGTCGGCGTAGTACTCGGCATTCCGGCCGGTGCCGGCGCCCAGTTCCACCACTTTTTCACCCGGCTTGATGTCGAGTTTCTCGATCAGGTTGGCGCGCCCATTAAGCAGGCGCTCGCGGAAGGCATCGTAACGACCAGCCTGCGGCGCGTAGAACCGTTCGAGCCGTTCCTGGTGGGTGGCGGCGGGCGGTAGTCCGCGGAGTAGATGCCAGAGGATGCGGAGTTCAGTCTCCGGCATGCGTCAGGCCGCGACGTCGGCGATGTGGAAGCCGGCGTAGGTGTGGACGCGATCCTGTTCGGTGAGTTTGCGCGCCCACTCGGGGTGGAAACGCAGCAGGTCGCGCACGGCCGGCCCGTTGTTGGGCAGGTGGATGTTATCGAGGTAGCGCGGTTCTGCATGCGCGCTGCGGAAGATGATCCTGGCCTCGGGCGTGGCGCGGCTGAGGATAGCTGCCCATTCCTCCGCCAGCGCTTCCGGCAGGTAGGAACTCATCCAGTCCATGTGGTCGAGCAGCACGAAGCGCGAGATCGGCGCAGCGTTGTTGTGCAGGAACTGTGTGACGGTGCAGGTGTGCGCTTCGACGCGGTCGGCAAGCCCGGCCTTGAGACGCTCGAATTCCAGCGGTTTGAGGTACTCCGGGCAGCACTGCGGGCTATAGCTACCCCGCAAATAAACCGCGTAGAAGTAGTTGTCGCTGAACGGCAGGTGGTGGGCGAGGTAGGTCAGCGACTCACGCACGAAACCCGCGACGCCGGATTCATGCTGGGCAACGACTTCGCGACGCTGCGGGTGGGGCACGCCCAGCATGGACAGCGTGAGTTGGCGGGACAAGGCCCAATTCAGGCTGCGGGTCCAGAGCAGCGGGGCGACTTTCGATTCGTAGAGTTCGCGCTGGGCTTCCAGTGACGGCGCATCGAACATCGCGTCGATGTGCTCGGCAAGCTTGGGGCGCACGCGCAGGTAGCCGCGGAAGATGCGGGCGACCGTGCCGGACAAGCCGTGGAAATAGAAGCCTCCCCGCTTGCCGGAGAACCAGTTGGTGCGTCGATCCCAGAACAGGCGGGCAGTCGGCGAGAGTTCGGCGCGGAGGACGTCGCCGTAGAGCGACTTGAAATCGCGGAACTGCCCCAGGCCGAAGAGCTTGAAGAAATCAGCGTGGTCGAGCCGCCGGATCCCCGTGAGCTTCAACTCGAGCAGGGCGTTCTGGCGCGGGTTGGCGTCGACGGCGTGGATCTTCCGCGGCCCCGTGAGCGCGTAATCCAGCACGTTGCAGCCGGCACTGGTGATGACCATGACGGTATCGTCCTCGCCCAGCGCCAGCGCCAGGCGATCGACGGCGGGATCTTCCCAGCAGGTGTTGTACACAAGGGCGCGTGAATAGATCGCATCGAACAGAGTCTGGTCGATTCGATCCCGGACTGTGAGCGGGGTCACCAGCGTGGAATCCTCGAGGGTGCCTCGTCGCGGCCATTTCGGTGGCTCAGCTAGGGGCGGGTTATGACAGGAGCGCGAAGAGTATAAGTCGCTCAGGTTATGGCGCGGCAACCGGCATCGACCGGGCTTGTGCTTGTCACGGGCATGAAATAGCGTTCGGCGAGCATCCAACCTCCAGTTCCAACCCGGGTTCCCCTATGAAAAAGCGTCTGCTCGTGGTGCTGGATTTCGACGGCTTCCTCGTCAACTCCTACGCCATCATCCGCGACACCATGGCGGCGTTCGGCCTGGACATCGGGGACGAGCTGCGCTTCAAGAACCGCCGGAAATTCCTCAAGTACTTCGGGGGTGGCAAGGAACTGCTGACCAACCTCGTCGGTTTTTCCCTGCCCAAGACCCGCAAGCTGCGCGACCGCCTCACCGAATGCTATGCCGATAGCGCGATGGTCCATCCGGAGTACGTTGACCTGCTGAACGCGATGATTGCCAACCCCCAGGTGCACTGTGGCGTGCTGAGCCGCAACTACGCGCTTGATCCGGGCAAGGTCATCCGCGCCGTGCTCCAGCGTGGCGGGGTCGCGGAAGCGGAACTCGATTTCGTCATTCCGCTGCCGGTGGGCGTGAAGAAGGGTGACGTGCTGAATGCGATGCGCAGTCCGCGCTACGCCGGGATGCTCCTTGCGGCCGACGAAATCGGCGACTACACGGCTGGCTCCGCGGCCGGCTACGACTGCCTGATGGCGAGCTACGGCTTTGATACCCGCGAGCGATTGATCACCAAGGGCAAGGTGCCGGAAGCCTGTATTTTCGATGAGCCTGTCTCCCTCGCGGCGGCGTTGCAGGCGCGCTATGCGCCTTATGAATTGCGCAGCGCCGGCGCGCCGCTGGGGCTCGCCGAAGCGTCTTCGCTGGTGCGGGTTTCCCCGAAGGCCGCGAGGTACCCCGCAAAATCCGCCGTGCAGCTGCGCCAGGAATAACGCCCCGCAAGCGCGATGCAGGCCTCGCGCGATAGCGAAAGGGCCGCAACCACCGCTGCGCCGAGATTTTCGGACAGCACGCCGGTTTCACCCTGCGTCACGATGTCGATCGGACCCTGCACCGGATAGGCCGCGACCGGCAGGCCGCAGGCCATGGCTTCGAGCAGCACCAGCCCAAACGTATCCGTGCGGCTGGGAAACACGAACACGTCAGCGCCCGCGAGGTGGCGCGCCAGTTCGCGTCCGAATTTCGGCCCAAGGAAATGGCAACCGGGGTAGCGCGTGCGCAGGCGCTCCAGATCCGGCCCGTCGCCAATCACCACTTTGCTCCCCCTGAACGGCAGGTCGAGGAAAGCCTCGATGTTCTTCTCCACCGCGACCCGGCCCATGTAGACCGCGATCGGGCCTGGCAAGTCGTAGCGCACCGGATCCGAGGCATTGAAGATCTCCACGTCAACGCCGCGCGACCACAAGCGCAGGTTCCTGAAGCCCCAGGCCAGGAGCTTGTCCCGCTGCGTGGGCGTGGGCACCATCGTGCGTTCGGCCTTGGCGTGGAAACGCCGCAGCAGGGCATAGGTCCAGGCCACCGGAATCGGCACGCGCATGCGGATGTATTCGGGGAACTGCGTGTGGAAGGCGGTCGTGAACGGCAACTTTCGCCGCACGCAGTAGCGGCGCGCGGCCAGGCCCAGGGGACCTTCGGTTGCGATGTGGATGGCATCTGGTTTGAACGCCTCGACGAGGCGTGCGACGCCGCGTCCCGGGAACAGCGCGAGCCGGATACTCGGATAAGTGGGGCAGGGAATGGTCCGGAAATCGAGCGGCGTAATGGCCCTGACCACGTGCCCCGCCAGGGACAGGTGCTGCACCGTGGTGTTCAAGGTCCGCACGACCCCATTGACCTGCGGCTCCCAGGCGTCGGTGACTAGTGCGATGCGCATGGTGGAACGCTTCCTGGCCGGGAACGAAGTGACTCCGGTGGACCCTAGTCTTTGCGTGTTGATTTCCCATGACGTGTTGAGGTCGATTTGATGACGAAGCACGACTTACTCATTCAAGCCCTGCGGGCGTCCACAACCAAACGGGGAGACGAACATGTCGAAACAGAGAACCGCCGTGGTCATCGGCGTCGGCGCCATCAAGGGACTGGGCGCCAGCATCGCTCGCCGCGTGGCGCGCGAAGGGCTGCACGTCCTGTTGGCAGGGCGAACCGCTGCGCGACTCGAGGCCGTGGCCGCGCAGATCGCCACTGACGGCGGCAGCGCCAGCGTGCAGGTCACCGACGCCACCGATGAGGGCGCCGTCGCGCGGCTGTTCGCCGCAGTGCAGGCCCGCGGCAGGCTGGAACTTGCAGTATTCAATCCCGGCAACAACACACCAGGCCGGATCGCCGAGATGGACGCGGCGTACTTCGAGGCCTCCTGGCGCACGGGCTGTTATGCGGGCTTCCTGTTCGGGCGCGAAGCGGCGCGCACCATGCTGCCGGATGGCGGCACGGTGGTTTTCACCGGCGCCAGCGCCTCACTGCGCGGTCGGCCGGGTTTCGGGGCCTTCAATGCGGCCAAGGGGGGCTTGCGCCTGCTGGCCCAGGCCCTGGCGAAGGAATGCGGGCCGGAGGGTCTCCACGTCGCGCATGTCGTGATCGACGGCGGGATCGACGGCGATGCGCTCCGCCAGCGCATGCCGGATATCGCGGAAAAGATGGGTGAAGCACGCCTCATCGATCTTGAGGGCCTGGCCGACGCCTACTGGTTCCTCCACCAGCAACCCCCGCGCGCCTGGACCTTCGAACTCGATCTGCGTTCAAAGGCAGAACCGTGGTGAGTACAGGCGCCCCGGGGCTCAGGCTTTACTCCTGCCTGCCGAAGCCGCGGCACCCCGATGACCCGGCGACCCGCCGGCGCTCGCCGGTTAACGCTTGGTCGCCCGCGTCATCAGGAAATGCTGGCGCAGCACGTTGTTGTCCGTGAATTGCGCGATCAAGGCTTCCAGTTCAGCGCGGAACTGCGCGAGCTTGGCCGGCTCGCCGGCCAAGCGCTGCACCAGCTTCGCGAGTGGCGCTGCCGTGGCCTCGATCAGTGCGCGGTAATGCTGGGGGCTCAGGCACGGGGTCTCCATCACTCCCCGCTCGAACTGCAGGTTCGATACCGCGTCGCCCAATCGCGTGGTCACAACATTGGGGTCGCCCCACAGCACCGTCGGCGGGATGTCGATGGGTGGTGGCGCATAGCGCGAGACCAGCGCGAACATCAATCCCGTGAAGAGTTCCGGCGGCCAGGTGCTGAAGGCAATGCGTCCGCCGGGCTTTAGCACCCGGAGCATCTCGCCAAGGGCGACTTCCGGCCGCGGTCCGAACATGTGCCCGTACTGGCTGAGGACACTGTCGAAACTCGCGTCAGCGTAGGGCAGTGCTTCGACATCGCCTTCGGTGAATTCCACGGCAACGTCCGCGAGGGCGGCGTTGTGTCGAGCGCGTTCAAGCAGGATTGGAGAAAGGTCCAGCGCCTTGACGCGGGCACCCCGCCGGGCGGCAGTCACGGCCACCACGCCGGTGCCACAGGCGACGTCCAGTACGGCGATGCCGTCAACGATGCCGGCAAATGCCACGAGGACGGCGGCCGGCGGCGTGGTGAGGGCTTCCAGCGGGGCGAACAGGCCCCAGCCCTCGCGCTGTGCCGCCTTGAAGTTGTCGAGTGCGTCCTGGCTCATCTGCAATCTCCTGGAATGGCTGTCCCCGGATCACGGGCTGCGCCGACTCTAGCGCCGCGTTCCCACGAGGGCCATCGGGAATCCCCGCTCTCTGCTGCCGGGGCAGAGGCTGCTTTGACAATCACTGCTTAGGCAGGAACAATCCGGCATGGTCACGCCAGCACCGAAAGCCCTCGCCAGGAACCGCGCGCCGCAGAAGACTACAGCTGCCAAGCCCACGCCGCGCCCGGTGGCCTACTACACCGGCGAGACCTACTCGGTGGATGAATCCTACGGCTACCTGGTACGACGCCTGCAGGCGTCGGTGCTCCGCCACATCGAACGCCGCGTGCAGATGCTCGATCTCACCGCCCAGCAGTGGGCGCCGCTGCTCCTCCTGGCCCAAGGCAAGGGCGATACCGCCGCCGCCCTGGCCCGCGCCCTCGACACGGACACCGGCTCGGTCACGCGGATGCTCGATCGCCTGGAACGCAAGGGCCTGCTGAAACGTCGGCGCAGCACCAACGACCGCCGCGTCGTCCACCTCGAACTGACCAGCAACGGCCGCCATGCCATCGGGCTCGTGCCCTTTGTCATCGCCGAAGTGCTCAACCTCCACCTCGCCGGCTTTACCGACAGTGAAGTACGCCAGATGAAGCGCTTCCTCACTCGGATGATTGAAAACGGCAACCAGGAAGCCCAACCCGCAGCGCCGTGAACCAGCCGAACCTTCAGCGTCCTACTCTTTTAATTGCACTGGGACTGGCGTTTGCCCTGCTGTCGGGCTGCGTCCGCTTCACGGGCATCGACCGCCAGGGCAAGACGCTTCCCGACCAGCATATTGCGGAAGACGCGAGCTTCACCCAATGGCCGGCGACACGGTGGTGGCAGGCGTATGCGTCACCGGAACTCGACCGCCTCATCGAACAGGGCCTGGCCGACAATCCCAGTGTCGAAAGCGCGCTGGCGCGGCTCCGTGGCGCCTTGGCCGGCAGCGCCTACGCCGCCGCCCGCCGCCAGCCGCAGCTTGATCTTGGTATCAAGTCCACCGTGCAGCGCTTTACGGAAAACGGCTTGTTCCCGCCCGAGGTCGCCGGCGATCACCGCGCCGACAACCGGTTTGCGCTGGATCTCAAGTACGAACTGGATCTCTTCGGCAAGAACCGGGCAATCCGGGATTCGGTGCAGGCCCAGGCCGCCGCCGTCGGCATCGATGTCGACACCGCGCGACTTGGCGTGGCGTCGGCGATTGCCCATGCCTGGTTCGGGCTGGCGCAGGCGACGGCAGAACGCGCGGTGGTCGCGGCCACCCTGGCGCAGCGTCGGAAAATCCTTGCGCTGGTGCTGGCGCGGGTAAGCGAAGGCCTCGACTCCAAGGTCGAACAGCGCCAGGCCGAAGGCGCCATCCCGCAGGCGGCGGAAGAACTCGCCGCAGTGGACGAGCGCATCAACTTGTTGCGCGATGCGCTGGCGCAACTTGCCGTGGTGCCCGCGCCGGAGACCGCGAAGCTGGCGCCGCTGCTCAACCCGCTGGCGCTGCCGGCATTGCCCGCCGGCGTGCCGTCGGACCTGTTGGCGCGCCGACCCGACGTCGCCGCTGCGCGCCTGCGCGTGGAATCACTGCTCAAGGGCGTGGAGTCCGTCAAGGCGGAGTTCTATCCCAGCGTGGACATCGTCGCGTTCGCCGGCTTCAGCGCCATCGGACTCGACAACCTCCTGCAGGGTGGCTCCCAGATCTATGGCTTCGGCCCCACGCTGCACCTGCCGATCTTCGATGCCGGCCGGTTGCGGGCGAAGCTCAAGTTCGTCAACGCCCAGCTGGACATGAGCATCGCCGACTACAACGCCGTGCTCCTCGGTGCGCTGCACGAGGTGGTGCGATCGGTCGTATCGCTGCGCGCGTTGGGCGATCGCGCCACGGCGCAGCGCGACGCCCTGGCTGCGGCGGAAAGCGCCTACGAAGTCGCCCTGCAGCGCTTCAAGGCAGGGCTCACGGGCTATCTCACCGTGCTTGCCACGGAGTCCGAAGTCCTGCGGGAGCGCCGCGCCGTCGTGCTCCTCACGGCGCGGGCCTATGCACTCGACATCGACTTGAAACGCGCCCTCGGCGGTGGCTTCGAAACCCCGCGCGCAAGCCCGCCACGCGAACAGGAATAGACCATGTCCCAGAATGCCTTCGCCGCCCGTAAACGCGGCCCCCTGCTGGCCGCCTTCTGCCTGCTCCTGCTGCTGGCCGCTGGCGTCGGCGGTGCCTACTACTGGTTCGTCGCGCGCTTCTACCAGACGACCGACGACGCCTACGTCGCGGCCAACATCGTCAACGTGACGCCCCAGATCACGGGCATCGTCAAATCAGTAAAGGTGCGTGAGACCGATCACGTCACGGCCGGCCAGCTCCTGGTGGAACTCGACGATGCAGACGCCCGGATTGCGCTGGAGTCCGCCGAGGCGCAGCTCGCCCACACCGTGCGCGAGATCCGTACGGTGTTCGCGACCAACGACACCCTGGAAGCCGACACTTCGGTGCGCCGCGCCGAACGCGCTCAGGCGCAGGCGCAGCTGAGGAAGGCCGAGGATGATTTCGCCACGCGCAAGGCGCTGGTGGTGAGCGGCGCTGTGGGCAAGGAAGAACTGAAGCACGCAGAAGTCGCGGTGGCGGCGGCAAGCGCGACCGTCACGGCGGCCGAGTCCGGCATCCGCGCGGCGGAGGAGCGGCTTGCCACCAACCGCGCGATGACCGAGGGCACCACCATAGAAAGCCACCCGAGCGTCGCGCAGGCCGCGAGCCGCGTGCGCGAGGCCTCCATCGCCCTGCAGCGCTGCCAGATCAAGGCGCCGGTCAGCGGCGACGTGGCCAAGCGCACCGTGCAGGTGGGACAGCGCCTGCAACCGGGCAGCAACCTGATGTTGCTGGTACCGCTGGACCACGCGTGGGTCGAAGCCAACTTCAAGGAAGTGCAGCTGGGCCAGATGCGACTCGGGCAGCCGGTGAAGATCACGGCCGACGTCTACGGCAGCGGCGCCCACTACGAGGGCCACGTGGTGGGCTTCAGTGCCGGCACCGGGGCCGTGTTCGCGCTGCTGCCGGCCCAGAACGCCACCGGCAACTGGATCAAGATCGTCCAGCGCGTGCCGGTGCGTATCGAACTTGATCCCGGGCAGGTGGCCGCGCGGCCGCTGCGGATGGGACTGTCACTGGTGGTTGAAGTGGACACCAGGAACACCGCTGGCGTGCCCCTGGCCTCCGCGCCCGCCGCCGGGCACGTGAATTCCACGGACGTCTTCGACGGCCAGCGCGACGCCGCCGAGCAGCGGATCGCCGACGTCATCGCCGCCCACCGCGGGACGCGCTCAAAGATCTCCCCGTGAGCACGCCAGCCGCCTGGCCGCCGCCGCCGTTGCGCGGCTGGCAGCTGATCGTGGGGTCGGTGGCTTTGTCGACGGCCACGTTCATGAACGTGCTGGACGTCTCGATTGCCAACGTGTCCATCCCCGCGATTGCCGGCGACTTCGGTGTTTCGCCCAACCAGGGCACCTGGGTCATCACGTCCTTCGCGGTGGCGACCGGCATTTCGCTACCGCTGACTGGCTGGGCCGCGCAGCGCTTCGGGCCGGTACGTCTCTTCGTCACCAGCGTGCTGCTGTTCACGCTGGTCTCGCTCCTGTGTGGCATGGCGCCCAACATCGAAAGCCTGGTGGCGCTGCGCGTTCTCCAGGGCATCGTGGCAGGGCCCATGATCCCGCTGTCACAATCCTTGCTGCTCGGCAGTTTCCGCCGCGAGCAGTCGGGCACGGCGCTTACCATCTGGTCGATGACGAGCCTCATCGCGCCCGTGGTGGGACCGGTGCTGGGTGGATGGATCACGGACAACATCCACTGGGCGTGGATCTTCTACATCAACATCCCGGTCGGCCTGTTGGCCGCGGGCCTCACCTGGTGGATTTACCGCTCGCGCGAAGCCCCGACGGTGCGCCGCCCGATCGACAGCGTGGGCCTCGCAGTGATGGTGCTGTGGATCGGCTGCTTCCAGACCGTGCTCGACAAGGGCAAGGAACTCGACTGGTTCGAGTCCAGCTTCATCATCACCCTGGCCATCATCGCCTTCGTCGGCTTTGTGTTCTTCCTCATCTGGGAACTCACCGAGGAACATCCGGTGGTGGACTTGAGCCTCTTCGCGCGCCGCAATTTCTGGGCCTCTACGCTCACGATTTCACTGGGCTACAGCGCGTTCTTCGGCAACCTGGTGCTGCTGCCGCTGTGGCTCCAGCAGCACATGGGGTATACGCCGACCCTGGCGGGATTCGCGATGGCGCCCGTGGGGCTGCTGGCGCTCGTCATCTCGCCCTGGGTGGGCAAGAACATCCAGCGCTACGACGCGCGCTATTTCGCCACGTTTGGTTTCCTGGTCTTCGCGGTGGTGGTGGTGATGCGGGGCCAGTTCAACACCAGCGCCGACTTCAACACCATCCTGTGGCCCACCATCCTGCAGGGCGCGGCGATCGGCACGTTCTTCATCCCGCTGTTCAACCTGGCCTTGCAGGGGATTCCGCCAGAGAAGATTTCCTCCGCGTCCGGCCTGCTCAACTTCTGCCGCATCACCGCGGGCGCGTTCGGGGCTTCGGTGGCCACCACCTTGTGGGACCGTCGTGCGGCCTTCCACCACGCGCGGCTGGTCGATCAACTGGACGCGGCGCGGTGGAGCGGGGTGTTGCCGGACACGCTTCCCATGGACGACGGCACTGCGTTGGCCATCGTGAACCGCATGGTCGACCAGCAGGCGTTCATGCTGTCGGCCAACGACATCTTCAACGGCTGCGCCGTGCTGTTCCTTGCGCTGGTGGGGCTGGTATGGCTCGCGCGGCCCGAGAAAGTGGTGATGCCGGCGGCGGCCACCGAGGAAGCCGCCGGCGGCGCCCACTGAAGCGAGGCGCTCAGCCCCCGCGCGAAGGCAGCGCCACGACGCCACCACCCAGCACCGAGAGTTCCCCGTCCTGGTTGTGGGCAGACTGTTCGATTTCCACCAGCCGGCTGCCGCCTTCCTCCCAGCAGCGGAGCACTTTCGCCTTCAGGAACAGCAAATCGCCTTCCGGGTTGTGGCGACGGATCTTGCAGTGGGCGCCCTTCAGGAAGCCCGCGTCGCCCATCCAGTTGGTGATCTGGTGGATGAGCCAGGAGCAGCGTTCCGGACCGTAGTCGTAGGCGCCGGGTGCGCCGACTTCCAACGCGAACTCGGGCTCCCAGTGCACGCGCTCCGGGCAGTCGGGGATGCCGAAGCGATTGGCGATGCCAAGACCCGGATGCTGGTCGACCAGCTTCCAGGCGAGCTTGTTGGCGCGGATGTACAGGCCGCCCCAGCCCTGGGCATAGGCGATGAAGCCGGTGACCGTCATCGGGCCCTTGAGCATGGTCGCCAGTTCGTCCCCGGCCTTGACGTCTTCGAAGTAGCGGGGCGTCGAGCCACGCACGTCTTCGTCGGCGTACAAGCGATACGCCTCGGCCAGTGCTTCCTGCGTGTAACGATGCGGTGGGCGCGCCTTCGCTGCCGAATACTTGGTGCCCTGTTCGCGCGCGTGGTCGCGCTCCGTGCGGAAGCACCAGCTGTCGGCGTCCGCCACCAGATCGCCCGCCTGGTTGTAGAACTTCACGTGGTAGATCTGCTGCACGGCGCGGCCGGCGAAGCGTGTCTGGTGTTCGATGAGATCCTTGAGGTTCGCTTCAGTGGTGATTTCATCGTTGCGGTGAACCAGCTTGTGCCAGCGCCAGTCCGCGCCCGACCACATGGCGTGGACGCCGGGCAGGCCGCCGACATAGCCCGAAATGATGCGGCTCGTGGCGAACAGGAAGCTCGGCGGCGCGATGATTCCACCGTGCGCAGTTTTCGACGCATATTCCGGTACGCACCACAGGGGGTTGTCGTCGCCGATGCCATGCGCGTAGTGGCGGATGTTGTCGCGGGTGGCTTCGAAGCACCACGGTTCGGCCTGGCTTGCGATGGGCGTGCCGAGCCGCGCACGCAGTTCGTCGAGCCCCTGCTCGGTGATTTTTGGAAACTCGCGACCTTTGCCCATGGGCATGACCCTTCTTTTTGGAGTGGAGGAAAAGAGCAGACCTGGGGACGCTCAGTGCGTCCAGGCACCACTCGCGTTGCTGCGGTAGCCCAGGGCGGCGTATGCCGCGTCGACCAGCGACTGCCCGCGCACGTTGAGCAACACGCCGGTCCCCATGCGGTTCATGGCGTAACCAAGGCTGAGCTGGCATTCGGGATCGGCAAAGCCCAGCGAGCCGCCGGCGCCCACGTGGCCGAAGGCCGATTCCGACAGCAGCAGGCTTGAATTCACCACGCCGGGAAGGCGTCGGTTGTCCATGGATTTCATGAAACCAGGGCCAAAGCGGACAGGCACCATCAGCGTTGCGTCGTCGGCCGTGGCCGCCGACACGCGCCCCATGCGGGAGAGTGCATCGGCGCCAATCCACTGCCGATTGCCGAAGGTGCCGCCGTTGGCGAAAGGCGCGTAGACGCGGGCGAGGCCGCGGGCGTTGGCAATGCCGTTGGCCGAGCCCACTTCCGCCTGGTGGCAGGCCGTGGTGTTGGCGTCGAACAACGCGAAATCCCGCATGAAGAGATGCGCGGGCGTGCCGGGCGCGGTGAGCGCAGCCTGGATGAAGCGGGTGTTGATCCAGTGACTGTCGGGCACCGGCAGGATCATCGGCGCGACGCGGGATTCAAGCTCGGCGGGCAGGCCAATCCAGCACTCGGCCTCGAGCGGCGCGGCGAGTTGCTCGTGGAAGTAGGGCCCAAGGCGCTGGCCAGCCGCACGGTGGATGAGTTCACCCACGGTCCAGGCCATCGTGATGCCGTGGTAACCCATGCGCGAGCCCGGCGCCCAGAACGCGGGCTCGGCGGCGACCCGTCCAACCATGGCTGCGTAGTCCCAGAAGCCACCGACCGGCACCGGATCACGCACGTGCGGTACGCCAACGGTGTGGTCGAGTGTCATGGATACGCGCGCTGATTCCTTGCCGCCGGCGCCGAACCCGGGCCAATAGCGGGTGACCGGCGCGTCGAGATCCAGCTGGCCGCGGTCGGCCAGGAGGTGCGCGCACAAGGACATCAGGCCCTTGGTGGACGAGAACACGGTGCAGACGGTGTCGGCCGCCCAGGGTTCCCCGCCGGCTGTTTTCGCGCCGCCCCACAGATCCACCACCAGCTTGCCGTCGAGGGTGAGCGCGACGCTCGCGCCGACTTCGGCGTTGGCCGTGAAATTATCATGGAAGGCCTGCAAGACGCCGTTGAAGCGTGAATCGCAGAAGCCCTGGATGCGGCCTGCGCCGGTTTCGACATCAACTGCACGACGCATGCGAGGGTCCTGTCCTGGAACGACCCCGAGGATAGGCGAAGACGCCGCCTGCACCAACGCCCGGGCGCCGGACTGGCACGGGTCATGCCTACGGCGTATGGTCCCCGGCGCCATGCTTGGCCCGCGTGCCGCCACATCCCGTCCAGAGTTCCTGCAGGCACGCCGACAATGGAGGCTTGACCGATGACCCGCACCGACGTGACCACCACCGATCTCGCGGCCTGGGCTGCCACGGGGGGCATCCTGCTCGGCGTGATCGCCCTGAACCTGCTGCCGTCCCTGATCGCCGCGCTGCTGGTCTACGTGCTGGTGAACCAGCTGACGCCTCTCCTCACCAACCGCCTGCTCGGCGGTGAAGGCCCGCGGCTGCTCGCGGTATCGCTGATTGCCACGGCCGTGATTGCGCTCATCGTGCTGGTGGGCATGTCGCTCGCCTCACTGCTGCGCGAGAGCAACGATAGCCTGGTGGCCCTCATCGCACGCATGGCTGAAATCATCGAACACTCCCGCCAGCAACTACCGGCATGGGTCATCGACTACCTCCCCACCGACGGCGAGGAGCTCCGCCGGATGCTGGTGCACTGGCTGCGCGAGCACGCCCAGTTGTTCCAGGTGGCCGGCACCGGCCTCGGTCGCGGCCTGGTGCATGTCTTGATTGGCATGGTGATCGGCGGCCTGCTGTCGCTGGAAGCGGCGACACCCCCCGGCATGCGGCGCCCGCTGGCGGCGGCCATCGCCACGCGTGGCTACAGGCTGGCCGACTCCTTCCGTCGCGTGGTGTTCGCGCAAGCCTGGATTTCAACCCTCAACACGCTGTTCACCGGCATCTTCCTGAACGTGGCCCTACCCCCCTTCGGCATCAACCTCCCGTTCACCAAGACCTTGCTGGTGGTGACCTTCGTGTGCGGCTTGTTGCCCATCCTCGGTAACCTCATTTCAAACACGGTGATCTTCGTGGTCGCCTTGAGCCACTCGCTGATGGTGGCGGTGTCGGTGCTGGTCTATCTCATCGTCATCCACAAGCTCGAGTATTTCCTCAACGCCCGCATCATCGGCCACCACATCCGCGCGAAGGCCTGGGAACTGCTTACCGCAATGCTGCTGATGGAATCCGCCTTCGGGATCCCGGGCCTCATCGCCGCGCCGATCTACTACGCCTATGTAAAGGCCGAGCTGCGCGAAAAGGTGCTCATCTGACCCCTGCCCGGAGTACCGCCGTGCCCACGCTCTACCACTGCCTGACCGCGCGTTCCTTCCGCCCACTCTGGGCTCTGGAGGAACTGCGCCTCGAATACACGCTTGAAATGCTGCCGTTTCCGCCGCGGCAATTCGCACGTGAATACCTGGCGGTGAATCCGCTGGGCACGGTGCCGGCTTTCATCGAGGGTGGCACGTGCATGACCGAATCCGTCGCGATCTGCCAGTACCTCGTCGATCGCCACGCGCCCACGCCCCTCGCCGTGACCGTCGACGAGCCTGCCTATGGCGCCTACCTCAACTGGCTCCACTTCGGCGAAGCCACCTTGACCTTCCCGCAGACCCTGGTGCTGCGCTACACGCGGCTGGAACCGCCCGCAAGGCGCAACCCTCAAGCCGCGCACGACTACGAGCGCTGGTTCCTCGGCCGCTTGCGCGGCATCGAGAACGCGGTGGCCGGGGGCCACCTGTGCGGTGGTCGCTTCACGCTTGCCGATATCTCGGTAGGCTTTGCGCTGCTGTTCGCGGAATGCCTCGGCCTCGCCGGGCAATTCTCGCCCGCAGTGGCGGCCTACCTGGTGGGCTTGAAGGCGCGTCCGGGTTTCCAGCGCGCCAGGGCAGCGGAACTCGCGGGCGCGGACGCGGCGGGGCTTTCCACTGACGTCGCGGCCATGTACGCGCCGCGCGACCGCTGAGCGACAGGCCGCGCGTCAACCGGCGCAGCGGAAGCGATGGCACTGGCCGTCGTGGCGCACGGTGATTCGTCGCCCCACGGGCTCACGTTCGGTAAAGGACGGCAGGATAGAGGGGTCATCCGCTGCTGGTTTAGCCAGCAGCCTGGTGTCGTCGGCACGCGCCGCCACGTAGGCGACTTCGGGCTGCCCCTTGCGCAAGATCAGCACCTGGCTTTCCACCGTGGCCTCGCGGCAGTCGAGGGCGGCCTGGGCAACCGTGGGCAGCGCCTTGAAGCGATGCTCGAGATCACCGGCGGCGGTGTCCGCCAGCGCCGCGCGGGCTGCCCGTTCCAGGAGATCCATGGGGGAAGGCAATGCGTCCCTGGTGCCGGGATCGCGCTGGACGCATTGGCCGACACCGACGAGGACGGGGGTGTTGTCGAGGATCATCCGGGGCTTCCTGCCTGGGGTATCCGGATACTGGCCCGCCCTGCCCGTTGCCGACAATCCGCTGCGGGTGGATAGACGGCGGTGCGACCGCTAGCATTACGGGATCGAAAACGCACCGGCCATCGACGCCGCGCCCGCCATCGACGGGCTGTCCTGTCCACTGGCCATAAATTGATGAGGGGAGATTTCATGTTGCTCAAAGGCAAAGTCATTCTGGTCACCGGCGCAGGTCGCGGTGTGGGTCGCGCCATCGCGCTGGAAGCTGCGAAAGCGGGCGCTTCGGTGGCGGTCAACGACCTTGGCGTGGGACTGTCGGGTGACGGTGGCGACGCTGATGCCGGCCCGGCCCAGGCAGTGGTGCGGGAAATCGAGGACCTGGGTGGTCGCGCCATCGCGCTCACCAAGAGCGTGTCGTCCTGGGACGACGCGGTTTCCATGGTGGACGAGACCGTCCAGCGCCTCGGCCGCATCGACGGCGTGGTCAACAACGCCGGCAACCTGCGCGACGTCATCTTCCACAAGATGACCCCGGAAGATTTCCATGCCGTCATCAGCGTCCACCTGTTCGGCACGTTCAACATGAGCCGTGCCGCTGCGCCCTACTTCAAGGAGCAGGCCAGCGGTGCCTTCGTGCACATGACCTCCACCTCCGGCCTCATCGGCAACTTCGGCCAGGCCAATTATTCGGCTGCCAAGCTCGGCATCGTGGGCCTGTCGAAGTCCATCGCGCTCGACATGCAGAAGTTTGGCGTGCGTTCCAACTGCATCGCGCCGTTTGCGTGGACCCGCATGATCGACTCCATCCCGATCACCGACGTCGAGCAGGCACAGCGCGTGGAGCGCCTGAAGACCCTGAAACCCGAGAAGGTCGCGCCCTGCGCGGTGGCCCTCCTGGCGGACACGGCAAGCAAGGTCAGCGGCCAGATTTTTGGCGTGCGTAACAACGAAATCTTCCTTTTCTCGCAGAACCGGCCGTTCAAGACCGCGCATACGGCCGAAGGCTGGACGCCGGAAACGATTACCGAGCGGGTGTTCGATCAGTTCAAGACGTCCTTCTATCCGCTGGAACGCTCCGGCGACATCTTCAGCTGGGATCCGGTCTGAGGAGGTAAGTACGCCCCGCGTCGCCAGGCCCGGTTACCGGGCCTGGCGATGCGGGGCAGTCCTGCAGATCTCTTTCCCGCGCAAGCGCGAATCAAATCGGCATTCCAGCCACACAAGGCCCGTATTCGCTGGCCTCGCGCCGTACCTCGCGTTCTATAATGCGGGCACCCTTCGGGTCCGCATGCGGACCATCCAACGATCCAATCCGCCTGCGGAGCCCGCCATGCGTAAGTACCTCCATTTCGACCTCCCCACCCTGGCCGTCCGCGAAGAACAGCTGACCCCCGAGCAGATTGCCCACGCCGGGCGTTACCTGATTGCCCGGACACTGGTCGACATGGGCGTCGCACAGGTCGATCCGCTATCGCCCGCCAATCCGCTCATTTTCTCCGCCGGCCCCTTTGCCGGCAGTAACTGGTCGAACGCCAACCGCACCAGCGTCGGCTGCAAGAGCCCGCTGACGGGTGGCGTGAAGGAAGCCAACGCCGGGGGCACATTCGGACTCGCCATGGGGCAGCTCCAAATCGCGGGCTTCACCCTGCACGGTGCGGCGGACGACTGGACCGTCATCCGCATCACCAAGGACGGCAGCATCACCTTCTTGCCCGGCACCGAGTACCTCGGGCAGGGCACCTTCGAGACCGCCCGCCTGCTGCACGGGAAGTACGGCAAGAAAGTGAGCCTTGCGATCTGCGGCCCGGTCGGCGAATACCAGGGCCTGCTGGCGGGCATTTCATTCAGCGACACCGACAACCGCCCTTCGCGGCTCGCCGCGCGCGGCGGCGTGGGCGCAGTGATGGGCGTAAAGAAGGTCAAGGCCATCGTGCTCGAGCTCGACAAGCTGCCGACCTTCCACGACCGCAAGAAAGTGCTGCAAGGCGTGAAGCAGTACAACGCCCTGTTGAAGGCCGATCCGGCCATCAAGATGTTCCAGGACTACGGCACGGCGGCGATGGCCGACTACACCAACCTCGTCGGTGGCCTGCCCACCAACAACTTCACGTCCGGTCGCCAGGTGGATCCGGAGAAGGGCCTGCTCAAGATGGGCGGTGACTTCATCCGCCAGCAGAACCTCGCGCGCGGCGGCACCACCACCCACGCCTGCATGCCGGGCTGCCTGATCGAATGCAGCAACGTCTATGCGGACAAGGATGGCAATGAAATCGTCTCTCCCGTCGAGTACGAAACCCTGGGGCTTATGGGCACCAACTGCGGCCTGACGGATCCAGACGACCTCGCGATGCTCAACTGGCACGCCAACGATCTCGGCATCGACACCATCGAGACCGGCGCGACGATGGGCGTGCTGATGGACGCAGGCCTCGCGCCCTTTGGCGACCTACCCTTCCTGGTTTCCGTGATGGCGGAAATCCGTGCTGGCAGCGACAAGGGCAAGCTCTACGCCAGCGCCACGGCTCGGGTCGGCGCCCACTTCGGCGTGCAGCGCTGCCCCGTGATCAAAAAGCAGGCCATCAGTGCCTACGACCCGCGTGTCATCGAAGTGACCGGCATTTCCATGATGGTCACCGCGCAGGGCGCCGACCACACCACCGGCAACCTGCCGAAGTTCGACTGCAAGGACAAGACGGTCGACGATCTGGTGAAGGCGAGCCTGGAAATCCAGATCCTCTGCGCCGCACAGGACTCGCTGGGCCTGTGTGTGTTCGGTCGTTCGGTGACCAACATCAATACGGATTTCGTGACCACCGCGATCAACGATGCGCTGGGCACGCAATTGCCGATGAGCTTTTTCCAGGATCTCGGGCGCGCCACCCTGCAGCTCGAAGCCCAGTTCAACCGCGAAGCGGGTTTCACCGAAGCCGACGACGAGCTGCCCCGGTTCTTCTATGCCGAAGCGCTGGAACCGTCGTTCAAGACGGCGCGCTTCCATACCAGTGAAGTGAACGAAGCCGTGCGGCGTTGGTGGGACCAGCAGGCACTGGCGCAGGCGATCTGATCAACTCCCCTGCCTGGGCGCTGCCACCTTGCACACCGTGCTAGCGAACGCCGCTGCGTGCCCGGGCACCCTGCCGCCACCTGCCGTTGCCGCGGCTGGCGGCCTGCGCCTGCAGGTCTTTCGCAACCTCGCCACCGTTGATCGAGAAGCCTGGGATGAAATCGCCGGGTCCTCGGCGGTCATCCGCTCCCATGACTACCTGCGTGCGGTAGCTGCGGCGGGACTCAACGACTGCCAGTATTTCTATCCGATCGTGACCGACGAGCGCGGTCGCATCCTCGCGCACTGCTGCGTCTATACGATCACCACCGATCTCACCCAAATCCTGCCCGCAGGCCTGCAGGGCGTCGCGAGCGCCCTGCGTCGGCTGTGGCCGGGCTTCCTGCAGGTGAAACTGACCGAATGCGCGTCCCCGCACGTCATTGGCCATGCGTTTTCATTCCGAGACGGCGCGCCGCGTGCCGAACTCCTGCTCTTGCTGGAATCCGCCATTGCCAGCATCGCGGCCGCAGCGGGCAGCCCGCTCATCGTCATCCGTGATTTCCTGGCCGAGGAACTGCCGGCATTCGAGCGGCTGGGCCAGTGCGGCTACCAACGCGTCTCCAACCAGCCGCAAGCGCGCATCGCGCTGCGCTGGCCAAGCTACGCCCAATACCTCGCCAGCATGCGTTCCCGGTATCGCAAGGATCTCGGTCGGCGTCTCCGGCGCGCCGCTGCCCTCAAGCAGGTCGTCGCGGTGGAGACGGACTTCGCCGGGCGCGCGGACGACTGCGCGGAACAGGTCCGTATGGCCTATGAACGCAGCGTGGGCGTCAAACGCGAAGTCCTGAACGCCAGCTACTTCCGCGAACTCAGCGAGCAGCTTGGGGGGCGCAGTGCGCTGCTGGTGGCAACCCGCGAAGGCGCGATGGTGGGCCACGGCATGGTGCTGGCCGACGACACCCAACTCGTAGCCACCTATTCGGGCCGCGGCGAAGGTCCGCCGGATGACGTCTGGTTCCAGTTGCTCGACGCCGCCATTCGCCTTGGCCTCGCCCGCGGGCTCAAGTACCTCAACCTTGGTCTTGGCTCCTACGAGGCAAAGTCCCTGATGGGCGCTGAACTCCTGCCGCTGTCCTGCTACAGCCGTAGCCGCTATGCGCTGGTGAACTGGTTGATGCGCCGCGTGCCGCGCGCGATGGAGTCCGCGCTGCCCCGCGTGCACCATGTCTTCCACGCCGAAGGCTCAGGCGCGGTGGCGCGAAGCCAGCAGTTCCCACCAGCCGCCGAGGAGGCCCGTCGCGAGCCGGTAGCTGTAGAGCAGTGACACCAGCAGCAGGGCTTCGGCCCGCGACAAGCCCAGCGTGAGGTAGAACCCGAGGCCCGCGACGTCGCTCGCGCCAGCGCCGGCCACGTTGATCGGCACCATGTGGAAGAGCCCCGAGCCCGTCATCACCAGCGCCATCCGCGGGTAATCGATGGGCAAATGCCAGTGGCGGCTGCCGATCCACACGGCCGCCGCGAGCAGCAGGTGCATCGCCGCCGACCACCCCGCCGCCGCCAGCACGGCGCGACGTTCCGTCCACAGGAGTCGAATCTGTTGTGACGGCCAGCGCCCGCTGATCCGCAGGACGCCACCTGCCAGCATGCCCAGCATCACCATCGCGAGTGGAATGCCGAAGGACCACCTGCCGAATGGATTGAGCGTGACGAGTAGCAGGCTCGCCAGGGTAAACAGCACCACCGCGCCAATCGCATGGTCGAGGACCAGGATGGCGCCAATCTCAAGCGCGCTGCGTCCCGGTGCATGCGCGCGGATGCGCGTGAAGCGCGTCAGTTCCGCGCCTACTGACAGCGGCACGAAGAAATGCCAGAACACGGACAGGGTGGTGATGCGCAGGGCATCGACGAGTTGCAGTCGAATCCCGCCTATGCCCATCACCGTGCGAAATCGCTGCGCGAAGCAGAGCATCGAAGCCAGGGTCACGAGGAAACCCTGGAGCAGGGCCCAGTCCCACAGCGACACGGCGCGCTCGTCGAGTGCCCAGCGGCCCAGCGCGCAGATCCCTGCCGCCATGACGGCAGCCTTGGCCAGCCACCAGCGGTGACCGTGCGTAAGGCGCTGCCAGCGCGCGCGCCAATCGTGCGACATGTCCCGTCCGTGTGTGAGGTGGATGCCGGCGAAGCATAGGGAGCGCGAGGCCAGCGGCCTAGCCGTCGCAAGAAAATCCAGCGTGCCCTGGCCCTGGCCCGCTCACGCCTACGCGGCCGACGTTTTCCACCAGCGGGCGAGGTCACGGCAAATCCGCGGTCGTTTGCGCGACCACCGAAACTCGTTATCCTCGGCCCATCCCCGCACGCGCGCCGCAGGAGGCCATCCTATGCAGTCCATCGTCAGGATTCCACGCCGGCAGGCGCTCACCGGCGCTGCAGACGCTACCCGCAGCGCGCTCGCGGCTGCCGCACTGGGGCTTGCCATCCTGTGGACGGTTGGTTTCTCGCCGATCGATGCCGTGCACAACGCCGCCCACGACACGCGCCATACCATGGCCTTCCCCTGCCACTGATTTTTTCCCCTTGAACGCTTTCCAGCGACTGCTCCATTGGGCCCTGCTCGCTGGCGGGACTTCCGGCCTGCTGCTGACAGGCCTCCACCAGGTCTTTGCCGTTCCCCTCATTCTTGCCGCCGAAACGCTGGAATCCCCTGTCGGAACCGGTGTGGCCGACTGGTCGCGTGTCGGCGGCACGGTGCTGGCCGACAGCCTGGCCGGCATCGGCTTCGCGCTGCTGCTGGGCGCCGTCTGGCGGTGGCGGGGGAGGGCGCTTGACTGGCGTCGTGGCTTGCTGTGGGGGTTGGCCGGGTTCTACGTCATGGCGCTCGCGCCGGCCTTTGGCCTGCCGCCCGAACTGCCCGGCGCGGCCAGCGCAGCGCTGGCCACCCGTGAAGCCTGGTGGCTGGCGACCGTCGTGTGCTCTGCACTCGGGCTGGCGGCCCTGGTGTTCCTGCCGGGTCTCGCACGCAAACTGCCGGGCCTGCTGCTGCTCAGCATCCCGCATCTTGCTGGCGCCCCGCTGGCGTTGGGAAGCGAGAGCCTCGCCACTGCTGCGATGACCGCGCAGTTCCAGTGGGTGGCCCTGGCCAGCAGCGCCGTCTTCTGGCTGGCCCTCGGCGCCCTTGGCGGTGCGCTGTATCCCCGTGTTGTCCACGCCCCCGGCTGAGTCCGTCCATTCGGGGGCGGTTGCGGCCCCCTGCCAAACCTCGCCCAAGCAGGCCCTGCCTGCGCGCTCGTGCGGGCGCTACGCCAACCCGAATCACGCAGGGCGGACTCACGGTCGCACGGTGATCGGGGCGGTGACTTCCCGCATCGCTGGGGGCAGGTGAAGGCATACATCGCCAGCATGAAAAAGCTCTGGACGGGGGAGTACGTGTCGCACGAAGGCAAGGACCTGAACTTCGGCCCGGTCATCTGCCTGCCCAAACCCACCAGCTGCCCCCATGCGCCAATCCTGCTCGGCAGCAGCGGTTCGCCCAACGTCTATCGCCGCGAAGCTGGCCGATGCCGGCGCCGACAACAGGGTGCTATGGCTGAAGTCGGAAACCGAAGCCGACGTGCTGGCCGAAATGGAAGCGCTGGCGAAGGCACTGTTCTAGCAGCCTGTCGGACTTGGGGAGCGTCGGCTGCTAGTCGCGGCAGGAAGATCCCGATCCGCGCGGGATCGGGATGCTTTCGGGGCTGTCCGGAGTCAGCCCCGGAACGGCCCCGTCACTTCGAAGGTCATGCCCCGCTTGCCGTCCGTCCCGCGCTGCGAACTTACGTAGAGCCGGCTGCCAGCGGGATTGAATGCAAGGCCGGCAAGTTCGGACTGGTCGTGTCCCACCAGCTGGAGGAACGGCGCGGCGCGGCGTTGCGCGTTGGTGCCGGTGAGCAGCACCACTTGCAGGTCGTCGGAATCCTCGCCCACGAACACATCGTTGCTACGTTCGTGCACGGTGACGTTGTCCGGTTCGCGCAGCGGCGCCAGCGGGCCCAGCGCGCGCGCGTCGTAGATGATCTCCAGCTGCTGGGCGCCGGTCTCCAGCGCCCAGATACGGTGGTCCGCGGTGGTGGAGAAGTACACCACGCCGCGCGAGAACCACGCCCCTTCCGCGCGGGCAAACGCGCGGGTTCCAGGGCTGCGGCACGGCGCGTCCGAGGCTGCGGCCACCCAGTCGACCACGCCCGCCGCTGACACCGTGGCAGCCTCAAGTACGCCTTTATCCAGCCTGCCCTGCACCTCGGGCCGGAAGCGATACAGCCGGCTGTCGGGATGGTCTTCGGTGAGGTAGACGAAACCGGTCTTCGGATCGACCACCGCGGCTTCGTGTGCGAAGGCGCCGAGCGCCGGCCGCACGACGCCCTGGCCTGGCCGCAGTGGATCGCACTCCCAGACCTGGCCCTGCGGGAATTCCTCGCAGGACAGCCACGTGCCCCAGGGCGTGGCGCCGCCGCCGCAATTGCCGTGCGTGCCGTCGAGGATGCGGTAGGCGCGGTCGAGCGTGCCGGTACGGTTGAAGCCCAGCACGCCCACGCCGCCGCGGTGTGCCCGGTGTTCGGAGTTCGACACATAGACCCAACCGCCATCGGGCCGCGCGAAGCAGGCGCCGCCGTCGGGCGCGTCGTGCCAGGTGAGGTCGGTGCCCGGAACACGTTCCCCGGTCGTGGCAAGCCGATGTGCGGTGAAGCCCGGTGGCAGGCGCACGCCGTCTGCGTTGGGGGCACCGAGCTCGCCATAGGGGGAAGGCCCCGTGATGGCAGCGGCAAAGACCTGTCGCCAAGGCAAGGTGAGTTCGCCCAGGCTTGCACCGGAGGCCAGGGCCGCCTTGAGGAGCCAACGTCTGTTTCTATCCATGGTGCGGGTTCCAGTCTTTCATTACGTCCGGCATAACCGAAAATTCTTGCGGTCGTGTGAACGCGCCCTGCGGGCGGCTGGCTTCGCCTGCGCCGCCGCTGCATGCTGCGGCCTCTTTCGAACCAGCCCCGGGAGTCTCCATGGAGAAGAAACGACTTGGCAACAGTGCCTTCGACGTCACCCGCATCTGCCTGGGCACGATGACCTGGGGCGAGCAGAACACGGCGGCCGATGCCCATGCGCAGATCGAACGTGCGCTGGCACTCGGGATCAATTTCATCGACACCGCCGAGATGTATCCGGTGCCGCCAGGCCGCGAAACCCAGGGCCGCACCGAAACCCTGATCGGCGAGTGGAACGCGCGGAACCGCGCGCGCCGCGGCGAGTTCTTGCTGGCTTCGAAGATTGCCGGTCCCGGGCGCCGCGACTGGATCCGCAATGGCGACACCCGCCTCACGGCGAAGACCATTCCCTGGGCCATCGACGACAGCCTTGGGCGCCTGCAGACCGACTACATCGACCTGTACCAGATCCACTGGCCAGAACGAAACGTGCCGATGTTCGGCGCCTGGCAGTTCGACGTGAAGAAAGAGAAGGAATCAACGCCCGTACTCGAACAGATCGAAGCCCTCGGCGCGGCGATCAAGGCCGGCAAGATCCGCGCGTACGGCTTGTCCAACGAAACCTGCTTCGGCGTCTGCGAATTCGTGCGTCTCGCGCGGGAACACGGCCTGGCGACGCCGGTGTCGATCCAGAACGGCTACAACCTCGTCATCCGCACCTTCGACGGCGATCTCGCCGAAGCGAGCCATCGGCTCGACGTGCCGCTGCTCGCCTATTCACCGCTGGCGATGGGCCTGCTTACCGGCAAGTACGCGCCGAGTCCTGGCGCCTTGCCTGCGTTCGACCCGGGCATGGCGGGACTCGAACGTGCGCGGCTCGCGCTGTTCCCGCAGTTTGGCGATCGCTACAAGCGGCCGCGTGCCATGGAAGCGGCGGCTGAATACGCCAAGTTGGCGCGCCGCCACGGCCTGACCTTGCTGGAACTCGCGCTGGCCTTCGTGCACCAGCGCTTCTTCGTGGCGTCCACGATCATCGGTGCGACGTCGGTGGCGCAACTCGAGGAACAGGTGCGCGCCTTCGATGTGACCCTCTCACCGGAAGTGCTGGCCGACATCGAAGCCGTGCACGCGGTGTATACCAGCCCGGCCGGTCAATAAGGCTCAGTAGCCCGGCGGGGGCGCCATGCCCGGCGGCGGATACGCTGGCGCAGGCTTCTGTCCTGGTGGGGCGATGGCGCCGGGCGGTGGCGTGCCCGGCGGCGGATAGGCGGGGGCAGCCTGTTGCTGCGGCATCGCCATCTGCTGTTGCTGCTGCAGGCGTGCCGCGACGCTGGCCGAGACCGGGACCTGGTGGCCTTTTGCGTACATGCACTGCACGTAGGCACCGTCATAGCGGTCCTGCTGTGCGTCACCGCTTTCAGCATAGGCCTCGGTACCCGAGGCACTGCCAAACAGCAGGCCGGCACCTGCACCAAGCGCCGCGCCCGTGCCCGCCGAGCCCGAGGCCGCGCCGAGCAAAGCCCCGGCGGCGGCACCCACTACCGTACCGACTGCCGCACTGTTCACGCCGCTGTCGCTCGCCGCTTGTCCGGGTGCCGGTCCGATGATGGAACGCGCGTAGGCCTTGCAGCTTCCGTCGTCGGCCTGGAACTGCTCGAAGCTCACGTTCGTCCCGGGCAGCGCCATCCTGCTGGGTCCTGCGGGGTAGGTCGCGCAGCCAGCCAGCACGGTGGCCAGCGCCAGCCCACTACTACGGAGGAAAAGTTGTTGCATGGACAGGGTTCCTTGGCGCGGATCGCTCAGCGCGGCGTCGAGATGGGCGGCAGGCTGGCCGGGTCTACCGGGATCCACTGCTGCTCGCACTGCGGTACGTAGGGGTAGTAGCCGGCAGGCTTCTGGCAGTAGTACCAAAGCTGCGGCGCCGGGGGCGCGCTGGGTTGCGGGTTGACCACTACCGGATCGCGCTGGATGTACACGGGTGGTTCCCGCTCGATGATCACTGTCCGTGGCGCGGGCTCGTAGTAGTAGGGCGGGTAGTAACCCCAGGGGCGCGGGTTCCAGAAGGGATCCCCATACACCGGGCCGCCAAGATACAGGCCGAAACTCGTGTGCGAGCGGCCGGCGTACCGATAACCCCAGTCGCGGTCATCGTCGCGGTGGTGATAGCCGCGATCTCCCCAGTCACCGCCCCGATCACCGTGCGACCGTGAGTCCGCCCTGCGTGATTCGGGTTGGCGTGGGCCCACGAACCTCGGGCCGCCACGCTGGGGCGCCTGCACGGCGCGATCCTGCGCGGCGGCGGCACGGCTGTTGCGGTTGCGCGACTCGTCATCGGCATGGGCAGGCAGTCCCATGCCAAGCAGGGGCAGGAGCGCCAGGAACGGGGCGAGGGTTATTTTCATCGCATTGACTCCACGCGTTGTGTTTGGCCGGATCCGTGCTCGACGAGGCTAAGCGCCATCAATGGTTGAGCGTGTCCTTGGCTTCGATGTCCCCAGACTGGGCGCAAGGGATTGAACGACCACTGAATGGGCAGGCTCGTCGGCGAGGACTCGGCCTATACTTCAGTCACGAGCCTCGGGAGAAAGTTCGCAGTGACGGATCAGCAGTTCAAGATTGTCTATGCCGGCCGCATCGCAGGCGGGGCCCGCCAGCCCGAGGTCGCGGCTGCGCTCGCGCGACTCTTCAAGACCGATGTCGCGAAGATCGCACCGATGTTCTCCGGGCAGCAGGTTGTCTTGCGCAAGGGGCTCGATGCCGCGACGGCGGAACAGTACCTCGCGGTGCTGGCCAAGGCGGGCGCCCTTGCGGAGCAGGTGCCAATGTCCGTCGAAGCCCCCGCCAACCCGGCGCCTGCGCCCTCTGCGCCAGACACCTTGCCCGCCGCGCTGGCGCCGCCTGCGCCGGCGATCGCGCGCGCAGCGGTAACGCCTCCGGAAGCTCCTGATTTCGGCCTTGCCGCAGCCGGTGCCCTGCTGGTGGAGGTGATGGAGACGCCAGCACCCGCCATCGATATCTCCACCTTGAGCATGGCAGCCGCAGGCGTGTTGCTGGTGGAAACCGTGGAGGTTCCTGAACCGCAGTACAGGCTGGACGGATTCAAGCTCGATCCACCCGGCATCAACCTCGACGACACCCCGCCCTCGCCGCCCAGGGACTTCGATCTCAGCCAATTGTCGCTCGCCGAATGATTGCACGCGACGCTCCGCAGGGAAGGACTCCACCCAGCCTTGTCCGCCTGCAGGGGGAACCCCGATGAACCTGCCCGCCAGACTTCTCTTGTGGCTGGCGTTCGCTGGCGTTGCAGTCTGTGCCTTTTACCTGTGGGCAGTCCGCGAAGATCCCGCGCTGGCCGAGCGCCTTGCTGCGGCACCCCGGGAAGTGCGCGAACTCGTGGTGCCCACGCCAGGGGGGCCCGGGACACAGCAAGTGGCACCGCCCGCCGTCGTGGAGGACGCGGCACCGCCCGCCCTGCCTGATCCCTCGCTGCCAACCCTCGATGACAGCGACACCGCCGTAAACGACGCACTCGGTAGCGTGCTCGGCGCGGCCACTATCAAGGCATGGTTCAACCCGCAGGCTTTCATTCGCCACCTGGTCGTGACCCTCGACAACCTGCCGAACGCCAGGTTGCCGATGCGCCATCGCGTGGTGCGTGCCGTGCCGGGTACGTTCGAGGTCACAGGCGCCGAGAACGCGTTGGTGCCGAGCCCGGCCAACGCTGTGCGCTATGCGCCGTTGATCGACGCCGTGCTCAAGGTGGACGCCGCGCAGTGGGTCAAGCGCTATCGCCGCTGGTACCCGCTCCTGCAGGAGGCTTACGCGGAAATCGCCGACCGCCGGCAATTGTTCAATGACAGGATGCTCGACGTGCTCGATCACCTCATCGCGGTACAGGTGCCCCTGGCGCCGCCGGCGCTGGTGCAACCCGGCGTGCTCTACCGCTATGCCGATCCGGCGCTGGAAGCGCAATCCGCAGGGGCCCATATGCTCTTCAGGCTGGGCCAGCCGCAGTCGCTGCGCGTACAGACACGCTTGCGCGAAGTGCGGGCGCTGTTGGGTGGCGCCCAGGGGACGCCTGCGCGTCCCTGAGGAACCTCCGGGCAATCCCCGCGTAGGCGCTGGTGTTCGAGCCGTGGTGCCGTCCCGCCTGCACAATCGAACGCCATTCAGGCGTCGAATGGGCAGCACATGCGCCCTTTCCCGACCTGCTGGCCTCCATGGCGTGTCCGCAACCCACGGCCGCGGGAGCGTCGGCTCCAGACTTGGGAGTGACGTGGTCGAGGTAGAAGAGCCTTCCCGTCGCCTTTCCCCAAAAATCGATCACAGTCCTGGACGCCGCCGCTCAGAAATTTCGGGGCAACGGCATTGAGTTTCCAACCCATCGGAGGTTGCCGTGACAACGGGAATGTCTGAAAAAAATCCATAAATCAGAAACTTGTCTGGAGAACACCATGAACCTGCGCCTTACAGCCCTTCCCCTCTGCGCCGCAGTCGCTTTCGCTTTCGCTTGCGCCGCGCCTGCCTAGGCGGCCCCGCTTTTGCTGAGCGAGACGACTGTAAACCTCGGAGGCGGCAACTTTGATTTTGGTCCCGGTAGCGTGAACTTCCTGCCGGTGTCCGGATCCAGCAGCTACGGTAACGGCATGCCGGTCAGCTTTCCCTTTGCTCCCCTCGTTGGCGCGACGAACTACAACTTCGCCGACTACTACTACCTGTCGATCCCGAACGCCGCGGTGGCCAACGCCTCCACTATCAGCATCGACCTGGGCGGCATTCTCAACCTCGATAACCTGCACGTGAACCTGTTCGGCGGCCACAGCACGACCCTGAACCCGGCGGCCCTGATCAGCTCTTTCGACGCCGTGATCACGAACCCGACCCATGACATCAACGTGTCCCTGCTGGACAACACCATGCTGGCCGCCGGCAACTACACCCTGCAGGTCCTGGGTAAGTACGCCGGCGCGTCTGGCGCCAGTTACGGCGGTAACCTGAACCTGGCCTCGGTTCCGGTGCCGGTCCCTGCCGCCGTGTGGCTGCTGGGCTCGGCCCTCGCCGGCGTGGTGGCGACCCGCCGGCGCAAGGACACCTGAAGTCTTCCTGCCCAGCTCGGAGCAAGCCGCCTTCGGGCGGCTTTTTCTTGTCCGCTTGTTTCGACCCGAAACCTTCCGCCAAAAAAACGGCGCCTGGAATGGCGCCGTTTCCTGTAAGGCCCGAGCGCGAGGCCGGGCCTGCTTTTCTTATTTGATGAACTTGGCGTACTGGTCGAGGATCGGCAGCACCTTGTCCGCGCCGGCCGCCGGCAGGGGCAGGATGCAGCGCTTCACGTTCTGCCCGGCAAGCTTCTGGATGGCGTCTTCCGTCGGCGTCATGGTGAAGAACACACCCACTTCGATGGTCGCTGGATCACGGCCAATCTTGCCGCAGGCTGCGCGGATCTGCTTGAGTCCACCTTCGAAATCGTACATGCCCCCGAGCGGCATCCAGCCGTCGCAGAACTCAGCCACGTGGGATGCGGTCAGCGGGCCAGCGGCGCCGCCCATGATGATCGGCGGATGCGGACGCTGCACCGGCTTCGGCCAGGCCCAGCTGGGTTCGAGGTTGACGTGCTTGCCCGAGAAGCTGGCTTCTTCCTTGGTCCACAGTTCCTTCATGGCGAGGATGTTCTCGCGGAGGATTTCGCGGCGGAGCTTGTAGTCGAGCTTGTGGTTGCGCATTTCTTCCACGCACCAGCCGTAGCCGATGCCAAAGTCGAAGCGACCATTGGAAATCACGTCCAGGCTCGCGACTTCCTTCGCCAGCCAGATCGGATCGCGCTGCGCGACCAGCGTGATGCCGGTGCCCACGCGGAGCTTGGTGGTGACTGCAGCGCAGGCGGTTAGCGCCACGAACTGATCGTGGGTACGCCAGTATTCCTCCGGCAGCGGCGGCGCGCCGGCGCGACCGCCCCAGGGTGTTTCCCGGCTGGAGGGAATGTGGCTGTGTTCCGGGAACCAGAGGGATTCGAAGCCGCGGGCTTCCACTTCCTTGGCTAGCGGAATCGGCTGGATGGCCTGGTCGGTCGGGAAAATGATGACGCCTAGATCCATGGGTTTGATGCTCCGTTGGGGCTGCGGGCCCCTGCATGTGGTGGTCTGAATTTTTCCGGCGGCCGCGGTGGACGCCGGCCGGGGCAGTATACGCAATCAGGTTTCAGCGACCCCGCCACACCGGCGTGCGTTTGGCGGCAAAGGCCGACGCGCCTTCCCCGGCGTCCTCGGTGGCGCGCAGGAAGTCGAAGCATTCGCGCTCGACTGCAAGGGCCTGGCGGAGCGGCAGGTCCACGCCGCGCATCACGGCTTCGCGGATTTTCTCCACGGCAAGCGGCGGGCTGCGCACGATTTCCTCCGCGATGTCCGCGCATTTCTCCAGCAGTCGGCTGCGCGGCACGACGTAGTCCACGAGGCCAAGGCGCAGCGCTTCCGGCGCATCGATGCGCACGCCGGTGTAGAGCATCTCCAGCGCCCGACCGCGCGGGATGAGCCGCGGCAGGCGCTGCGTGCCGCCGCCACCGGGCAGCACACCAAGGCGCACTTCGCCGAGGCCGAACATGGCGTCCGTGCTGGCCACGCGGATGTCGCAAGCCATGGCCTGTTCCAGGCCGCCACCGTTGCAGTGGCCGTGGATGCCGGCGATGACGGGTTTTTTCAGGAAGCCCAGCACGTCGAACAGGCCGTTGCCGGCGGGCCTGGAGCGATCGCCGAAGCCTTCGCCCTTGATGTCGCTGCCGGCACAGAAGGCACGTTCGCCAGTGCCGGAGAGGATGGCGACGCGAAGCTTGTCGTCGGCGTCGAAGCGGCGCCAGGTCTCAGCCAGCAGGGCGTACGTTTCGAGGTCGCAGGCGTTGAGGCGCTCGGGCCGGTTGTAAGTCACGTAGGCAACTTGGCCCCGTGTCTCGAAGAGTACTTTGTCCATCGATCTCCCCTCGTGGGGCCAGGCTGGCCCGAGGTCCGCATCATTCCAGAGCTCTTGGCGGACTGCACCCCCGACGGCTGCTAGGATTCACGGACCATAACGACAAGACCTGAAGGGGAGACCACGCATGGCCGAGACGCCTACCGTCTACGGGGACATCCAGTACCAGGTGGCCGATCCGGTCGCCGTCATTACGCTCAACCGCCCCGATCGCCTGAACGCCATGACCACCCGCATGCTGGATGAGATCCGGCATGCGAGTGCCGCGGCGGAAACCGATCCGCGGGTGGTGGGCCTCATCCTTACCGGCGCCGGGCGTGGCTTCTGCGCCGGCATGGACCTCGCCGCGCTGGATGAAATCTCGGCCAGCGGCGAATTGACGGCCCGCACGCCAGGCGAGCTTGCCGCCGCGCCGGGCGACGACACGATGGGCGAAGACTTTACCGGCATCTACCAGTATTTCCTCAAACTCCGCAAACCGGTGATCGCGGCGATCAACGGCCCTTGCGCGGGCCTTGGCTTGTGTTTCGCGTTGCTCTGCGACCTGCGCTTCGTCGAGCGCCAGGCCAGGTTCAGCACGGCGTTCTCGCAACGTGGCCTCGTGGCCGAGCACGGCGCCAGTTGGCTGCTGCCGCGCATGATCGGCCCTTCGAAGGCGCTGGACCTGCTGTGGAGCGCGCGCCGCTTCGATGGCGAGGAGGCCGAACGCCTCGGCCTCGTCGACCGCCTGTGCGAGACCGGCACGGCGCTCGCCATGGCTACCGACTACCTCAAGCATCTCGCGGCCAACGTCTCCCCGACCTCCATCATGGTCATCAAGCAGCAGGTCTACCGCCACCTCATGGCGAGCCTGGGACCTGCGATGGCCGAGACCGACCGCCTGATGCAGGAGAGCCTGCAGCGACCGGACTTCCGCGAAGGTGTCCGCTCGTTCATCGAGCAGCGGCCGCCTGTCTTCAAGCGGCTCGGTGGCACCTGAGGGGCGCGGACGGCAAGGCCCCGCTGCCCCGGGGCGTGGCGCTCACGGCGCGCGACACGGCGTTCCGCGACGATCCCGATGCCAGCTACGACCGCCTGCGCGCCGCAGCGCCCGTTTACGCGGATCCTGATTACGGTCGTTGGGTCCTGACCCGCCATGCGGATGTCCGCACGGTGCTGCGCCAGAAGGACTTCGGCGTGGATGCGCGCAATTCCCGCGCAGATTCCTACACGCGCCGGATTGCCGGCACCGGCGTGCAGGAAGCCAGCGGCGCCACGGCCTACGCACCGCCGCTGGTGCTGCTCGACGATCCGGCCCATCGGCGTATCCGCTTGCTGATGAGCAAGGCCTTCACGCCGCGCGCCGTCGCGGCCATGCGTCCACGCATCGAAGCCATCACCGCAAGCCTGCTGGACGGCCTCGACGGACAGGACGCCATTGATTTCATCGCCGACTACGCCGGCCCCCTGCCGACCTTGGTCATCCGGTGGCGGACCGCATGTATGCCTCGGGGCGCCACTGGCGCGGCTGGAAGGCGAGATCTGCCTGCAGGCGTTCATCGCGCGCTATCCGGCGCTGCGCCTCGGCGACACGCCGCCGCAGCGGCGCAGGCTGCCGTCCTTCCGGGGCTTCGAAAGCCTGCCGCTACACCTGCGCTGAGGGCAGCACGGGGCGGCGCCGGTGCCAGCCGGTCGCGGCTTCGTACGCGGCGGCAACCTTGAACAGGGTGGCTTCGTCGCCCATCCGGCCAATGAACTGCATGGCCGTGGGCAGGCCCGCTTCCGTGAACCCATTAGGCACGGTGAGGGAGGGATGGCCGCTGAAATTGGTCGGCGCCGCATAGCGCACCAGGGACGCTATGGCTTCGGGTGGCGCCACGGCATCGGGTGCGAAGTCGCGCCGGGCCACGGCGGGCGAAGGCGCCGCCGGGCAGAGGATGACGTCTACCGCCGTAAAGGCGCGTTCGAGCAGTGCCGTGGTGATCTGGCGCATCTGCTGGCCGCGCGCATAGGTTTCCGCGCCCACGCCCTGACCGTACTCCAGCAGCGATCGGAACACCGGCCCGTAGTCGCTGGCGCGCGCCGGGAACCACTCATGGTGGCGCACCAGCGCATCCACCGCGCAGGTGGCCAGCCAGTACTCGCAGACGTCCGTGATGCCACGGAGATCGATGTCCAGCACGTCCACTTTCTGCCCGTGCAGGATGTAGCAGGCGCGGAAGCACGCTTCGCGCATGGCGGGATCGGTGTCTTCCGTGCAGTAGCTGCGATCGATGCCGACGCGCATTCCCGCCGCGCCCTGCGCGATCGCGGCGAGGTAGTTCGTCCCGGGATCGCTGCGGGTGACCGGATCGCGTTCGTCGCGTCCTTCCAGCACGCCAAGCATCACGGCGCAGTCGTGCACGCTGCGGGCCATCGGGCCGATGTGGTCGAGGGTATCGGCCAGCGGGAACACACCGTGGCGGGACACCTTGCCGTAGGTCGGCTTGAGCCCGACCACCCCGCAGGCCGCCGATGGAAACCGAATCGACCCGCCGGTATCGGTGCCTATCGCGGCGAAGCACAACGAAGCTGCCGTGGCCGCGCCCGAGCCGCTGGAAGACACCCCGGCCCAGTGGTCAAGCTGCCACGGATTGCGCGGTGGTTCGTAGTCCGGGTGGTAGCCATAGAGCGCGAACTCGGTGAGGTTCAATTTGCCCATGCAGATGGCGCCGGCCTGGGTCAGGCGTTCGACGATGCCGGCGTCCAGCAGCGGCACGAAGTCCCGGAGGATGGAGGAGGCGCAGGTGGTGCGGATGCCCTGCGTGCAGACCAGATCCTTCAGGCCTACCGGAATGCCGTGCAGGGGCCCGAGATAGCGGCCTGCCGCAATCTCGCGTGCGGCGACCGCCGCCTGGGCGCGCGCCAGATCGGCTGTGACCAGCAGGTAGCTGTGGAGCGTGTCGTCCAGTGCCGCGATGCGCGCAAGCTGGGCTTCCACCAGCGCCACGGGTGATACCTCGCCTCGCTCGATGAGTGGCGCCACTGCGGCAATCGTGTGGGTCAGCAGGTCTGCAACATCGGCCATCGCGCGTGCTCCACGGGAGTTGGGGCCCGGATGATGCGACGAGGGCCGGGGGACCGTCGAGCTGCCCGCGCGCTGCTATCATCCGCAGGTACGTCAAATCCACCCCAAGACTGCTCCAGGAAGGGACTTACCATGGCAGGTGTTCTGGACGGGATCCGGGTGCTCGATTTCGGTCGCTACATCGCCGGCCCGTATTGCGCGGCCCTGCTGGGCGATCTGGGCGCGGACGTGATCCGCATCGAGCGACTTTCCGGCGGCGAGGATCGCTGGCTCATGCCGGTGGGCGCGGACGGCACGGGCGCGCTTTACATCCCCTGCAACCGCAACAAGCGCGGCATGACCCTGGACCCCGGGAGCCTCGAAGGCCGCGGAGTGGTCGCCAGGCTCGTGAAGACCGCTGACGTGGTGGTGGCCAACCTGCCACCGGACGTGCTGCGCAGCCTCGGCCTTGATCTGGACAGCCTGCGTGCGATCAAACCCGACATCATCCTGACCACCGTCAGTGCCTTCGGCGCAGGTGGACCGTGGAGCCATCGCCATGGTTTCGACGGCGTGGGGCAGGCCATGTGCGGCTCGGCCTACCTCACCGGCACTCCGGAACAGCCGCTGCGCGCGGCGGTCACCTGGGTGGATTTCGGTAGCGCGTCGCTTGCTGCCTTCGGCACCCTCGCGGCCCTGATGAACCGTGCGCAGACCGGTGAAGGCCAGAAGGTGGAAGGCGCGCTGCTCCGTACCGCGCTCGCGTTCAACAACGCGGCACTGGTGGAACAGCAGGTGATCGAAGCCAATCGCGTCGCCCAGCTCAATCGCGGTTTCGTCGGGGCACCGGCTGACATGTTCCGGACCAGCGATGGCTGGATCGTGGCCTATGCGCTGGGCACGCCGATGTTCAAGCGTTGGGCCCGCCTGATGGGCGAGGCGCAGTGGCTTACCGACCCACGGTTCGAAACCGACGAATCACGGGCCGGGCACGGCGAGGCCATCTCGGCACGCATGCAGGCATGGACCGCCACCCGCAGCACTGCGGAGGCGCTTGGCCTGCTCGAAACCGCCGCCATTCCCGCCGCGCCGGTCTACTCGCCGCAACAGGCGCTGGACGACGAACACATCAAGGCCACCGGATTCCTGTCCAACGTGGACTACCCGGGGCTGGCGACACCGGCACCGGTCGCGACCATGCCGGTCGATCTCTCGGCAAGCCCCGGCGAATGCCGTCGCCGCGCGCCGATGCTGGGCGAACACACCAACGAAATCCTCGCGGAACTCGGCTACAGCGCCGGGGATATCGACGGCCTGCGTGAACGAGGCGTCGTGTAAGACGGCAAGCGGCTACTGTAAAACTACTTCGGAGAGCATCCATGGACATCCAGCGTATTACGGAAGTTGGCGTGGCGGTACGGGATCTCGAACAGGCCACCGCCTTGTTCGTGCATCTGTTCAACGCCACCGTGGGCAAGGTCATCGAAGTGCCGCGCTACCAGATGCACTACTGCATGTGCCGCGTGGGCAAGGTGGACTTCGAACTGATGGCGCCTACGGCGGACTCGGGCGTGATCGCGGACTTCCTCAAGCGCCGCGGGGAAGGCCTCCACCACGTCGCCTTCGCCGTGGACGACATCGAAGACACCATGGCCACGCTCGGCCGCAAGCAGGTGCGCTTCGTCGACGCTGCGCCGGTCGGCGAACACCTGGAGGGTGTCGATTTCGCAGGCCGCGAGTTTTCCGGAGAGCTCAAGTTCGCGTTTTCGCATCCCGCCTCGATCCTCGGGATCCTCTTCGAGTTCATCCAGTACCCGGACGGATACGCGGCGCCCTGAGCCTCACCAGCCGGTGAATTCATGGTTCCGTCAGGAATTTGTCAGGATCTCGTAACCCGTCACAGATCCAGGGCGCAGGGGCTCGGCGGGGTCCACGCCTGAATTAATCCCTGCAGGATCCGGAGATACTTGGCAGGGCATGGAAATGCGTGTTCCTCCCCGGGGTCCAACCCGCTTCCACCTCAATTGGATTTGCAACATGCACAAGACAAGACATTGGTCGCTGATCGCGACATTGGTCGCGTCCGCCGCTTCCGCTGCACCTGGCGTCGCCAGTGCAGCCGTGATCGGATTCCTCGGTAACTTCGACGTCATCAACGACACCGGCGGCACCGCCCACGGGTTTGAAATCGAACTCGAAGGCCTGCACAGCAGCGACATTACGGACACCTTCGGCGGCGCGGGCCGTGGTTTTCCGAGCGGCCGTGGTTTCGACCCGAACATCGCGGTCCAGCGCTACGGCGCACCCACCGTCAGCGAATACAACGATGTCAACGGCACCTTCGTCGGCACCAAAGTCACCTACACGGGCTTGTTCGATCCTTCCAGCAGGCAGTGGGACTTCGGGACTCCCAGCGTCGGCAACGGCGTGTTCGCCACCCCGGGCGACAACTGCTGGACGGGTGGGGGCGTCGGCTACGGCGCGGGCACGCCGTGCGATCACTTTGGCGTGGGCACGACCCAGAACCCCACCAGGACGACTTACAACTGGCTGCTTGAAACCGGCACGCCGGGCACGCTCACCAATGGGCTCGCCACCCTGCCTGCGCCGGTGTGGACCGTGAGCCCGCCGCCGCCGCCCGTGGTGGACCCGGCCCTCCCGCCGCCGCCGCCCGCGCCGCCGATCGTCGCTGCCCTCATCAAGGCGCCCGATCCGATTGACAGCTTTGACTTCGGCGCTGCGCTGTGGGTGAAGATCTACACCACCGAGCTCGATCGTCCCGTTGGACTCGAGGAACTCATTGGTGGCAATCCGGTGGTTGACCAGGCCAAGACGGAAGTCGAATGGCAGCTGCTGCAGGTTGAACTCGGCAACGCGCTGTCCGGTTTCATCGAGAACGAGAAGCAGGCGGGCGCAAACGCCGAATCGGTGATCCGCCGCTACGAGTTCTTCAAGTACAGCGGTGAGTACGACGGCCAATCCCATGAAGCCAACCTGGATCGGGGGATTGATCCCCTGGGCCGTCTCTACGGAGACTCCAACCCCGCGCCGACCGACGTCGGCACCTACCTGGGTGCGCAGAACGGCGCGGTCAACCTGGGTGACGTCTCGCCAGTGCCACTGCCGGTGCCGCTCCTGATGTTTGCCCCGGCCCTCGCGGGCCTCGTGTTCAAGCGCCGTCGCGCTTGATTCGATCGAACGCCGGCCCTGGTGGCCGGGGTTCGCTTTATCCCCGACGCCCGTCCAACGCAGATCCATGCGCACGCCGTGATGGCGTGGCGCCAGCCTCCCTTCCCAATTCACCCCCCACCTGACGAGCCCACCGGGTTCCCGCGTTCGCGCGGGTCGAGATTGCACTGCCCACGAGCAAGCCGGGCGCCACTTTCCACGTTCCTCCTCCGAATGAAGGTAAAAAAAACGCGATGCCGCAGCGCATGAATGCGCCTGTGGACGCGAGTCCCTACCATTCCTCCAATGCCAGCGAAGGAAATCCCATGAGGCTTGAACGGACGCTGCAGCACCTGGTGCTGTGCCTTGCCAGCGTGCTACCCGTGCAGGCCACGGCCGACGTGGTGGACGACATGCTCTCGACGATTGATCGCGGCATGGCCACCTTCAATCCCATCGGCACCTATGTGCGCAAGCCCATCGAACGGCTTTCACCGCGCCTCACCTTCAAGGGTTATCTGCGCCAGTCCACCGACGTGCTCATCGAGCCGCACGCAACGGTCGGCTTTCGCGCGCAGGATTTCCGCTTCCTGCAGCTGCAGAACCTGCTTGAGCTGAAGACCGGCTACAACGTGATGCCGGGGCTTGATTTTAATGCCGTGGTGCACGGCATGTACGACGGGGTCTACGACTGGCAGCAGTCGAAAGGCCTGTACGCCGATCGCACGGATCGCACTGCAGCCGTCTATAACACGGCCGAGCGCACGCTCCGCGAGCTCTATGTGAGCTACCGGACGCCGGGTTTCGACCTCCTGGTCGGCAAGCAGCAGGTGTCCTGGGGCAAGATGGACGGACAGTTCATCGACATCATCAATGCGATGGACCGGCGCGAAGCCGCGCAGCTCGAAAGCGAAGACTACGAATGGCGGCGCCTGCCGACCTGGATGGTCAACACCACCTTGCACTTCGGCCTCAATTCCCTGCAGCTGTTGTACATCTTCGGCTTCGAGGAAGACCGCCAGGCGCAACCCGGATCACCGTGGTATTCGCCCTCTTTCCCACCGTCACCGCTTGAACTGCGCCGGCCCTTGAGGCATCCGGAGGACGGGGATTTTGGCGATCATGAATTCGGCATGCGCTTCGACCGCGCGGTGGGCGCGCTGACCTACGGCTTCGTCTATGCCTACCTGTGGGATCGGAATCCGACCGACCACGTGGTGGGCACGGGCTTCGTGGGCGGACGGCGCGTCCTGGAAGTGGAAGGACGCCATGAACGCCTGCATCACTTCGGCGCGACGGCGGACTATGCGACGACGCTCCCGCAGCTGCCTTACCTCGGCGCCCTGCCAGCAGTGTTCCGGGTGGAAGCGCTCTACACCAAGGACGTACGCTACGTGGACTATGCGCGCCAGGCGGCGGTACTCGCGGGCCTGAAAGGCGACGATGCCACGGATCTCCACGACACCATCCGTGCCGCCGTCGCCGGTGAGTTCGGCCTGCCCAACAACACGACGCTCATCTTCCAGGCCTCGCTCTACCAGACGCTCGACTGGCGCAAGTCGCAGGGCTACGGCTTTGGCGGGGGCATCGGCGACGAATGGACGCTCATCCCGCTGGTGTATCTCTCGCATCCGTTTGGCTTCACCCGCGATCGCATGAGCGCCCAGCTCACAATCTTCCCCATGCTGAGTGGCCCGGTGCAGGAATGGCAGGGCGTGAAGACCAAGCTGCGGGTGAAGTACAAGTTCTCGCAGTTCATCACCGGCCAGCTCGTCTACAACAGCTACGACGCCGGCGATCCCGGCGACTACTACGGCCAGTACGACAAGTGGGACAACTTTGGCTGGGAACTTTCCTATGAATTCTGAGCGGACCGGCCTTTCCTGCGTGCGTGCATGCTGCCGCATGGGCCTGGTGCTGTTGGCGCTGGGCACCGGCGCGGCGACGGCCGGCGAACAGACCTGGCGCACTCTGGACCAGCTCACCACCGAAGAGCGCACCCAACTCGACTTCGCCACCAGCACGCCGCGCGACGCCAGGCTGCCCTACATCCCGGCCGAGCCCTGGCCGTTCCAGGCACCGTACTCGGCGGAGGAAATGGGTTACCGCGCCTCCGAGTTCGTGCACGTCGCGCGCTGGCCACACAGTCTCGTCGATGTGTACGGGGTCATCACCAGCAGTGGCTACATCAACCAGGGCGCGGGTGTGACCTACGTCAAGTTCTATACGAAGCCCGGCTTCGAGTCCTATGTCCACGATCTGCCGGCCGGGCAGGTGTATTCCCGCTGGCTCATCTACAGCACGTTCCCGCCGCAGTCCGAAGCCGAGCAACAGCTGTGGGTGCCGTATCGCACGGACGCCGAGAACCGCACGAAGATGGAGTTCTTCGTCTACTCGCCCAGCCTGCGCAAGGTGCGACGCCAACCACAGCCACGCCGCGACGAGCGTTTCCCCGACAACGCGCAGACCTTCGATGATGTGGTGGGGCGCGATCCGTGGGAGTTCAGCTGGGCCCTGGTGGGAGCGGACGTGATCAAGCACACCGTTCGTTTCCCCGACACGCGGCCCACGGTGGTCCTCAACGTGGCCGGCAAGGGCTACGTGGAAACCCAGTCCGCCGACCTCAAGCCCATGGGCGATAACTATCCGTACTACCAGCCCGATGGCGGCATCGATTGCTGGGTGGTGAAGGCAACGGTGAAGGACGATCTCCTGCCCGGCTACAACGAGCACACGCTCGTGTACTGGCTGGACAAGCATTATTTCTACCCGCTGCGCATGGAAAAATACAACGCGAAGGGCGAGCTCATGATGATCGAAGTCCGCAACGCCAGGCAGGAAAACCCTGCGCGCGGCGAGTTCGGCTATGCGGCCTTCATGAGCATTTACTGGGACATCGAGCACGACATCATCAGTTACAGCGTGCACGACGGCCACCAACCGCAGGAGTGGACGGCCGAGCAGACGGGGATGATGTTCACGCCCGAGTTCATGCGTCGCCAGTGGTTGGTGGAACCGATTCGCTCGCAGATGCTGATCGACGATCCGCGCCAATACTTCCTGCGTCCGGAGCTCTACACGGGGCGGTTCCCCGAGCTCCGCAAGATTGTCCTTACCCCGGACTTGCAGGCGAGGGTGCTGGCCCAGGAAGCGGCGGGGCACCTCGTGTTCGAAACCGCTGGTGCCGCTGCGAAGTAGTCACCTGCAGCGTGCGACCTGGGCCTGGCTGTGGCTGGCGACCCTCGTCGCCGGCTGCGAACGGACGCCGGATCCCCGGCGTCACGGCGAACCTGCGGGCCCCTACGATCTCAGCCTCGTACTCGGACCGCCTGCGCCGGTTGCCGGCATGGACACGACGCTGCGCTTCGAACTGCGGACCCGGCGTGACCAGCTGCCAGTGCAGGACCTGCAAGTGGTGCACGAACGACGCCTGCATACGTTCATCGTGGCGCAGGACTTTGGCAGCTTCGCGCACCTCCACCAGGAAGACAGCGCACCGCTGTCAGCGGCCGATCTCGCGGCGGGCCGGTTCAGTTTTGTGTATCGCTTTCCCACCGCCGGTGCATACCTCGTCCAAAGCGAATTCACGCACCGCGACCGCGGCTGGCAGCAGCGCTTCGAGCTCGATGTTGCCGGCGCGCCTGAACCACCGCGCGCACTGGACAAGTCCCGTACCCAGCAGGTCGGCGCCTACCGCGCGACGCTTGCCGTGGCACCCGATCCACCCCGGGCAGGGCAGGAAACGGCCATGGCCTTGCGGCTCGAACGCAACGGAAGCCCGGTGACCGATCTCCAGCTGCTGCTCGGATCGGAAGTCCACGTGGCCGTCTGGTCGCTGGACGGTCGACGATTCGCACACACCCACAGCTACACCGCGGGCATGGCGGCGATGATGGACAAGATGCGCTCCCATGGCGGATCGGCCGCGGCCCATCTCGCCATGATGCTGGCCGAGTCGACCGCGCCGGCGAGGCTTGAATTCCCCGGTCCTGAAGTACCGGTGCGGCAGGTGTTTCCCGGGAGCGGCACTTACGTGGTGTTCATGCAGGTGGCGCCGGGGGGCAGGCCGATGGTGCTGCGCTTCGTGCTCGACGTCGCGCCTTCTGGGCAATGAGGCGGGTCGTCGCCTTGTGGCTGTTGCTGTCCTTGCCCGGCATCGCCATGGCAGGTCACGGCCTGATGAACGCCTTCTCAGGCATCGCGTGGTTGCCCGACCCCGGCCTTGCGCCCGACAGCCTCTGGTATCCCGTGCAGCGCTGGACCGAACAACTGCGCTTTGCTGCCCTGTCCGATCCGACGGCGCGCCTGCGCTTCAGCCTTGGTCGCGCCCGCATGCATCTGGCGACTGCCGAGGCGCTGGCGGCGCACGGCAGGCAGGGTGCAATGCAGGTGGCGCTGGGCGCCTGGCAGGAGAACCTGGATCGGGCTTTCGCTGCTGTCGAGGGCTTGCCCTCCTCGGCGCGCCTCGCGTTGCTGGATGAGATCCTCGAGCAACAGTACATCGCTTCCACCGATTACCTCGACCTGCCGCGGACGACGCGGCGTCCGCTGCGTGATGCCTTGCAGTGGCTGGGGGCACGCTATGCGACCTTGGCTGCGGGCTTGTCCCGCCAGGATCGCGAGGCGCGATTCGCGCGTGAAGAGGAAGTTCGGTGGTCCATGTCGATGACTGCGGCGGCCGACGAACAAGGCCTGTAAGCCGACGGCGGCTGGGCTTGCGGCGTGGGCGGGCACGGCGTCGCTGGCGAACTACCGGATGAGGTTCCGGTCGCGATCTTTCCAGTCCGCGCTTTGCATCAGCCGGAGGAAGTCGTCGCCGCCCACGTGTCCCACGCAGTCATTGCGTGGATCGCAGGGGCTGGCGCAAGTACGCACTAGCCACCCGATCACCTCGTCGCTGCGCCCGTGGCCGCCCGACGTCCCGCCCGGTCGCCGGCCCCCGTTCAGCGCGGCTACACTGCCCGCACGAATACCGCGCAAGCTGGCGCTTGTTCCCGAGGAAGCCACCCCCGCCATGAATCAAACGCGACGTGACTGCGCGCTGCGTCTCCTCCTCGCCTGGGGCGTGCTGTCGGCCCTGGGTTTCTGGCTGGGACCGCGCTGCCTTGAAGCCATCGCGCCTTCATTGACAGCGGGTGTGCGCCTGCTGCAACCGGAACTGACCTCGCAGGCCGGCGTTGCGCCAGCACCTACCGGGGAAGCCCTGGTGCTGGAAACCCAAGTTGCGATCCCGGTGCCGATGGGGGACTCGCAAAGCATCCCTACGGGCACGCCGATCCGGGCAGAGGTGAGCGTGATCCACGCCCTGGTGCCGGTGGTGCTCTTGCTGAGCGTGAGTGCCGGCGCGCCGGCGCGGAACTGGCGTGAGCGCGCGCTCGCCTGCGCCATCGCCGTGCCGCTGGCGGTGGCGACGGCCTGGATGATTTCCCTGCTGCACTTGTTGGGACTCATCCAGTTGCAGATCCAGATGACGGCTGAACAGTTGGGCATCGCCCACCAGCCCGGGGTATTGCTCAACCTGCTGCTGTTCCTCGAAGGAGGTGGCCGGTGGCTGCTACCGGCCTTGCTCGGCTTGTTTCCGGGCGCGCTGGCGCGAGGGATGCACGGCGCGGGGACCGTCGAGAGGCGGGGGGCGCTTTGATGCCTGCACTTCGATCGGCCAGAGACTTGTTTCGTACTCCATGGTCCGCCCGCACGGTTGCGCGCCGCGACGAGGTCGCGTGGTTCGCGCAGAACAACTGCAGGCGCCGCCTGGCGCTGTCCAGGTTGGAGCAGGATCTGCTGTTCGCTGGCGAGCATCCTTTGCGGCTTGCCTTCTCGCTGCTGGCTTTGCAGATTGCGCTGCTGGTGTTGGCGGCAGTGCTTCCAAAGGGTTGGTTCGCGCCCGCCTGGCTCAAGTGGGAGGCCGCAGAACAACTGACCCATTTCTCTACTGTGTGGACGATCCAGGCGACGCTGGCTGCGCTGGTCTACCCGATCGTGATCTCCTTCGTTGCCGTCTACTTGCAACGCAGGCCAGCGGCGGAGGCCTTCATTCATCTCTACATGCTTGATTCGGGCGGGCTTGCAGCGGGTCTGTCCTCGCTAGGCTTGGTTGTCGTGATGGGCGTCCAGTACCTCATGTTGAGCACATGGGGAACGGCTTGGCTTCCTGGCTGGGCGGCAATCGACACCGGCTGGTTCGTCCTGAATGCCGCGCTTACGACGTTCTTTTTGTACAGAACGGTGGAGTTTCTCCGGCCAGAAGTGCAGGTCAGGGTCATCCAGCGCTACACCGTCAACGTGGCGCTGCCCAGAGACGTGCAGCGCTTGAACTCATTTCAAGTGTTGGCCAGCGGCATTGCGAAGGGCTGGTTTCCGGTGCCGTCCTATGGGGACGACAAGGCCCCGGAAGGGCCGCGCATGCTGATTGGCAGGGGGTTCCGGGAGGGTGATATCCAGGGCGAACTGCGCCTGCGGGCGCAGGCTCGATTGGTGGACGTTCGGATCTGGGTTGTCAGGCTGGTTGTTGAATCCTGGTACCGCCGCGCACTGGCATCCCCTCGGCCGGACAAGCCGGAAGCGTTTGGTGTCAACAAGTCTTGGCCATTGCTCACGTTGCCGATGAGTCCCGGCACGGTCTACGAAAGCGAGTTGCCTCTCGCCATGGTGGCAGACGGCCCGGAGCTCTTATCTTGGCAGCGCTGGCTGCTGCGCTGGTCGGTAGTGCTGCATCCGACATCCCGGGAGAGGTATGGCATCCGGGTTGAAGCCATCCTCGGTGAGTTGGCAGCCGATGCGCGAAACATGGCAGCCAAGCCCGACAACGAGGGATTTGAGCGCGCCTATAGCGCGCTGATCGACTTGCATGGGCTGCTTCTGGCGGCCTGTCTGGACAAGACGGAGTCCGGCGAGCAAGGCAGCTGGGCGCTCCTGCCGGATTCGCAAAGTATCTTCGATCGAACCCTGCACAAGAACTGGAGCAACGTCTATCGCGGCATCTTCGAGGCTGCGATCGAGGGCATGGTCCGAGACACCCGGCCACTGCGTCGCTTGTGCCAACTTCTGCTGCATCTTGATGACGACGAGCTTCGCGCATCACCCGTCGAGATCCGGGAACACCTGATCCAGATGCCGCCGCTGATGATGTTCCAGCTCAGCAACTGGTGGGCCTTCAGGGTCGAAGAGCAGGGGATCATCGAGCACAGTCACAAGCAGATGGTGCTGCTGCGGCCGCCGCTCAACCGTGTCTATGAGGAGGTGCTCTCCACCTTCGTTGCGGGATGGGAGAACGGGCGGCCGGACAAGCCTCGGCGAAATGGCGACGCGCATGCGCTGGACTGGGCAACGTTGCCTGCATTGGCACGCCTAAACGTCAGGCACATCGAAGAGACGGCTCGGATGCTGCTCGCGGCCGTGTTGCGCGGTGACCAGGCTGCCGCTGAATGGTTGGCTGACGTGCTCAGCAAGTGGTGGGACACGTTGGCCTTCGATCACGATCCGTACGAGCTCTACGACAAGACGGCGTTCATCACCATTGACGATCTCGGGCTGGCTTGGCCTGCGTTCTGCACGAAGTTTGGCCTGGAGGCAGATGATGCTGCTTCACAGGAGCGCTTGAGGCCAGTACTGCAGCAGGGCGCCTTCCAAGCCGCCCTGCGAAACTACTGGACCGATGTGCGCTTGCTGACCATCGAGCTGATGCTCGACTGGGTCCGAGCCGTGCCGGCAGCATCTGCCAGCGGTTCATTGGCTTTCGAGATCGCCGCCGGGCTTTTGTCCGGTAAGCAGTGGAAGAGCGGCGGTCAGGCGGTTGACTCGCTCAGCGACTGGTCGCCGCCCGAGTACCTGGTTGCAAAGGTGCGCCAGTTCGCGGCATCCGGCGAATGGCGTGGCGGCTATGTGGGGCGCTTGGACCGGTTCGTAGAGCGCGTTAAGGGTATGCACAGACCCAACATGGTCAGTTCGCGTGTGTACTCCTTTGGTGGCGCAGACGATGTGGAGTCGCTTCAGGAGTCTCAGTTGGAGCTGTTTGCAATTCTGGCCACTGGAGCCTGGAGCTTGCCTCGCTCGCTGCAGCGGCAACTGGATGTCTGGTTCGATGCCCGCTTTAATCAGTACAGCAGCATCGACATTGTTCGTGGCCGGCTGAAGAGCTGGCTCGAACGTTTGGACGCGCAGCCTGGCCTGTCGGTTGAGCACATCGACCTCATGAAGGCGCGCGTCAAGCCTGGAGTGCCGGCGCAGACGGCCATCGCCCAAGTGAAGGCTGGCCTTCTCGCGGCCCAGCAGGCGTTAGAGGATCGGCGCGAAGAGACGCTGGCCGCTCAGCCGATTGACCCAAATCGACTTCTGGAGATCGGGCGCTATGCGTCTACCGCAGCGTTCAGCAAGGAGAAGGGGCGCTTCCCGGTCCACCTGTTCTCGATCGGAAGCACGGCCGAGAACTTGGAGGACTTCACGCTTACCTTCACACAGGTGCGTCGCGGCGAGCTGACACAGCTACAGATGGACCAGCGGGCCGTGAACGAGGCGGAGTACTTCGCTGATGCCATGGCCCAGCAGGTTGCCATCGTCGTGCTGAACGATGTCCTGTACCGATCGGACATCAAGGAGATCGAGGTCCAGGACGGCGATGCCTACTGGAAAGCGTTGCAGGCGCAGGCCGGCCTCATTGTGGCGAAGGGCGGAACGCCGACCCTTCTGCTGGACAATGCAGCCCGCCCCGACTGGGTGTGGAACTGGCAGCACGCGGATCTCGACGCTACGTACAAGCGGCCCGACGATCTCCAGGTCAGGCGCCGTGAAGGGCGAGGCGCCGGGTACCAATGTGACTTCAACGACATCGAGGTCTATGTTGCGCCGCTTCCAATCGGCCAGTCACTTCTACTGTCCAGTTTGGCGTGCCGCGCATTGACGTTCACTGATTACGGAAAGGGTCGGTTTGTGCGGGCCGAGGTGGTCGGGTTGGAGGTCGGTAAGAATTTGGTTGACCTCAAGCTTACCTTCTCGCGAAAAGTCGAAGTCGGAGAACTTCGGGCGGTCAGGTTGGCGTATGCGCCAAGCAAGTGAGTCAGGGCGCGGCAGAACTGGTGTGGCTGGAAGCATTGGCCGCACCAGATCGCGCTTAGCGCCCATCGATCAGGAAGTTTTTAACTTGAGCGGAAGCTACTTTGATCCGGATTGGACCGCAAAGGTCACAGTGCCCGTCAAACTCGTGGACGAGCGCTGGGAGTTTTTCTATGGGGGAGACATGCCGATGAAAGAAGCCAGCTTTGGCCAGATCGCCCAGGAGGCGGCGCACATCGCCAACCCGCAGTTTCGCGAGCATGCCACCCGGGAACTGACGCTCAAGATTCTCGAAGAGGGCACCCCGTTGCTGGTGGCCTTGAGCGATCTGGTGCCGAGCCAAGCCGTATTGGCTCGACCTTCGCCCACTCCGGCACCCGCGGGTACAACACGGGTCGAACGCGTTCATCTGGGCCCTTCGCGCCTGCGGTCGGCCGCAGCACAGCAAGACCCAGAGCATCTCCGCGGTGGCCTGTGGCTCAAGCTCAAGGGCCTGGAGCAGCGAGTTGCTGGGGAGCACGGTCCTGATGCCGCCGGGCTTTTCGCAGCGCGAGGCGGTGATCTTGAACCATGCGTTTACGCTGTTCTCGCAGACCTGTGAAACCCACCGTATTTCGAACACGAGCACTGTCTACACCCGCTTCGTCTACCAGGAGCGCGACGGCCAATGGCACCGGCTGGACGAACTCCGCATGGGCGCTCAGGCCACGGGAGAAAGGCAACTACTGAACTCACTTTGGGCCGAAGTCGAGCAGAAGCCCGGTTGGCTGCCTACGCCGGTGGTGGACCGTCCGCGCCCGCGCAAGTGGCAGAAGTAAGGGAGAACCATCAGCATGAATTCGGAAGCAGAAAAGCAGCGACTGACCTTGATGGTGTCGTCTACCGTCTACGGCATCGAAGAGCTGTTGGAGAAGATCTACGCCATGCTCACAGCCTTTGGCTACGACGTTTGGATGTCGCACAAGGGCACGTTGCCCGTCAGCTCTACGCGCACGGCGTTCGAAAACTGCCTGCACGGGGTGGAACAGTGTGATCTGTTCTTCAGCCTCATCACGCCGCAGTACGGCTCCGGCGTGCTGGGTGAGCGTGAGATGTCCATCACCCATGAGGAATTGCTCAAGGCGATTGAGCTGAACAAGCCGCGCTGGATACTCGCGCACAGCGATGTGGTGTTTGCGCGCACCTTACTCATAAGCCTTGGCCATAATACGGCCGAGAAGCGAGCCGCGCTGCGTCTGAAGAAGAGCAAGGTGATCGACGACCTGCGGGTGATCGACATGTACGAGGCGGCCATTCGTCACGACGTGCAGATGCCCGACCGCAAGGGCAACTGGGTTCAGAAGATCGGCAACGCGGATGACGCGCTGCTCTATGCATCGTCGCAGTTCTTCCGCTACCAGGAAGCGGAGAGCTTTGTGTCCGAGCACCTGCGTGACTCGCAAGCCGTGGCGCGCAAGCTCAAGGAAAGGAAGCAGCCATGATCAGCGACCTGTTGCTGCAGCAGATTGCGCAGGGTGAAGGTCTGCACACTGAGTTCAAACTCAGTGTGTCGAATCTGGACGCGTTGGCAGAGGTGGTGTGTTCGTTCTTGAACACGCAGGGTGGCACGTTGTTCTGTGGCGTCGGCGACAAAGGTGAGGTGTTGGGCCTGCCACCCGACGAGCAGGACGCGCAGCGCATGCGCGGCATGCACCAGGCACTTGCGGATCGGCTGACGCCTTCGGCCCTGTTCACGGTGAGCCTGGATGACCTGGAGGGCAAGTCGGTGCTAACCATCGAGGTGCCCGAAGGCAAGGACCGACCTTATGTGTGTGGCGGCCGAGTGTTCTTGCGCCGCAACGACCGCACTGTGCCGGCCGAGGCACAAGCGCTGCGCGAGATGGTGCAAACCAAGTCCGTGAGTGCGGACCGCTGGGAGCGTCGGTCCTCCATGGGCATGGAGGAAGTCGACGTTGATCACGATGAGGTGCGCGCACTGGTGCGTGAGGCGGGCGAGTCGGGTCGCCTCCGATTTGCCAAGCATGAAGACGATGACGGTGTGCTGGCCGAACTGGGCTTGTCAGGTGCCCGGGGCTACACGCAAGGGGCTGACGTGCTGTTCGCGCGCAACCCGGCGCAGCGTCACCCGCAGACGCGGGTACGGCTGGTTCGCTTTGCGGCAAGCAAGACGGCCCGCGAGTATCTGGATGACCGGCAACTCCACGGGCCCCTGGTCCGCGTTCTGAATCAAACCTTCGATTGGATTCGCGGGCATCTGCCGGTGGAGCAGCACTTCGAAGCCGACCCCAAGGCGCCGCTGGTGCGCCACGCGCGTCTGGCTTACCCCGAGGCCGCCGTGCGCGAGGGGCTCGTGAATGCGTTTGCGCATCGAGACTATGCTGGCTTTTCAGGCGGGCTGACCGTGAGCGTGTATGCGGACCGTATCGAAATATGGAATTCGGGCCGTCTGCCTGACGGCCTGACTCCGGCCACCTTACGGCGCAATCACCCGTCGTTGCCGGCTAACCCGGACATGGCCCAGGTGTTGTATCTGCGGGGACTGATGGAGCGCATCGGCCGCGGCACGCAAAAAATCATCCAGTCGTGTGTGGACCTGGGGCTGCGTCCGCCGCAATGGGAAGATCTGAAAACCGGCGTCACTCTGACGCTATGGGGACCGAGCGGCGCGCAAGAGGAACGGGCGTCGCTCAACGCGCGTCAACGGGCGCTGCTGGCAGCGATGAAGCTGGATGAGCGAATCCGGCCTGCGGAGTATCGAGAGCGTTTCGCGCCCGAAGTATCTGAGCGCCATGCCCGTCGAGACTTGGTGGCGATGGAAGAACTGGGTCTACTGCGGGTGGAGGGTGCTGGCGCAGCCACCGCGTACGTGCGGACGAACCGGACATGAATGGCGTCGAACCGGACGTGAACCGGACACCGCCAGCCATCTCACCGCCACGGTTCATCGCTTTAAAAAGTAAATCAAATATTTGAATTTAATAAATTTTAAAGACTCTCCCAAGGCGACATCATGAACCTTACCGCTAGGAACCGGACATCCTCCGGACATCCACCCCACGACCGATGAAGCCGTACTACCCATGTTGCCATCACTTCTCGCACGCGACATGAAGCAGGGTTTGGAGCATTTCCTAGTGTTCGGTTTTGAGCAGACCGATGCCTTTATGCACGGGCCGATAGGCCGCTTTTGCCGATGACGTCGAAGATGCCAACCACAACGGCCGGGTGGATGCCGGTGAATCCAATCCCAACGCGTCAGGATCGGTGCCCATCACGACGGGCCGCAAGGTGCCTGCCTTCGGGCCGGTGCTGGCCGGGATCCTGGCGCTGGGGCTGTGGAGCATCGCGCGACGTCGCGCGGGCGCCGCGCCGTTGAGGGACACGACTCAGGACAGGCCGGGGTCGCCGGGAGGCTTCACCAGCGAAGTCCAGCCGATGAAGAACAGCATGACCATCACCACCAGCAGGCCCGGCACGAAGTACTCGTGCAGGGCCTCGAACCGCGCGGGATGGTGTGCTGCCACGAAGTAGAGGCCTACCAGCCGCAGCAGGTTCAACCAGTACACAAGGGCGGCACCGCCCAGCACGCCCAGCGCGCGCAAGCGCCACGGCGCCTTGAACGCAACGACTGCGGCCACCAGCAGGAACAAGGCACCGCTGCCGTCGCAGCCGCGAACCACTTCCAGCACGGCGCCAGCCGACACGATGCGATTCTCGACGGCCAGCACCTGCTCACCGCCGGCAAGCGTGTTGATCAGCGCAGCGCTCGGCTGCGTGAAACCATGTAGGTACGCCGTGCTCGCCAACCACTGGTCGGGAATGAGTCCGTAGCCGTAGTGCAGCGCGACGTAGGCGACGAGCATCCGCGCGGCAAACCAGCCGGGAGAGGGGAGCGGTGCCGAGGCAGGTGGGTTCATTCGAAGCCTGGCAGCACGTGTTGCCGGCCAGGAATCTTTGGTCGTGGCAGGGCGACACCTTCATGCGCCAGCAGCCAGGCCTTGCGTTCCAATCCGCCGCCGTAGCCGGTGAGGGTGCCGTTGGCGCCAATCACGCGGTGGCAGGGCACGACGATGCCGATGGGATTGGCACCGTTCGCAAGGCCCACCGCGCGGACCGCAGCGGGCTTGCCAAGTTTCGCGGCAAGCGCGCCATAGGGGGTGGTGCTGCCTGCGGGCAAGGTCCGCAGCGCGGTCCAGACGTCACGCTGGAAGGGCGTGCCGTTGGTCGCTACCGGCAGTGCATCCAGCGCCTCGAGCTGGCCCCCGAAGTAGCCTTCGAATGCGCATGCCAGCGGTGTCGGGCACGGCGCCGGCGTGAGCCGGTAACCCTTGCCCTCGATCCCGTAATGCAGCCGGAGCAGGCGCTGCGTGCGTTCGTCGTGGTCGGCCCAGTCGAGCGCGCGCAGCACGTGTTCGTCGTCGAAGACCAGCACCATCTCGCCCAGCGGACTGGGCAAGATCGCGCGTCGGAGGCTGAGTGGCGCGGTCGGCTCCATCACGCCGCCGGCGTATCGAAATCGCTGGCGGCGTGGCGTTCTGCCAACTGTTGGTCTGCCGGGCCCCAGGTCTTGTTCACCCGGCTCCCGCGCCGCACGGCCGGGCGCGTGGCGATTTCGTTGGCCCAGCGGAGCACGTGCTTGTAGGACTGCACGTCGAGGAACTCCTGGGCGTTGTAGAGATCCCCCGTGAGGAGCACGCCATACCAGGGGTACACCGCGATGTCGGCAATGGTGTAGTCGTTGCCGCACAGGAATCGACGTTCGGCGAGGTTGCGATCGAGGACGTCCAGCTGGCGCTTCACTTCCATCGTGAAACGATTGATGCAGTACTCCATCTTGCTCGGCGCATAAGCGTAGAAGTGACCGAAGCCGCCGCCGAGGTAGGGCGCGCTGCCCATCTGCCAGAAGAGCCACGACAGGCATTCGGCGCGGGCCGCAGGGGCCTTCGGCAGGAAGGCGTCGAACTTCTCGGCGAGGTAGACCAGGATCGCGCCGGACTCGAACACGCGGGTGGGCGGCGTGGTGCTGCAATCAAGCAAGGCGGGGATCTTGGAATTGGGATTGATGGCCACGAAGTCGCTGCCGAACTGATCCCCCGAGAGGATCGAGACCAGCCAGGCGTCGTACTCGGCGCCAGCGTGGCCGAGCGCCAGCAGTTCCTCCAGCATCACCGTGACCTTCACGCCGTTCGGGGTGCCCATCGAATAAAGCTGCAGCGGATGCTTGCCGCGGGCCAGCGTCTGGTCGTGGGTGGCGCCGGCGATGGGCCGGTTGATCTTGGCGAATTGCCCGCCGGATTCGGCATCCCAGGTCCAGACTTTCGGGGGCGTGTAAGTCGTGTCGCTGCTCATGGCTCGTCCTCGGTGTGGAGAAGGGGCCTGCAGTATAGCGATGAGTCGTGAAACGTTTTGTGCTTGCCCCGGTTCCCCCGAAGTCCATGCCTTTCAAGCGGGGGCGCCAGCCCGCCGGGGGCCCCGGCCCTGTCGGCACGGCGCGCCGGCAGCCCTTAGCGATGGAATTCGACGTAGAAGCGCACGTCGCCCATGGGACAGACCTCATGCCGCACGGTGGGCTCGACCACGCCCGGTACGCCGGGCGACAGGATGAGCACTTCGAGTTCGGGTTCGAGGATCGTGTAGCGGAGTTCGCCTGCGAGTACCACGATAAGTCCCCACACCCCTTGCCTGGTGTCGTGGCTCCTCAACAGACCGGCGGGTACGGTGTCTTGGGTGAAGTCTGGCGTGCGCTTGTAGGCGGTCACGCTGGTGGGCAGTGATTTCATCGAGGCAGTCGCGCCAACCGGCACGCGGCCAGGTGGCGCGCCCGTCCCTGGCGGAAACCGCTCAGGTCGGCTCTTCGAGGATCAGGAAATTGGGTTCCATGACTTCGTCACGCAGCGGGATCAGGGCCTGGTAGGCGGGGGAGTTGTACCAGGCTTCAAGCGCTGCCACGTCAGAAAATTTCACGACCAGGCAGGCGTTCGCGCCGAAGCTACCGGCGAGGGTGCGCACCTTGCCGCGGGCCACCACGGTGCCGCCTGCGGCAACCAGGGTGGGACCGGCGGCAGACGAGTATTCCGGAAGGCGGTTGGCATCCTTCACCTTGGCAAAGGCAATCAGGTAAGCGGACATTGGTCTTTCCTTTTTTGAGGGTGGTGCCAGCGCTGGCGGTGGCGTGGTGGATCAGGTGTTGAGCTTGTAGCCCCGGTAGCCGGCGTCCACCACCTGCTTCGCGAACTCGAAGTAGGTGAGGCCGCCCCCCGCATAGGGCATGAAGCCGCCGGGCTTGCCGTCGACGTTCTCGCCGGTGTACCAGGACTTCACCTTGGTGTAGATGGTCTGTTTCGCGATCCATTCAACGTACCTGGTCCAGGCCGCTTCCTCGCGCGGCTTCGCCTCGATGCTCGCGTACTGGTGCTGGCGGAGGTACTCGATGGCGTCGACCACGAAGTCAACGTTCTGCTCGATGCTGCCCACCATGTTGTACAGCACGGACGGGCTGCCGGGGCCGGTAATCATGAAGAGGTTGGGGAAGCCCGCGATGCTGACCCCCAGGTAGTTCCTGGCACCGTGCTGCCATTTCTCGCGCAGGCTCAAGCCGTCCTTGCCACGGATGTCGACCGCCAGCAGTGCGCCCGTCATGGCGTCGAAGCCGGTGGCGAAGACCACGGCATCCAGCGGATATTCGGTGCCATTGGCGGTGCGGAGGCCGTGCCCGGTGAAGCGATCGATGGGGGACTCGCGCAAATCCACCAGGGTGACGTTGTCGCGGTTGTAGATTTCGAAGTAGTCGGTGTCCACGCACAGGCGCTTCGCTCCCAATGGGTATTGCGGCATCAGCTTCTCGGCCAGCGCCGGATCCTTGATGCGTGCACGGATTTTTTCCTTCACCCAGTCGCTCACGATCTTGTTCGATTCCAGATCCGTCACGAGATCGGGGTAGGCCGCCAGCATCAGGTAACCACCGCGCGCCCAGGCGAACTCCAGTTGCTGCTGCAGGGCCTTGGCAGTGGCTTCCTTCGCCCCGTGATCCGGCATTTCGTAATGGAGGCCCACCTCGGATTCCTTGATGAGCCGGCGGATTTCGCCGTAGGTGGCCTGCGCCTCGCGCATTTCCTCAGCGCTGATCGCGCGGTTCCAGGCTGGAATCGAGAACTGCGGCGTGCGCTGGAACATGCACAGGTGTCCCGCTTGTTGCGCGA
>JAYTTZ010000248.1:0-18654 GCA_043744805.1 Gammaproteobacteria bacterium
TTCATGTCCATGGCGATCTCCCCCCTCGCGATCGTTTGTAGTGTTGGTTGCGTGGCCCACGCCACCGTGGACCGGGCCCGGCGACTGCTCCCAAGGCGGCCAGCAGTCGCGGCTTCTGCCGGAGTCCAGGAGAAGCCGCGCGCGCCGACCACGGGAAGTTTTGGTCGCGCCGCAGCGAGGGACGTGTGATCAACGTCCGGAATCGACCCCGACCTGTCATGCCGGTGAAAGACGGGGCCATCAGGATCCCGCCGATCTGGCCCCCAGGCTTGAAGCATTCCCATGCACGCGCGCGTTCACTGTGAAACTGACGAAATCATGGACGTGCTGCTGCAGGTCCGGCAGCTGAGCTTCGATGGCGTGCTGCTTCGCTTCATCGACAGCGCCGGCCCGGCAGTGGCGATGCGGCTGGCAGGCAACGTGGCCCGCGATCTCCGCGATGAGCTGAATGAGCTGGGTGACCGCCCGGCCTGAAGCCTGCTGCCCGCCGGGGTGTACGACCCTGGCGCTCCTCTCGCCGCAATGGCCTGGGCCCAGCCTGCCAAATCCCGGGCGTGGCCTTACGCAAGGGGACTGGACCTGCGCTGCCTTGCGCCCAGGCTTTGGATGCGCAGCGCGACTCAGGTCATTTCCCGGATGGGCCCGTGCCCACGCGGCGGATCCCGCGTCAGGGGCAGCCCTTCCCGGTCATAATGCGCGCCTGATGGTCCGGGATCCCGTGATGAGCGCACGCAACCTCCATAAATTCCTCTTCGATGGCCTGCCCGTGCGCGGCGCCGTCGTCCGCCTCACCGACGCCTGGCAGGAGGCGCTCCGCCGCCGCGCCGGGGCTGGCGCCTTTCCCGAGCCGGTCCGCACCCTGCTGGGCGAAATGACCGCCGCCAGCCTCCTGATGCAGTCGAGCATCACCTTCGACGGCGCGCTGGTGCTCCAGCTTCACGGCGACGGTCCGGTGAAGCTGGCCGTGGTGGAGGTCCGTTCCAACCTGAGTTTTCGCGCGACTGCCAACGTGGTGTCTGAACCCGCTGCCGACGCCGGGCTTCGCGAACTCGTGAACGCGGGCGGCAAGGGCCGCTGCGCCATCACGCTCGATCCACGCAACCGCGCGCCCGGCACCCAACCCTACCAGGGCATCGTGCCGCTGCACGACGACCACCGGGAGCCTTTGGACCAACTCGCCGAAGTGCTCGAGCACTACATGCTCCAGTCCGAACAACTCGACACGCGCCTGCTGCTTGCCGCCAACGATGAGGTCGTCGCGGGGCTCCTGCTGCAGCGGATGCCAGTGACCGGCGCCGGCAACCTGGGCGGCCCGGAGGATCAGGATCAGATTGGCCGCAACGAGCACTTCAACCGCATCGCCCTCCTGGCCTCGACCCTCACCCGCGAGGAACTGCTCACCCTCGACCCGCTGGCCATCCTCCATCGGCTCTACTGGGAGGAGCCACTCCGCAGCTTCGAACCCCTGGCCACCAGTTTTGCCTGTGCCTGCGCGCGGGAACGTGTGCAGGCCATGCTGCAGGGCCTTGGCAAGGAGGAAATCGACAGCATCATCGTCGAGCGCGGCGAGGTGGAAGTCGGCTGCGAATTTTGCGGCGCCAAGTACCGCTTCGATGCGGTGGACGCCGCCCGGATGTTCACCCCGAATCTGGACCAGCCGCCGGCGCCGTCGACCCTGCACTAGCGCCCCTCCCGGACAATCCGTGCCGCTTGCCCGGCAAGCGCTCGCCGCGCATGGGCACGAAGTGGGGATGGAAACGCGCCATTCCGCACGAATCAGCCGCTGGCCCCGACCTTGCAGTGACCCGGGCACCAGCCCGCGTCCCAAGGCGTCCCCATGTTTCCTGTCACCAGCCCGCCCGCCACAGCCACTGCCAGTTCGCATGCCGTACGGGACGCGCTGGATTCGACGCGGCGCTGGCTGTTCGGCAAGGATGGCTTGAGTTTCCGGGACCTGCTGGACCTCGTTAACCCGCTGCAGCACATCCCCGGCGTGAGCCAGCTGTACCGCAAGCTCACCGGGGACGAGATCAAGCCGGCCATGGCACTGGCAGGTGGCGCGCTGTTTGGTGGCCCCATCGGAGCAGGGCTGGCCGCCGCCGGGCTGGCCGTCGAAGCGGGTGCCAGCGCCGTGGTTGTGAAAATCGACACCGCCCCTGCGCTCGTGCAGTCGGCGCCTCGCGGCGGGGGCTGGAAGCTCAACACCTCGCTTGCGGCCGCCGAGTCGCGACGCCTCGCCGGGACCAGCGCGCGCTACCACCCGGATACGGCCGTCACTGCCGGTGATCTCCCTGCCGCCATCAGCCATCGCAGCAGCTTGATGCTGGCTGCCGCCTTGGCCCAGCTCGATGCTTCGCGACAGGGTTCACAGCTCCGCGAAACCGCTTGAACCGTGCATGTCGCTTTGTGCACTGCTCGTGCACAATCGCCTTCCCGAATCGGAGCTCCCCCATGACTGACCATCAGATTGGTGAAGGTGATCTGGCCGAAAGCGGCCGCGAAGTGGTCGTGCACTACACCGGCTGGCTGTTCGATGAAGCCGCGCCCGACAACAAGGGTCGCAAGTTCGACAGTTCCCGCGATCGGAACGAGCCGTTCAGCTTCCCGCTGGGGGGTGGCCACGTGATCAAGGGCTGGGATCAGGGCGTGGCTGGCATGCGGGTGGGCGGGCAGCGCACGCTGGTCATCCCGCCCGAGCTTGGCTACGGCGCACGCGGCGCCGGCGGGGCCATTCCGCCGAACGCGACGCTCGTCTTCGACGTTGAACTGCTGGCTGTCCGCTAGGCCGCTGGAGAACGCACGATGCCGTACCGGCTGAAAATCGATTTCGTCTCCGACGTCTCGTGTCCCTGGTGCGTCATCGGACTGAAGTCGCTGGAGCAGGCGCTGGAGAACCTGGGCGAGGCGGTCGAAGCCGAGATCCACTTCCAGCCGTTTGAACTCAATCCCCAGATGCCAGCCCTTGGCCAGGATCTGGACGAACACCTGCAGCAGAAATACGGCGGCACGCCCGAGCAGTTCGCCGGCACCCGCAAGGCCATCGAAGAACGCGGCGAGGAACTTGGCTTCACGTTCCACATGGACCGCCGCAGCCGCATCTACAACACCTTCGACTGCCACCGCCTGCTGCACTGGGCCGGCGAGCAGGGGCGCCAGCTTGAACTCAAGATGGCGCTGTTTCGTGCGTACTTCACTGAAGGCCTGAATCCCGGCGCGCGCGAAGTGCTGCTGAACGCGGTGGAAGACGTGGGGCTGGATGTGCCACGTGCCGCAGCGATCCTCAGCACCGACGAATACGCCGACGTCGTGCGTGAACGGCAGCGCTTCTACGCCAGCTGCAACATCAATGCGGTGCCCGCCGTGGTGGTGAACGACCAGTACCTGATCCAGGGTGGCCAGCCGGTGGAGAGCTTTGAACTCGCCCTGAAGGAAATCGCCGCGAAGTCGGTGCAGGGGTAAAGGCGGGGCGTCCGTGGGGCGTCGGACTTTTCCCCAAGGCCAGGCGCCGATGGTGAATGACCATTGTCAGATGGCCATGGGATCCCGTCGATCCCCGCTCTCACGGGTGGGTTCCTGCTGATTTTCACCAGCCTGTTAGAACCCTCCCATCGCCAGCGCCTGGCGAGACTGGCGCTCCCGCTCATTGGCTGGCCAGCGGGTCTGGTTGCTCCAGTGACCGGGTACGCGCCGCTGCGGCTTGCTTGCGGCACATCGGCTGCGCCCTCGTCGGCTGGTGGGTGCAATTCTTGATCGCCATTTCAAACTGTAACCGGACGCTGTTCTGGCGCGCCTGGCGGACTGCCTCAGCGTTGGCCGGCATCGGCTCGGCGATGGCCAGGCCAGACAGGAGCAGCAGGCCGAAGATCCCCGCCGCCTTATGCGTTGCCTCCATAGGGAACCTCCTGGCAGCGCGCGGTCATCCGAACAGGGTGGAAAAGTCCACACCGGCCTCGACAGGCGCGCCCGCGCCGTTGGGGAACACCTGTGCCTTCGAGCCCGGCGCGACCCGATTGCAGATGGCACCGAACACGTGATCGATCGCGTTGACGCCCTGGATATCCGCAGAGTCTTCGCCGATTCGCGCAATTTCTTCTTCAGGAAACATGGTGCCAAAGACCCCACCGCGCACGCTGTCGCCAATGATGATGGCGGTGGAGCCGTCACCGTGATCGGTCCCGCCACCACCGTTCGATTTGAGCTGGCGCCCGAACTCACCGGCGATGACCACCACCAGGTTGCTTCGCGCGTTAGCCGGCAAACTCTCGAAGAGTCGATGTAGCCCACCGCCCAGGCCAAACAGCTGGGTGAGGTTTGGCTCCATTTCCGTACGCTGCAGGTTGTGGGTATCCCAGCCCGGGAATTCAAGCGAGGCGACTCGCATGTCGAGGAGGTCGTTTGACGCCAGCGCGTCGTAGAGATTGCGCATCTGCAGTGCCAGATCGTAACGAACGCCACCTTCCTCCGGCGACAGGAACAGTCCCGAGAGTCCGTCTGGCACCTGAACACCAGCCAGGCGGCAGTCAATCAATTCACCGAAGTTCCTGAGCTTGGCTTCGTGGTCGGCGAACTGCCGGAATACCGATTTGGCCGGGATCGTCTTGCGGCGCTCCGGGTAGTACTGCTTGAGGGCCCTGACGAGGTAGTCGCGCGTGTTGAACCAGTCAGGATTGTAGTCAGGCAGGTTTGGCAAGGAGATGTTTCGCGTATCCGTCGCCGGGACCAGGTTGCGCTTGTCTACCTTCAGCAGGTCCAGGGGCAGCGCCGGATCCGGTCCAAAAGCGAAGCGACGGGGCGAAGTCGTGAGGGCTACGACATTGCCGCCAGCGGCGTTTGCCAGCCGTCCCCCCCACCCGTTGCCAAACTGAAGTTTTCCCGCTGTCCGGTTGCCCATTTCCATGGCGCGTATAGCCAATTCATGGTCGCGTGAGCTGTCATTCAGCAAACCGCAGGTGAAAGCGACTTTCCCTTGCAGCCACAGATCATGCAGCCAGTCGCACTTACGCAGGATGCCAAACTCGGTATTGCCGTCCGCGACGTGGAAGAAATCATTTTCCCAACGCTGCTGGAGTTCATTGCTGCTGAGCCGCGTGTCGAGCGAGTGGGAGGTAGCGCGAGCCGTCCAATAGGTCCCGCCCACCGTCGACGCCACATCCGAATACGGTGGTGGGAATGCATGGCGGAAGTCCGGCCCACCTTGCAACATGATATTGGCCAGGATCGGATGGTTGACGTTGGCAAAGCCGGCAACCCCACAGTCCGCCGCGAGCACGGAACGCGACCAGCCGGGTAAGACGGCCGCCGCGACGGTTGCCGCCGCGAGGCTGGAGCGCAAGAAAGACCGTCTGCCTGGAAGATGATCCATTTTCAACGTCCCTCCTGGGCGAACATGAACGGCGTTGCGATGATGAAACTGATCGCGGCACCAATCCGCCGATTCGTTGCGTCCCTGATGTCGACATTGGTATGCGCCAGCGGCAGCAGCTTGTTGCCTACACGGGCCAGGTCGGCCGCGATCGCCGCATTCCCTTGAAGATCAGCCAGGGTGAGCGCGACGTTTTCGTTCGAGGATCTGAAGTGCTCGGCGGCGTCGGTGCCGTAAGCGAGCAGTGAGTAGACCTGTGCGCGTTCGAGTGGACCGAAGTTCTTCAAGCCGTCGGCAATAAAGCGGTTCCACAGCCATTCGGCCGTAGTGTCGACGCGATATTGCAGGGTGCCCGGCGTCGGCGCCAGGTTGCGGCGCCAGTCCTTCTTGTAGTTGCGACCGCCGAAATCATGGTTGACGTCGGTAAAGCGGTAAGCCCCATCAGTCGCGGCGCCGAGGTGTTTGCGGAACAGTTCGGCGCTACCGGCGGCTTCGTTCGAGTTCTGGTGGCCGAACACGTCATGCCAGGGTTCGAAAGGAACGAATTCCTCATCCCAGAAGAGGCGTCCTTCTTCCGGGACGTCGTAGTACTGCTCCAGGTTCGAGTGGGCGAAATTGTTGGCCACCAGCATGAATCGCTCGACGCTGGTCCATTGCTTGATTCGCGTGGGGCTGTGGAAATACGTCGATATGGCGTAAGCCCGAAGGAAGATCAGCAGGTCCTTCCTGGCCATGCTGGCCCAGGCCTGGCGCAAGCCGGCAATCTCGGCCTTGGACGGATTATCGCTGGCCAGGCCCTGGATGATCATCACGGGCAGGTTGGCCAGGCTTTCCGGATGCCGGATCTCGAGCGCAGCCAGCACGGGAAGCTGCTTGCCCATGGTTGAACCCGCAATCTGCTGGTGCAGGACCTGGACGGGACCTGTCACATGGCCATCGGTTCCGAAGGTCAGGGTATCGCCTTCCCATTCAGTGGGTGCGTCGCCCTGCACCACCGACATCGCGGTCAGGATCTTGGCGGTGTTCTTGATCGTGACGGTCTCGTGGTAGGTCCTTTCGCCCTTGCCGAGGACGCCAAACCCGAGTTGGTGGAACTCGCGCGCGAAATCTTCGTTGCAGTAACAGGTGTCGCCGTAAAACACGTTGTATTCGTGGCCGTACTGCCGCGCGATGGCTGCGGAGAGTGAACCCTTGGCGATGACGGTTTCGTAAGCAGCACCGGTACCCAGGAGGCCCAGCATGTCGTCATACATCCGTGTCAGCTGGAAGTTGCTGACACCCCGTTGGTGGTTCACGGCGAGATGGTAGTTGGTCTCCCAGAAGCTGATTTTATGGCGAAAGGGATTGCCGCCACGGGTGCGCGCCGCCATGGTCCAGGTCTCGAAGGCGCCGCTCCATTCGCTGCGCGCGAAGCCCTGCCGGCGATCGCCCGGGATCTGGTTGGCGGGATTTTCAGACGACCAGAACTTACTCAAGGCAGTCAGGGAATTACGGCGATCCTTCAAGCCATCGCGATCCAGGCTTGAAGGTGGCGACAAGAGTAAGTTGTGTTCGGCGAAAGTCAGCATCTGCGCGATCGCCAGGGCCGGTGTCGCGTCAGCCCAGCGTTGAATCTGGTCGTCCGTAGGCTGTCCGCCGTAGGCAAACACGGCCAGCACCTTGCGTACGGCGGTGGTGTTCCAGGTGACTTCATCGACTGCGGGCAGGCCGGGCAGCAGGCCCGGTGCGGCAGAAACCGGACTCGCGGTGAGCTGTAATACGAACAGGGAACTGCACCAAAGGCGTGGATTGATTCTGGCCATGCGGACCTGCCTGGGTTGTCTGAACGCTGCCTTCGACCGCGCCATTTGCAGGCGCAGTGGAACCTTCGGGCGAGGGTGTGCGAAAGACAATCGGAGCCGTCGAAATCTGTGAGGGAATTTACATTTCAGGCTGCCAGACCACGCAGTGCCTGCGTGGACGGGCCGGTTCAAGCGGATTGGCCTGTCCCACTGCCGTAAGCGACGCTCGATTCTGCAACCCGGGCGCGCATCGAAGTGGAAACCTGGTTCGCGGAGGTGGCCAGTCATGCCTGGCTTGGCGACGCCGGTGGTCTCCACGGGGGGGGTGCCCTTCTGGCAAGCACGCCGTGTACTCGCGGAGGCCGAATGGTCGCGGGCCTGGGCTGGCGCTCCTCACGGGATATCGGCGGCGAGTCCACGGGCAGCGTGTTCGACGCTGCTGGATCGCGCCGGACTCGCCTGGAGGGTTGGCGCCTGGCGCCCCGTGCTCGCCTGGGTCCGGGGCGCTAGCGTCGAAGCGTTTGGTCCGTCACTGACGGACCAAACTGCGGGCGTGTGGGGTGCGGCCTGACGCCTCCACTTGCGGCTCGCTAGCCCCTGAAGCCGAAGAAGCCTTTCAGCTTCTGCTTGATGCGAGTGAGCAGCTTGGGCGGTTGGTGACGCGCCGGGCTTACTGGCCCCGGCACTGCCGTGACCTCGACCTCGCGCTCACGGCGACCGCCGCGCGGACGCCGCCGCCGCGACTTCTGCTCTTCCGTCTCCACCACCGGCGCCGGATCAGCTGGCCTGGCTGCGGGCGCCGCGGCTTCCGCGGGGCGCTCGCGTGGGGCATCGTCGCGCCGCGGTCCGCCGCCGCTGCGGGCTTCGCCGCCGGAACGTCCGCCCCGTCCACCGCTGCTGCTGCCACCGCTGCTGCCACCACTCCCACCGCTTCCGCTGCTGCGACCGCGGTCCCCGCCGCCATCGCGGCGCTCGCGCTCGCGCTTCTTCTGGCGTTCGGCCGCGGCCTCGCTGAGCGCGTTCTCGACCACGCTTTCCTCGCGCTGCTCGCCTTCCACGCGGCGCGGCGCGCGCGGCACGGGCTGGAGCATGCCGCGTTCGATCCTGGCCACCGGGATTTTCTGCTCGATGAAGGCCTCGATGTCAGGCAGGTGCATGGCGGACTCGTCGCAGGCGAAGCTGATGGCGTCGCCTTCCGCGCCGAGGCGCGCGGTGCGCCCGATGCGATGGACGTAGTCCTCCGCGTCGTAGGGTAGGTCAAAGTTGAAGACATGCGTGACGCCCGGGATGTGCAGGCCGCGGGCGGCGACGTCGGTCGCGACGAGCAGCGAAAGCTCGCCGCGGGTGAAGCGGCCGAGCAGTGATTCGCGCTTCTTCTGCGGCACGTCCCCGGACAGCACGCCCACCTTGTAGCCGGCGCGTTCAAGCGTGAGCGCCACGCGTTCGCAGGCGTACTTGGTGTTCACGAACACCATGCCGCGATCGGTGGCGTGCTGCTTGAGCAGGCCGAGGAGCAAGGGGAGTTTTTCTTCCGTTGCCGGGAAGAACACCAGCTGGCGCACCCGTGCGGCGGTGATTGACTCCGTCTCGACGACCACTTTCTCGGGGTCGTTCATGTGTTCGTAGGCAAGTTCCAGCACGCGATGGCTCAAGGTGGCCGAAAACAGCAGGTTCTGGCGCATGGTCGCGTCGGGCATCTTGCGCAGCAGGAAGCGGATGTCGGCGATGAAGCCAAGGTCGAACATGCGATCGGCCTCGTCCATGATCATCACTTCGATCCCGCGGAGGCTCACTGCGTGTTGCTTCACGAAATCGATGATGCGACCAGGCGTGGCGATGATGACGTCAACGCCACCTTCCAGCTGTGCGCGCTGCTTGTCGTAGTCGACGCCGCCGTAGATGAGCGCGCGCTTCAACTGCGTGTACTTGCCGATTTGGGCGGCGTCCTTCTCGATCTGGATCGCCAGCTCGCGGGTGGGCGCGAGGATGATGGCGCGCGGATCTTCGGTGCGCCGTTCCGGCAGCGAGTCGCGGGTGAGCAGTCGGTTGAAGAGGGCAACGAGGAAGGCAGCGGTCTTGCCGGTGCCGGTCTGGGCCTGGCCGGCGACGTCGCGTCCGGCGAGGGTAATGGGCAGGGTCATGGCCTGGATGGGCGTGCACTGCGTGAAGCCGGCCTCGTCGAGGCCGCGCTGCAGTGACTCATGCAGGCTGAAGTTTTCGAAACGTATGTCGGTTAGGGTTGTATCGGACACTTTGATTCCTGAAGGTGGACACTGGTGGGCCGGCGCGGGGCGCAGGCTTGGAGGTAAGACCCGGAGAGGGCTGTCGGCGCAAGGGGCGGTGACAGCACCGCGTGGGCGCCTGGCCTCTCGCAGGCAGGCTGCCCTTGCTGGAGTGGGCGGCGCGCGTGCAGCGGCGACGGGTCTCGTGCGTGCCGGCCAGGCAGCACTCCATTCCTGAGGCGGCCAACCAGCGTTAAACCGGCTAATCGTTGCGGTTTAAACCGATATGATCAAGCGGAAGTTCGGTGCGGGCGATGATTTTCCGCAAGACGAAGCTCGAATGGACGCCCGTCACGCCCTCGATCCGGGTGAGCCGACCCAGCAGGAATTCCTCGTAGAAGGTCATGTCCGGAAGTACTGCCTTGAGCAGGTAGTCGGCCGCCTGCCCGGTGACGATGCTGCATTCCACCACTTCCGGGAACTGGCTGACGGCGCGCTCGAAGGTGGCGAAGCGCTCCGGTGTGTGCCGGTCCATGGTGATGCTGATCATCGCCGTGATGTTGAGCCCCAGCTTCTGCTGGTCGAGCAGGGTCACGTGCCGGACAATCACTCCAGACTCCTCCATGCGTCGCACCCGGCGCGCGCATGGCGTGGGCGACAACCCCACCTTCTCGGCCAGCTCCAGGGTGGTGATGCGGCCGTTGCCTTGCATGACGGCGAGAATCCGGCGATCGGTGCGGTCCAGTTTCATGGCGAAAACCTACTCAGCTTGTTTTTGGATTTTATCTCTAAAAATAATTAATAGTTTGGAGTAAGTCATAGATATGAGCGTCCATGGTGAGTCAATTTAGTGCCTTTCACCTCGGGCGGCCGCCTATACTACCTGCCATCCGGGTGCTCCCGCCCGCCACCTTCAACGTTTCCAGACCGGGGTTTCCATGAGCAGCTTCGACCACCGCAAATACCCGCCATTCCCGCCCATCGCGCTCCGCGACAGGACCTGGCCGGACCAGGTCATCACCGCAGCGCCCACCTGGTGCAGCGTCGACCTGCGCGACGGCAACCAGGCGCTGATCGAGCCCATGACGGTCGGCCAGAAGCGGCAGATGTACGACCTCCTGGTGAAGGTCGGCTTCAAGCAGATTGAAATCGGCTTCCCGGCCGCCTCGCAGCCGGACTTCGACTTCGTCCGCCAGCTCATCGACGGCAAGCTCATCCCGGACGACGTTACCGTCCAGGTGCTCACCCAGGCCCGCCCGGAGCTCATCGAGCGCACCTTCGAATCCCTCGTCGGCGTGAAGAAGGCCATCGTCCACCTCTACAACTCCACCTCCACCGTCCAGCGCGAGCAGGTCTTCGAACTTGACCGCGACGGCATCAAGGCGATTGCCACCGAAGGCGCGAAGTTCGTGAAGGCGTGTGCCGCGCGCTATCCGCAGACCGAGTGGACCTTCCAGTACTCGCCGGAAAGCTTTACCGGCACCGAGCTCGACTACGCGGTGGAAGTCTGCAATGCCGTGCTCGACGTGTGGCAGCCGACGCCGGCGCGCCCGGTCATCCTCAACCTGCCTGCCACGGTGGAGATGGCCACGCCCAATGTGTACGCCGACCAGATTGAATGGTTTGGCCGCCACATCAACACGCGGGATGCGGTGATCATCAGCCTCCATACCCACAACGACCGCGGCTGCGCCGTGGCGGCGGCGGAACTGGCCGTGATGGGCGGCGCCCAGCGCGTGGAAGGCTGCCTCCTCGGCAACGGCGAGCGCACCGGCAACATGGACCTCGTCACGATGGCGATGAACCTCTACAGCCAGGGCATCGACCCCTGCCTCAAGCTCGGGCAGATGGACGAAATCATTCGCGTGGTGAAGGCCTGCACGCAGATCGACCTCCATCCGCGCCACCCGTATGCGGGCGAACTCGTGTTCACCGCGTTCTCCGGCAGCCACCAGGACGCCATCCGGAAGTGCCTCGCCAAGCGCAAGGACGACCAGCCCTGGGCGGTGGCCTACCTGCCCATCGATCCGGCCGACCTCGGCCGCAGCTACCAGGAAGTCATCCGCATCAACAGCCAGTCCGGCAAGGGTGGCGTGGCCTGGGTGCTGGAGAACGAGGCCGGCTACCAGTTGCCGCGCTGGCTCCAGATTGATTTCAGTCCCGTGATCCAGCGCGAAGCGGAACGCAGCGAAACGGAAGTGGCTGGCGGCACCATCGTCGGCCTGTTCGAAGCGCATTACCTCGCCAAGCGCATGCCGTACGAACTCATCGGCTATACGGTGACCCGCGAGAACAACGAAGATCGCCTGCAAGCCACCGTGCGTGACGACGGCCAGGACGTGGTGCTGCACGGACGCGCGTCCGGCGTGGTCGGTGCCTTCGTCGCCGCGCTCGAACAGCACAGCGGGCACCGCATCACCCTGATGGAATACAACGAACACACGCTCAGCACGGCGGCCGGCGCCGGCGCCGATGCCGTGACCTACGTACAGCTGAGCCTCGAAGGTCGGCGTTTCTGCGGCGTGGGCCGTAGCAGCGACATCGTGGATGCCTCGCTGCGTGCCATCCTTTGCGCGCTGAACCAGCGTCTCGCCGAACAGGCGGAACGCGCCGCCTGAGCTTGTGCAGGTCGTGGCCCGCATGGCCGCGACCTGGCGCCCCCCGCCGTGTTTATGATGCGGGCCTCCAACTCGTGAAGCCCGCCTCGATCTCCTGATGACCTCACCTGTCCATTACCCCATCGCCGAAATCCTGCCGGCGCTACGCGCGAGCCTGCGCGAACATCCGCGCCTCGTGCTGGAAGCGCCGCCGGGCGCCGGCAAGACTACCCAGGTGCCGCTGGCGTTGCTGGCTGAAGGCTGGTGCACCGGACGCATCCTCATGCTGGAACCTCGCCGGGTCGCCGCGCGGGCTGCCGCAGGCTTCATGGCCGCGCAACTCGGCGAAGCCGTGGGCGAGACGGTGGGCTATCGCATCCGCTTCGAGCGCAAAATCTCCGCGCGCACCCGCGTGGAAATCGTCACCGAAGGCATCCTCACCCGACTGGTGCAGGACGACCCGCTGCTCGACGGCGTTTCGGCCGTGCTGTTCGATGAATTCCACGAACGGAACCTGGCCAGCGATCTCGGGCTCGCGCTGTGCCTCGACGTGCAAGCGGAGATTCGGCCGGATCTGCGCCTCCTGGTGATGTCGGCCACGCTCGACGGCGCGCGCCTCGCCCAGTTCCTCGATGCTCCGCGACTGACGTCGGCCGGTCGCAGCTATCCAGTGGGCATCAGCCACGTCCCGCTGCGTCCGCGCGAAACGCCCGAACTGCAGTTCCGGCGCACGGTGGAACTGGCGCTGGCCGAGACCGACGGCGACGTGCTGTGCTTCCTGCCCGGCAAGGCGGAAATCGATCGCAGCCAGCGGTTGCTGGCCGGGTTGCCGGTGGAAACCTGCGCGCTCCACGGGGAACTGCGCATCGAGGAGCAGGCGCGGGTGCTGGCACCGGGAGCGGCGCGCCGCGTGGTGTTGGCCACGAACGTCGCGGAATCCAGTGTGACCTTGCCCGGCGTGCGCGCAGTGGTGGACAGTGGCCTCGCGCGCGAGCCGCGCTACGACGCGGCGAGCGGCCTGAGCCGGCTGGAAACCGTGCTCATCGCGCAGTCGTCCGCAACGCAGCGCGCGGGACGCGCGGGACGCGTGGCACCCGGTCGCTGCTACCGCCTGTGGCCCGAAAGCCAGCGCCTCGATCCGGCCACGCGGCCCGAAATGCAGCAGGTGGATCTCGCGGCGTTCGCGCTGGAAGTGGCCGTGTGGGGTGCCGAGCGCCTGCGCTTCCCGGAACCGCCGCCGCCGGGCGCGCTGGCGCAGGCCCGCGATCTCCTGCGTGCGCTGGGCGCGGTGGACGCCAAGGGTATGGCCACGGCCCACGGCCGTGAACTCCTCCGGTGGGGCCTGCATCCCCGCTTTGCCCATGCGCTCAGCGTGGCGCCGGAGGGGCTGCGTGGCCTCGCCTGCGACGTAGCCGCAGTGCTCGAAACCCGCGATCCGTTGCGGGGCGGCTCGCGTCGCAATGATGATCTCCGTCCGCGCCTCCAGGCGCTCCAGGCGCTGCGCGCAGGTCGCCCGCCAGGAACCGATGCTGATCGCGGCGCGCTCCAGCAAATCGAACAAGCCGCCCGCCAGCTGCGTTCGCGGCTGAAGGTCCGCGACGACGGCGCGCAGGACGCGGCCGACGTGGGCGAGGTCATCGCGCTGGCCTATCCCGATCGTATCGCCCATGTCGACGGCAACGACCCGCTGCGCTACCAGCTGGCCAACGGCCGTGGCGCGCGACTGCATCCGGATTCCAGCCTGCTTGGCGAACCGTGGCTCGCGGTGGCGGAACTTCGCTTCGAAGCGCGGGACAGCCTGGTGCAGCGCGCGGCGCCGGTGGCCCCTGGCTTCCTCGAAGACCTGTTTCCCGACGCCTGGCAGTCCGGCCTGCAAGTGCGCTTCAACCGCGAAACCCGCACGGTGGAGGCGGCCGAATTGCGCCGTTTCTCCGGCATCGTGCTGAGCCAGCGCGCCCGTGCCACGCCGCGCGATGCGGCCACCGCGGATCTCCTGTTCGAAGGTCTGCTGCAACTTGGGCTGGATTCACTGCCGTGGACGCCGGCACTGCGCGAATGGCAGGCCCGCGTGCTGGGACTGCGTGCATGGTGCCCGGAGCTTGGCCTGCCGGACGTCGCCGACGACGCGCTGCTGCGTGACGCCAACGACTGGTTGCGGCCGATGCTGGACGGCATGGCGCGCGTGGCGGAACTCGATGCAGCGCATTTTTCCGAAGCGCTGCGCGGTCGACTCGACTACGCGCAGAAGCGCAGCGTCGACGAACTCGCCCCCATCGATTTCGAAGTGCCCAGTGGCCAGCGTCGCCGCCTTGCCTACACCATGGGCGAAGCGCCGGTGCTGGCGGTGAAGCTGCAGGAAATGTTCGGCTTGGCGGACACGCCCCGCATTGCGAAAGGCCGCGTCCCGGTGGTTTTGCATCTCCTCTCGCCACGCCAGGCGCCGCTGCAGGTCACGCAGGACTTGCGCGGCTTCTGGGAACGCACCTATCCGGAAGTGAAGAAGGAAATGAAAGGCCGCTATCCGCGCCACCCCTGGCCGGACGATCCGTGGACGGCGATCGCCACGCATCGCGCCAAGCCGCGCGGGACCTGACGCAGGCTGCGACCACACGTCGTGATGCGTTATGGTCCGCGCGGGCGCGCAAGTCGCCGCACCCCATCCAAAGCAGGAGACCCCCAAGTGAGAAACAAGATTGTCGCCGCGAGCCTCGCGGCTGCCCTCCTGGCCAGCGCCGCCGCCAATGCAGGTGCTGCCGACCAGGTCCAAGTCGTGATGGAAACGTCCAAGGGCATGATTGAACTGGTGCTCGATGCCAGGAAGGCGCCGAAATCGGTGGCGAACTTCGTCACCTATGCGAAGGCTGGGCATTACAACGGGACGATTTTCCATCGCGTGATCCCGGGCTTCATGATCCAGGGCGGTGGGTTCACCACGGCGATGGAACAGCGTCCCACCGGCGAGCCCATCAAGAACGAAGGCGACAACGGCCTCAAGAACACCCGCGGCAGCATTGCCATGGCGCGCACCGGCGATCCCGACAGCGCCACGTCCCAGTTCTTCATCAATGTGCGCGAAAACCCGCGGCTTGATTTCACGGCGCCCGTGGGCGGTGACTGGGGTTATGCGGTTTTCGGTGAAGTGACGAGCGGCATGGAGGTGGTAGATGCCATCGTCAACGTCCCGACCACTACGGTCGGGCCCTACGGCGACGTGCCGGAGACGCCCATCGAAATAACGAAAGTGGAAATCAAATAGCGTTGGATGCCCACCGCGCGGCAGCAGGCCGTCGCGCGGTGGCGTAGTCGGGCGGGGTTTCAGCCCACCCAGATTTCTTCGGTGTGCAGGCGCGTCAGGTGGATCTTCTGCAGCTTCCACGCGCCGTTTTCCTTCACGTAGTCCTCGTGGTAGTGGCCCCAGCCCTTGAAGTGGCAGGTGGGCAATCGCACGTAGTCGAACATCGCCCAGATGGCCTTGGCGGTGGTGGCGCTGGTGAGCTCGATTTCAGGCATGAAGCCCTGGTGCATCGACTTCGCGCCCGTCATGAGCCCGCTCACGCCGGCCACCAGGGCGTCGCGTCCTTCGCAGCCGATGTCGGTCGGCAAGTCCTTGCGTGCGCGCGGCGCGCCCTCGTACATCGCCGAGATGTCGGCCGTGAAGCAGTGCTGCCATTGATCCCACTGTTGGGTGTCCATCAGGCGGAAGTAGCGTGACTTTAACTGGCGAATGTCTTCGAGATCCTGCAGCTGCTGCATGTCCATCAAGTTTCTCCCTATCCTGCATTGTTGGTGTCGGAACAGGCGCGAGCGTAGCAAATCGGAGCGCGTGCCTGCGCAGCCAGGAGAGGATTTTAATACGCTGCAATGCGGCATTATTTCACGCATAAAGACGTAACATTGCAATCGTCAAGCCTGGACGACAGCGCTATGGTAAGCACACCAAACCCGAGGAGTGAGCGCATGACCAAGCCACAACCGGCCGCCTTGTTCGGCCAGCTGGACTGGTCGCCCAGAGCGTTCATCTCCTGGCGCGGGCTCGTGATGGGGCTCCTCGGGAGCTTCAGCCTGATGCTCGCCTACCGAATGTACCAGCAGGTGTTCGGCTGGAGCGCGGGCCTTGACGCCACCGCGCCCGCCTTCGACACCTACTGGATGAACCTGCTCAAGGGCGAACTCGCCGTGCTGGTCACCAGCTGGGCGGGACTGTGGTCCTACTTGTGGTTAATGACTCGACTGCCGAAGTTCGCCGATCGCCTCTCGTTGCCGTTCATCCTTGCCGTCGCGGGGCCCTTTATCTTGCCGGTGCCCACCGTCGCGCTGGTACAGGGCGCCTGCTTCGGCGGCGGCACCGGCCTCATCACGGCCTGCCACATCGTGGTGGCCGCCGATAACGCGCGGTTCGCGATTACCGAAGTCCGCTGGGGGCTGGTGGCTGCGATCAGCGTGCCGCAGCTGGTGGACGCCAGCGGACTGCGCCAGGTCCGCCGCTACGCCCTCACCGGCGAGCGCTCGACCCATGCGTGAGCTTCCGCAGCCACCCCTCAGCGGCTGGCAACTGGCGGCGATCCGCGTGGTGGCCGCCGTGGGCGGCGTCGTGCTGATGGTGCTGGGGTTTTTCTTCTCGATCTTCGTGATTAGTGTCCTGCTGGTGCTGGGCACCGTCTTCGGGAGCTGGTGGTGGTGGCGGACCCGCGACCTGCGCAGGGCGCTGCGCGAGCAGCGGGCGCACCAGGCCTCGTGGCCCCGCGACCTGCGCGAGGACGCTTCCATCATCGAAGGCGAAATCATCGAAGGTGAAGTCGTCCGCGACGACGATCCGAAGCCACCACTGCCCGGCTGAACCAGCGCGCCGCTTTGGCATACTGGGCGCCATGAAAATTCAGCTGCTGAGCGATCTCCACCTCGAAGTCGAACCTGGCTTCATACCCCAACCCGCAACCGGGGCCGACCTCCTGATCCTTGCCGGCGACATCGGGGCCGCGCCCGAGAGCCCGATGGGCGCGCACGGCCAGCCGGACTGGTGCTTGAGCCGTTTCTCGCCGCGCCTTGGCCACTGGCCGGTGCCCGTGCTCTACGTGCCGGGCAACCATGAGTTCGACGGCCGGGATTTCGACGACACCCGGGCCGGGCTCCGCGCCACCTGCGCGCGCCTTGGCATCCACTGGCTGGATGAATCGGAATACCACCAGGGCCCGGTGCGTTTCCTCGGCACCACCCTGTGGACCGATTTCGACGTGCTGGGCAATCGCCCGGCACAGGTCCCTGGGTCCATGACCTACAACCTCCGCGAGCGCGAAAAAGCCTTCAAGGCGGTCAACTACCACCTGCAGATGGCGGGCATCCAGCGCTACGGCAGCCTGTTCGATTCTGCCGCGATGCGCGAGGAAGGGCTGCGCTGCCAGCAGTGGCTGCAGGCGGCGCTGGCAGTGCCGCACGACGGTCCCACGGTGGTGGTGACGCATTTCGCGCCGAGCCTCAAAAGCCAGGATCCGCGTTACGGGGAAATCCCCAGCACTGCCGGGTTCTGCAGCGCGCTGGACCACCTGACGGAAGGCGTGGATCTCTGGCTGCACGGCCACCTGCATTCGCGCAGCGACTACCGCATTGGCGGCTGCCGGGTCGTGGCTAATCCGCTGGGCTACTTCGACAAGGGCGAGCAGGACACCTTTGCGCCGCACTGCGTGCTGGAGGTCGGCTGAGTCGAGCTTGCCGCAGCGCCAGCCTGCTAGATGTTCTCGGCAGAAGTATCAATCCTCTTGAGTAATGCTCTGATGAAGATCATATTGAGGCGATCTTCGCAGCAGGAGGTCCTATGGGCAAACGATCCGTCGAGATTACAATCACAGCGCGACAACAGAACATACTGAAGCGACTCATACGGTCAAAGAAAACTGCCCAGCAATTGGCAGCGCGATGCCGAGTGGTTTTGCTGTCCTCGGCTGGCCAGCACAACGAAGCGCAGGCTGATAAGTTGGGTGTCGATCGCCAGCGCGTTCGTCGCTGGCGATATCGCTGGGCGCACGGGATGACGTCGCTGCTGGCTGCCGAGGCCGCCGGTGCGACAGAGCGAGATCTTGAACAACTCATCACCGGCGTACTGACCGACGTTCTGCGCAGTGGCGCGCCGCCGCGATTCAGCGCCTGGCAGGTCGCCGGGATCATCGCGCTGGCGTGTGAGCCGCCTGCCGACAGCGGGCTGCCGGTGTCGCATTGGACGCCGAGCGAGTTGGCGCGCGAAGCGGCCAAACGAGGCATTGTCGAGAGCATCTCGCCGCGGCAGGTAGACCGTTTTTTAGCGATGCGGACCTGCGACCGCACAAGAGCCAATACTGGCTCACCTCGCTGGACAAACGGGAAGCACCCGCTCAATACCAAGCCGACGTCGAGCGACTCTGCGATACCTACCGGGACGCACCGCAACTCGCGGCGGAAGGCACGCACGTCGTGAGCGTGGATGAGAAAACCGGCCTGCAGGCGCTGGAGCGTATCCACGCCAGCAAGCCTGTTCGGCCTGGCCTGGTTGAGCGCATCGAGTTCGAATATCACCGGCACGGCACCTTGTGTTTGATTGCAAACTTTGAGGTGGCCACCGGCAAGATCATCAGCCCGACCCTCGGGCCGACGCGAACCGAAGCAGATTTCGCCGCGCATATCGAGGCGACTATCGCCACCGACGCCGATGCCCGTTGGATATT